>JAEEQL010000070.1 GCA_016285265.1 Lachnospiraceae bacterium
TGTATCTCGGCCTCGGCTGGATCTTCTGGCTCGGCCTTAAGGTTTTAAAGCCCAATGAGGCACTCGTTCTTACCCTCTTCGGTAAGTATGTCGGAACCCTCAAGGGCGACGGATTCTTTTTCGTCAATCCTTTCTGCACCGCATTCAACCCCGCAGCAGGCACCAAGCTCGGACAGAGCGGCGACGTAAAGGCTCAGGCTTCACCCCTTACCGTAAGTGCATCCGGCACCACCGTTTCATCTGCCGAGCTTATGAGCAAGAAGATCTCCCTTAAGGTCATGACTCTTTCAAACAGCAAGCAGAAGGTCAACGACGTCCTGGGTAATCCCGTCGAAGTCGCAGTGGCTGTCATGTGGAGAGTCAAGGATACCGCCAAGGCAGTATTCGAGGTTGATAACTTCAAAGAGTATCTTTCGCTCCAGTGCGATACCGCAGTCCGTAACGTTGTTAAGATCTATCCTTACGATGTGACCGATAACGTAGACACCACCGGTGACGGCGAAGCAGATGACGGAAGCCTCCGCGGATCCACCGAACTTGTTGCAAGCCGTATCAAGGACGAAATCCAGAGCAAGGTAGAGAGTGCCGGACTTGAGATCGTTGATGCACGTATCACCTACCTCGCATACGCTCCCGAGATCGCAGCCGCAATGCTCCAGAGACAGCAGGCAGCAGCAGTCGTCGATGCAAGAAAGCTCATCGTTGACGGTGCGGTCGGCATGGTCGAGCTCGCACTTGAGCGTCTCAATGAAAAGAACACCGTTGTGCTGGATGAAGAAAGAAAGGCTGCCATGGTATCCAACCTGCTCGTAGTACTTTGCGGAAACCATGATGCTCAGCCCGTGGTTAATTCAGGGAGTCTTTACTAATGGCTGATAAGAAGCAGGTCCCACTCAGACTGTCGGAAAAACTGTATAACGCCCTCGCAGAGTGGGCTGAAGATGACTTCCGCTCCGTGAACGGACAGATTGAATATCTGCTCACGGAGTGTGTGAAGCAACGCAAGAAGAACGGCAAATACGTCGGTCAGGACATCGATGCACCGCTTGATATCGTTATCGAGGATAAAAAAGGATGATCAATAAACCTTATCTGACCATGAAGCATATAGTGACGGAGATTGCTTCCGTTGTTATAGGGGTCCTGAATCTGCTGTTCGTGATCATCCTGATAAATGTCAGGCATGTAGATCTGCAGGCAGAGATTCAAAATGACGCCGATGTCTTCGGTACGCCCTCTTCTCTGCTTGTGATAGCGATAGTATTCCTCATCGGAACGTTCTTCACAATAATCGCGAATCACTTCATGCCCGGCAAGCTTTACAGGACACCGTTCAAGATCAACCCGGAGAAGTACAACATCGTTATGTACTACGTAACCTTAGGCACAAGCATAAACATGCTCGAGGTTGCGATCTGGATCTGCCTGCTCAGTGTTATATGGACATTAAAGCTGGATGCTCTCCAGGTTCCGTCCGTGATACTTCTTTTGGTGGTCGCAGTTCCGACATCACTTTTCTTTACGATAATGGCACACCGGCACAACAAATAAATCAGACCAACGATACCCGGGAGATCCTCTCCCGGGTATTTTTGTCATTTTCTGCAATAAATGTACTTTTTCTGCAGAGGTTATTGAGTGAATGGTGTTATACCAATAGAATTTGCACAGGAATTTTCCTAAAGAGGGAATGATGAATTTAAAAGAGAGACAGTTCAATTTGATATTTCCGGTACTGATCCTATTGCCATTTTGTCTGCTGGGTTTATTTGTGTTTTGGAAAATCAGGCCATATTCCGTAAAGGAAATATATGAAAAGACGTGGTTGATCACTCTTCCTGATACCATCTCATTGTCGGAGGACCATACCCAAAATTCTTTTGATGGAGAAAATTATAGATATACGGTATTTGAAAACAAAGAGAATCAAATAATAGATTTGAGTTTTACTCGAAATGCAGGGGAAACGGATGATATATGCAGAGATGTTTTGGAGTTTTATGAAAAAGAAATATCTGATTTCCCTGATTTCGATAATTGTTTATATGTATTCACCAGAGAACGAAATAATAAAATTTTGGTGATCTTATATGATTCGAATTCGAAAAAGATCTATTGCTTTGTAAAACCGGAATAAAAGGAGGAAATGATGAAGAATCCCGGGAGACACCTCTCCCGGGTATTTTTATGCCTGAATCGAGTGCTTGTCTTGTGAATAAGACAAAAACAGGTCAATATTGTCTTGCACACAAGACAAAAATAAGGTAATATTGTCTTGCGGACAAGACAATATACTCTTTCGAACGGAGGATTATATGAACAGAGACATTCTGAAACAGGTAATAATTGATCAAAAAGAAGAATATCTGAGCAATCCGATGATCAGACGGGATGTTGTGTTGGAAGAGAACATAAATTACTGTTTTGTCGGAATAAGGCGAACCGGAAAATCATATATGATGTATCAGCAGATCCGAAATCTGACCGATTCAGGGATCTCTCTCAATGAGATTCTTTATGTGAATTTTGAAGATGAGCGTTTATTGGAAGTCAGTGCTGAAGATCTGAACGTGATCCTTGAGATAGGACTTGAAATGTCCGGAGAAGGTAAAAAGCCTTATGTATTTCTGGATGAGATCCAGAATGTCTCAGGATGGGAGAAGTTTGTCAGACGACTCGCTGATATGAAATACAGGGTAAATATTACCGGAAGCAACAGTAAGATGCTGAGTCATGAGATTGCATCCACTCTGGGTGGACGTTTTATGGTTGTTCAGGTATTCCCATATAATTTCACAGAGTATCTGAATGCACTGGGCAGAAACAAAGATTATCATCAGGTTCTGAGCACTTTGGACAAAGCAGATATCAGCAAATGCTACGAGCAATATGTTAAATACGGTGCATTCCCCGAACTGGTTGATATTCAGAAAAAGCGGGATTATCTGAATAATATATATCAGACCATCTATATAGGAGACATCCTGGCAAGAAACAATATATCCAACGATTTTGCCGTCAGACTGATCCTGAAAAAAATCGCCGAATCCGTAATGAAGCCAATATCATACAGCAGACTGACCAATATTCTGAAAAGCTCGGGAACCGCGATCGGAAAACAGACCGTTATCAACTATGTCGGATATATGATGGACTCCTATCTGCTTTTTGCTGTACAGAATTATGCGGCAAAACTTGTTGAAAAGGAAACCTCTCCAAAATACTATTTTATGGACACCGGACTTTTAGGCCTTCTCACTATGGATTCCGATACCGCTCAGCTGGAGAATCTGGTAGCCATAGAATTGATCAGACGCTTCGGTGCCGGAAATGTTTACTATTTCGAAAGCAATGTAGAGATTGACTTCTATGTTCCGGAGGAAAAACTGGCAATACAGGTCAGCTACAGCATTTCGAATGATGTGAGTACAAAAGAAAGAGAATTGAATGCATTCGATAAGCTTCAAAATCACCTTCCTGATACGAGATTTCTTCTTATCACGAACAGTGAAGAAACCGAGATTGAATATAACAATATTCATGTGGATGTTGTTCCTGCATGGAAGTGGCTGATGAAGTGAATGGATAACGAACGATTTCATGGACGCGCTTAAACTGTTCGTGGAATGATAGAGGATAAGATAATGTGATCACCACCCGGGAATCCCTCCCGGGTGTTTTTATGCCTTTATTGGGCAATTATGTGACTTCCCGCCCCGTGCATACGTCTGTATAATTGTAAGGAGAGGGCGGATCGTCCGCCCGGGAGAACATTATGAAAAAAATAATCCTGATGATCGCAGCACTTATGCTTATGACCGGATGCGGGGGGAAAATGATAAAAACGGAATATAAACTTTCGGATGAAGAATACGAAAGACTCATACAGCTTGACGGTCCGATGTTTTGCTACAGTCATTCGAGCAATGGCCTTGTGTGTGCTACCGATGAATACTGGAGCGGCGACTTATATACGGTCTACTATGACGGAACTATAGAAAAGAGTATCAATTATAACATTTCCGGATCGTTTACATCGCAGGAGACCTTAGATAAGGACGACTATATCGTGATCTACGAATTCTGCAGAAACTGGATGCAGAGCGACCAATGCGGCGAATACGATTATAACGGATGCGAATGCGATTCCTATGGCTTCGCTTTCTATGATGAAGAAGGAGAGCAGCACAGGCTGTATTATACGGATAACCCGGACGCCGATCCCCTCAATGAGGTGATAGAGATCTGCGGAAAATATAACCGCGGTATCAAAGTGGAGCTGGTCTTCAACATATTCCAATATGTGGATCCCTCCAACGAGATTCTGTTCACCGTTTCGTATCCCGAGGCGGAGATTGACGGATTCAAGTGCGAATGCACCTATAACGGAAACCTGTATTTCGGAAATGATTATAATGAAGATCTTGAATGGCGCGTCTATATTCTTCCCGAAGAACCTGATGAGGATGACTATATTTCGATCATGGATGAAAGGGAGCCGGATCTTACAGATGAAGGCGTGATCGAGGTAAAACAGGGCGAATGGGTTTACATCTATCCGGCATACTATCTCGGAGATACCGAAGGCCCGACCGACGCACATTTCTGGGGCTTCTACGATATGTACGATGACCCCAAGCCCTACCGTACCGAGAATTAATAACCGTAAATAAAGCGAAAACGATGGACATTGTCCGTCGTTTTTTGCATTTCACATATCATTTTTCGCCACTTACCGCCGATCACGAGACAAAGCTGCGGATATGTTATATCATCACATCATCAAAAGGATGCATCCCTTAGAGATAAGAAAGGAGAGCGGGAATGAAAGTAAGCGTTGATATTTCCCCCGAATACAAGGAACCCTATGCCGTGATCCATACGGACAAGGTAACGGAGGAGATACAGAGAATGATCGACATCTTCTCGGTAAGTGAAGCTCCCATAACTGCCCTGCAGAATGAAGAAGATATCGTAGTCCTGCAGTCTAAGGAAATATATATGGTAAGAGTCGAGGACGGTGATACCGTGATCTACGGGGAAAAGAATAAATACCGTTCGAAGAAGAGACTCTATGAGCTGGGCGCCCAGCTCGGATCACAGTTCATGCAGATATCCAAGACCACGCTCGTAAACCTGTCCTTTATGGACAGCATCGAGGCAGGATTCAGCGGAACACTGCTCCTGAAGCTCAAGAACGGATGCAGTGATTACGTATCCAGGACATATCTGCCGAAATTTAAGAAATATCTCGGATTATAAGGAGGACAGAATATGAATAACACAGTTAAGGATCTCTTAAAGAGCATCGTCATAAGTATAGGAATGGCACTTTCGATCTTCAGTTTTGTATGCGTGATCTTCGATATCGGATACGGCGGAAACTTCAGCCTTGAAAACTACCGCCTCACCAAGATGGTCATCGGCTGTATCATCGTAGGTCTCGGTTTCGGAGTTCCCAGCCTCGTCTACAGGAGCGAAACCCTCCCGATGCCCGTTAAGATCCTCGTCCATATGGGAATCGGATGCATCATTTACACGATCGTTGGTTTTGCTGTAGGATGGATAGGAGGAAGCGCAACCCTCGGACAGGGCATCGCCATCGCAGCGATCCAGCTCGCGGTTGCCTTCATCATCTGGTTCTGCTTCATGAGATTCTACAGATCCGAAGCTAAGAAGATGAACGACAAGATCCAGCAGATGAAATAAGATGTACGAAATGGTGAAGTCACAGATCGTGATTTCACCATTTTTCTTTCCAAAAGCTATATAATATGGGAAAAAAGACCGATCAACCGGGAGAAGACCATGGAAAAGAAAGCCCTTATCGTTATAGACATGCAGAATGACTACCTCTGGGAAAAGAGAAAGCCCATGTTCACCTACGACACCGGAAAACTCGTCGCGGATGTGAACAATGCCATTGCCCGCTATAAAGAACAGGGCTACGACATCATCTATATCAAGCACATTCTGCCCAAATGGATGTGGGGCGTCGGCTTTTCCATAAAAGGAACAGAAGGCGCGGAGCTTTTCCCCACCCTCGATGTGGTCTCCAATCTTTGCTTCGAAAAGAACCGCTCCGATTCGTATACCTCCAAGACCTTCCGTACCCATATGGAAGCTGCCGGCTACACGGAAGTCGTCCTTTGCGGTCTGGATGAATGCGGCTGCGTCGGGGCGACGGCAAAGGGAGCTGCCAAAACCGGCATCAGGGTATTCATGCTCGAAGAATGCATCGGCAGACGCTTCCCCGAAGACAAGGTCCGTAAGATGCGCGCCGTCCTGAAATCTCTCGGCGTGGAATATATATGATTTTATACCACCGGTATAATGGACAACTAAATTTAAGTATGATATAGTTCATAAAAGATTCACAAAATACTGGGTTCGCCCAAGAAAGGAAAAAACGATGCGGATTAACTATTCTGTAAGATTTATGAATACAGAACATACCTCTTATGCACTGCCCACATGCAAGCAGCGCTATGTGTACGCGTATTATTTACAGCAAGATAACAGACATCGGAAATTTCCCGCATCGAAATAACCCGGAACTCCGGATAGATCAGATGACCGATACCGCTTATCTTGCGCAGTGATACAGGATAAGCGGTATTTTTATATCGTTAAGAAAAGGAGAAAATGAAAATGACAAAATCTTTCCCCGTTATCGATATGACCGGAACAGGTAGGAACATAACCCAGTTGAGGGAAGCCGCAGGAATGACCGTAAGGGACCTGCAGAAGATCTTCGGCTTCGCAACACCTCAGGCAATATACAAATGGCAGCACGGGGCTGCACTGCCCACGATCGACAACCTGCTGGTATTATCCGCCGCATTCGGCGTAGCGATCGATGACATCATTGTCGTAGACATCAGACAGATCGCATCCTGACGGGGGCTTACGGACCGGCCTTGAATTTCTCCCCTTTATAGGTTACGCTTGATTTGCTCAAATCCTATGATCGGAGGAAACAACATGCTATATTTGTTCGGCCTGGCAATGATGGCCTTGGGAATGGTGATGACCGTCAATCCCAAACAGTGCACCAAGGAAGAATTCCGGGATAAGCCCGAAATCGTAAAGAAGACCCGCAGATCCGGCATCATCTTTATGTGCTGCGGCGTGGTCGTGGTGGTACTGTCCTATGTGCTTGGCAGCCTCGGATAAAAGAATATCGATAGACATATTTAACGCCCGGGAGCTTATGCTTCCGGGCTTTTTGTATGTCTGTGGGACATATTTTGGACATGGAAAATGCGACAATTAATTCAGTAAACAAGTCACAGGCCGATGAGCCGGAAAGGAGTCCCACATGAGATCATTAAAATCAACCGAAGAATACACCGAAAACAGCCGCCACAGCTACGTCCGCGCCAAGGAACGTGCGGGACTCAACAGAAAAAGAGCCGAAAGACTCATGGAGCTTGCCAGATACAGAGGCATCGGATACGAGGACTGCAAGTGGAGACTGGATAAGGAATTCCTGATGAACAGAACCGGAGACGGTGCCAAGGCCGTAGCCTACAACGGTTACTGCTTCATACTGAATTCTGAGACCCTCGAGTGCATCACAATGTACAGCCTCCCCAGGCATTTCGGAAAAAAGAAGACCTTTTATGAGTCGGGAAATAAGAATGCATTTGAGTTCGAAGAAGCTTATGTTTAATGGAGAAATACAGCTCGGTAGAGTATAATGTAGAAATGAAGGTTAATTTACCTTCATTTTTACATTAAAAGGAAAAAGGGTATGATCGAGGATCTTCGAAAAGGACTGGAAACAGCATTTATTGATGGTTCAGTTGTATCTTCAGAAGCATTCAGACCTCAATTTGTTTCCAACAATTACAAAGAAGGTAAAAAAGTTCTTTCATCTATAGAAGATGAACTTTTGTCATGCGATGAATTCAAGATCAGTGTTGCATTTATAACGCTCAGTGGCATCACTCCACTTTTACAAACTCTAAAAGAGCTTGAGAAAAAGAATATTCCCGGAAAGATTCTTACTACGAATTACTTGAATTTCAGTGAACCCAAAGCATTGGAAAGACTTCACACACTGAAAAATATTGAAATTCGAATGTTTGATTCTGAAAATTCCGGAGAGGGATTCCACACCAAAGGATATATTTTCAGAAAGGATGAGATATACAGGATCATAATCGGCAGTTCCAACATGACTGGAAATGCACTTAGGCAGAATTATGAATGGAACACCAAGATAGTTTCGACCACAGAAGGAGAAATCTCCAAGAATATAATTGCAGAATTTGATCGTTTATGGGATTCGAAGTATTCCGAAAGTTATGATGATTTCATTTCTGAGTATCGCGAAAGATATCAGATAATAAAGCATCAGAGAGAAATTGCTAAAAGTGAAGAACTGGTCTCTCTTGAAAAATATAAGCTTCAGCCCAATAGCATGCAGGTCGGCTTCATCACTAATCTTAAAAAGATTATTGATGCCGGAGAAAACAGAGCACTTTTAATTTCTGCAACCGGAACAGGAAAAACATACGCATCTGCATTTGCAATGAGAGAACTTGGATATAAGAGAGTCCTATTCCTCGTTCACCGTGGACAACTTGCACGACAATCCAAGAAATCATACGAAAAAGTCTTTAATAAGTCTGTATCAATGGGCCTTGTCGGTGCCGGATACAGAGATTATGATGCGGATTATATATTTGCAACAGTTCAAACGCTAAGTCGTGACGAACATCTGCTTCAGTATGCATCAGATTATTTTGATGCGATTTGTCTTGATGAAGCTCACCATGTTCCGGCAGATACTTATCAGAAAGTTATGAAGCATTTCACGCCAAAACTGTGGCTTGGAATGACTGCTACCCCGGATAAACGCGATGATAATATCGAGGGAAGAAATGTATATGAGCTCTTCAATTATCAGATTGCCTATGAAATAAGACTTCAGCAGGCTATGGAAGATAACCTTCTATGCCCGTTCCATTATTTTGGCATAACGGATCTGTCGATTATTGGTGATGATAAAGACAGAAATTTCAACGTTCTGACTTGTGATGAAAGAGTAAAGCATATAGTTGAACAGGCTAATTACTATGGGTTTAGCGGGGATAGAGTCAAGGGGCTTATTTTCTGCAGCAGTATAAAAGAATCTGAGGTTTTGTCCGAAAAGTTAAATCGCACCATCAATCCTACAACAGGAAGGTATTACAGAACTATTGCACTTAATGGAAGTGCATCTGAAGAAGAAAGAACCCAGGCATTCGAAAGATTGGCTGCGAATGATAAGGATACAGATTCTCTTCAGGAGTATGCAAATCATCTGGATTATATTTTGTCGGTTGAAATACTAAATGAAGGTGTGGATATAATCGAAGTTAATCAGGTAATTATGCTACGCCCCACGCAGTCGCCGATAGTATTCGTGCAACAGTTGGGAAGAGGACTTCGTAAAGCAGAAGGCAAGGATTATGTAGTTATTCTTGATTTTATTGGCAACTACAATAATAACTTTATGATTCCTATCGCACTATCCGGTGATCGTACATATAACAAGGACAACATCAGACGTTTTGTTATGGAAGGCGGACGAGTTATTCCCGGTGTTTCGACTATTCATTTTGATGAAATAAGCAGAAAGAGAATATTTGCTTCAGTCGATAATGCTAATTTTAGCGATGTAAAACTGATTCGAGAAAACTACACAAATCTAAAAAACAAACTCGGAAGAATTCCTGCACTAAAAGATTTTGATAATTATGGTGAAATGGATGTTCTGAGAATTTTCGATAATAATAATCTTGGATCCTATTACAAATTCCTTGTGAAATATGAACCTGATTACAAGATTCGTTTGTCGGATGACGAAGAGAAGGTGATTGAATTTGTCTCCAAGAAATTAGCAAACGGAAAGAGAATTCAGGAACTGCAGTTGCTTAAGCGCCTATTGGCATATGCTGGAGGAATGTCCAGAATCGGACTGTTCAGGGGATTAGCGGAAGATCTTAGATCATATAATAAGACTATTAGCAAAGATCAGCAGGAAAACATTGCCAATGTGATGACAAACAAATTCCCTGCTGGTTCAAATAAGAAAACCTATGAACAGTGTGTCTTCATTGAAAAAGATGAGGATGATTATAAGCCCACGAAGTCGTTTTTAGACATGCTCACAAATTCGGATTTTTACAATATCCTTTCGGAGTTAATTGATTTCGGTATCAGCAGATATAAGAGAGACTATAGTGATTGCTATGGCAACACAGATTTCGTATTGTATCAGAAATATACATACGAAGATGTTTGCAGATTGTTAAATTGGGAAAGTAATGAAGTTCCGCTCAATATCGGAGGATACAAATTCGATAAAAAGACAAAAACATTTCCCGTATTTATCAATTATGACAAAGCGGATGATATCAGTGATACAACAAAATACGAGGACCATTTTGTGAGTAATCGTATGCTGATCGCAATTTCGAAATCTGGAAGAAGTTTGGATTCCGAAGACGTTCAGAATTTCCTAAAGGCCAGAGAAAGAGGCATTCGAGTCGAACTGTTCGTAAGAAAGAATAAAGATGATAAGATTTCCAAGGAATTTTATTATCTTGGATCGATGAGTGCCAGCGGACGGGCTGAAGAATTTACAATGGCTAATACCGACAAATCTGCTGTTGAAATAGAGTGGGTATTAGACCAGCCGGTCAGAGATGATATTTACGAATACATTGTAAGTGCATAATGGTTTGGAGTTGTAATGAAGATTTATCTTGTCGAACAAATAACTGAAGCCGACTTTGGATGTGAGGAAACTGGTCATAAGGAACCGATGGCTCTTTTAAAGCTTAGGGCTGAAGCGGATTCTTCGGAGAAATATGTTGAAGTGTCCGAGGCGGTATTGGCTGATCAGGGAATATCGGAAGGTAAGAAGGTTATCTTTACCGAAGAAGGAAATATCCTGAAGTATGTAAGAGTTGTGGCGGCGGTTATCAGAGACGGAGAGAAGATATTCGCAACTGCAAGAGGTTACGGAGAGTTCAAAGGCTGGTGGGAATTCCCCGGAGGAAAGATTGAAAAGGATGAGACTCCGCAGCAGGCACTTGCAAGGGAGATAAGAGAGGAACTTACCGCTGAGATTAAAGTAGGAGATCTTATCAAGACACTTGAATATGATTATCCGAAGTTCCATCTGTCCATGGATTGCTTCTGGGCTGAAGTTATAAGCGGAGAACTAGTTCTGAAGGAAGCGGAATCCGCAAAGTGGTTATCGAAGGACGAATTTGATTCCGTTAAATGGCTTCCTGCCGATGAAGAATTGGTAGAGAAGATCAAAAATAGTTTAGAGGTGTAGTCATGAAAGCATTAAGTATTTTTTTATCCAGACATAAGGTGCTAAACGTAATTGTCTGTATAATCTCAGCGTGGTTGATCATGATAAATGTCGATCTGTATAATGTTGAGTCGAAAGGCGGTTATCCCGTATGTTGCATGGAACTTAAGAGGGGAAGCGGACATTATGTGGGACTGGGTTATTCCTTTGATGTATGTGAAAATCCCGTTAGCGGCAATCTGGAATATGCTTTTTATATCTGTGGACAGGAAGTAAAGAGTAATTTTACCAACTAATAAATGAAGGAATCCCCTATATGAGAATTCTTTTGACAAATGATGACGGAATATATGCGGACGGTTTGGAGAGACTTGCAAGGGCTGCATTGAATTTTGGAGAAGTATGGATTGTTGCACCCGACAGTGAGAGAAGCGCCGCAAGCCACAGTGTGACTTTAAGGCATGCGCTTGATGTGTATCCGATAAATGCTTACCCTGTGGAAGGAGTTAAGGCATATTCCTGTTCGGGAATGCCTGCGGATTGTGTGAGGGTCGGAAGCCTTAACGTTATGCCCGAAAAGCCCGATGTTGTTATGTCGGGTATCAACAAGGGTTACAATATGGCATCAGATATCCAGTATTCGGCAACAGCGGGAGCAGCATTCGAAGCGGCTTTTCAGGGTTATCATCCGATCGCCGTGTCGGAAGGCTTCTCCGGAGTTCATGAAGTTACCGACAGATACCTGTCTGAAATACTTGGTAAGATAATAAATGTCTCCGTTCCTGCGGGACATATCCACAATGTGAATTTCCCGGATTGTAAATTATCCGAGTGCAAGGGAATCCTTTATGACAGAAAAGTGTCTCCCTGGATGTACTACAAGGATCACTATAATGAAATAGAAAAGCTTGATAACGGCGGGATCAGATACATGATCGAAGGCGTACCCACGATGTACGCCGAAGAAGGAAGTGACTTTAAGGCACTTCTGGATAATTATGTATCCGTCGGTATCGTCAATAATATCGGGTATTGAGAATTATCAGAGGGTTAACCCTATGAAAAGGACGTTACTCCCAATAATTTTTTCCGTATTCTTTCTTTTTGCACTGATCGCTTCTTTTGCAATCAGTGTGTCTGCTGATACGTTGCCTTGTATTATGGTGTGTGTTGAGAATGCACCGGAAGATAATTACTATATCGCACTTTTATCCGGGGAAAATGTATTAGATGAATTACCCGCTGAAGGGCCTGATTCTTTTGAGCCTGATGAACAGACGATAGAAGAGTATCTGGAAGCGTTCAATTATAACGGACTTAGCTGGTGCAGGGATCGTTCTCCCGGTGGAGTCAGTTTCTTTTCTTCTAATGAATATGATCGATATTACTTTTATGTATATCCGGAACAATTCAGGGTGATATTGGTATCGAAATCGGGGTCGGTCCTTATCAGCTCCGGATGGAAATACAATAACTCCGATGCTGAGAACCGCGATTGTTCAGTGACCTTGGATTGTTCTACGGGGACTCTTACAGAATGCAAGGATGCCTATTCGGCCACCTCTGTGTCCCAGAGAATACTTAGGGTGCTGTATTTCCTTATAGCGACACTGATTCTTGAGTGGATCATCTTTAAACTCTTTTCATATCCCGAAACAAAACATAATATCCTTAGTTTTGTGGTTATAAACGTGCTGACAAATATTCCCCAGATATATCTGTCCGGACTTGGGTTTGATTTAAAAGCAGTTATCACGGGCTTTGTGGTGGAAATCTTTATTGTCATCATAGAAGCGGGATTATATTGGCTGATGCTTCAGGATGAAGACGGCAAGAGCAGGGCGGGCAGAAGTATCGGTTTCAGTATAACGGCCAATTTCTTCAGTGTATTTTGGGGTTGTTTTATCGCATATCTGCTTTTTATGCTTTACGGAGCAATATATCACTTTCACTGAACTTCTTCTTTTTGCTTCTGTATCTCTTTGATCATTTTGTCCTGATCCTTGGCTTCTTTGTACAGTCTGTAATAATACAGGGCCGCTCCGATGACATAGGGAATTGTGAATGATCTGAAGAATTCAAACCATCCTCTCGGAGTGACCGGTCCCCAGAAAAGTGTTGCTATAAGAATAGCCCCGGTGCAGAGAACCAGTGCGACTACGTACTGGATTATTATCATTGCAAGCGGGCTGAGCTTTTCGAAGAATTTGTGTATGGAAAGCACAAAAACTGCGATGTTGCAGAAGATGAACATCAGTACAACATTCGCATTATTGGTCTCGGTTCCCATGGCCATATTGATGAGGGCGCCCGCGACGGAAACTATCGTATAGGAACAGCACAGTTCCAGCAGATAAGACTTTATGAAATCTTTCATTGGGACATCCTCCTCATTTTCTGAAGGTATTCGGTAAAACTCTTCTTGTAACTTCTGTTGATGCAGATCCTCTCCCCGTTATCGAAGGATGCATATACCTTCATGTTGATATCCGGTTTGAGCTGTTTGATCTTGTAGATATTGACGAGATTGGATTTGGATATCCTTACGAAACCGTACGGTGAAAGCTGTTCTTCGACCGATGCCAGTGTGCTCATCAGTCTGTACACACCGTTTTCGGTATATGCGAAGAGCTTTCTGTCGATATGATCGAGATAATAGATCTCTTTCGGATCGAGAATTATTTCTTCACCGTCATCGAGGTCCTCGTCCGCGGGTCTTCCGCTTAAAGTAGGCCTTTCGGAATTGACCGTATCTATGATCTGTTTGATCACGGGACGCATATTCGAATAATATACGTCCACGTGTTCATCGGTCATCTTCTTATCTTCATACAGGTTCAGTTTCATTCTTTTCCCTTAGTTCAATGCAGTGTCAAGAAATGACATTACGCTTTCTTCGTACTCTTCGGGATAGTCGATGCATCCTTCGATATGTGCGCTGTCAAAATGAACTATCTCCTTCTCATCAACAGATATATTATCATAAATCTGCTCAACCTCGTCGGGAAGACATACGGAATCCTGATCTGAGACAATAACGAGGGCGGGAATCTCAATATTTGACGCAAGTGCGATGGTATCTCCGTCGTCATAGTCGATTCCGTATCTGAGGCCCATCATGAATTTGCTGGTTCCGACGAAATACTTTGCGGTGAAGGACTCGGTATCTCCGTCTCCGAACATTTCCTTAAGGATAAGCTCCATTCCGGGAACGGGGCACTCGAGGATGACTGCATCGGCTGCTTCTGTGGTTCCGGGAGTTACATTTGCTGCATAGAGAGCTGTGGTCTGTCCGCCCATTGACTGTCCGTGTACGATAACGGTGTCGTATCCGAGCTCGGTTCTTGCCTTTACGA
>JAEEQL010000071.1 GCA_016285265.1 Lachnospiraceae bacterium
CTTGCGGTTGCGATCGGCGGAAACAATCTCGGCGGCGGAAGATTCAAGATAAGCGGAAGCATCATCGGTGCATATGTCATCCAGATGCTCACCACCACCCTTTATGCGATGAAGGTTTCATCCACCGACGTCAAGGCTTACAAGGCCGGCGTTATCATTCTTCTCGTCGTCATCGGTTCGCCCGTCGTCAAGAAGAAGTTCGACAAGGTTGTCAGAAATATGAAAGCCAAAAAAATGAATAAAGATTCGAAAGGAGCGGCAGAGGCATGAAAACAAAGAAATTCAGAGAGCCCCTTACGAATACACAGCTCCTGATGACCATCGCAATATGCATCTTCTTCGGCATGTATGTGCTCTCGATGATCTTCCTCGGCGGCGGTTTCCTTCGCCCGCAGCAGATATTTGATATGCTGAATGACAATGCCAGCCTTATCATCGTATCCCTCGGTCTTACGATCGTCATGATAGGCGGCGGCATCGACATCAGTGTAGGTGCGGTAACATCCCTTACGGTAATGAGCTGCGTTCTGTACCTGAACAAGGGCGGAAGCGTTGTCGGATCTGCTCTCCTTGCAATCGGAATAGGACTTGCATTCGGCATCGTTCAGGGTCTTCTCATCAGTTATCTTGAGATCCAGCCCTTCATCGTAACACTTGCCGGAATGTTCTTTGCAAGGGGCTTCACCACGATCCTTTCGGTCGATCCCCAGAAAGTTGCACACGCGGGCTTTGACAAACTCATGAAGGCCGAACTTGTGATCCCGTGGCTTGGCTATTATACAGGAAACGGAACTCTGATACCCGGCACGATAGAACTCGGTGTCTTTGTCGCACTGGCATGCTTTGTAGCGGTATTCATACTGCTCAAGTTCTTAAAGCTCGGACGTGCATTCTACGCCATCGGCGGAAACCAGACAAGTGCGCTGATGCTCGGTATCAACGTAAAGTTCACGAGATTCATGACCTATCTTATCTGCGGAACCTTAAGCGGAATCTCGGGATTCGTCTTCATGATGCACACGGGCGCCGGAAACGCTACCAACGCTGCCGGTATGGAAATGAACGCCATCGCTTCCTCCATCATCGGTGGCACGCTCCTTACCGGCGGTGTCGGAAATCCCATCGGTACCTTCTTCGGTACCCTGACACTCGTTTCGATCAAGAAGATCGTCGTTGCCAGCGGACTCAACCAGCCCTGGTGGCAGAGCATCACGACCGGAGGAATGCTGTGCTTCTTTATCCTGCTCCAGAGCGTAGTCCTCAGTAAGAGATCCAAAAAGAAAAAATAAAAGTAACCCTTCCCCTAAAATGTAAAGAAAACCCTGTCGAAGGCCCGGCTTTGTCCCCCCAAAGCCGGGTCTTCGGCCGTGAAAATGACTGAAAAATCAGTCTTTTGCCCGAAATTGACTTTATAAACGCAATAAGTGAATAGAGTTTTCTTTTTCCTTAATGATATTATTGTTTCGTGATCGTATGATCAGTTAAAAGGAAAAAGCAAATGAAACAGAGAGAACCCTTAGTAACAAATATCTTTACCGCCGATCCTTCGGCACACGTATTTGACGACAAGATCTATGTCTATCCCTCCCATGACCTTGCTCATGACGGTGAGGATGATGACGAAGGCGGAGAGTATCTGATGGAGGACTATCACGTCCTTTCACTCGATAATCTCGATGCAGACTGCGTAGATAACGGTGAAGCTATCCACATGAAGGACATTCCCTGGGTTGGAAAGCAGATGTGGGCTCCCGACTGCGTACGCAAGGACGGAAAGTATTATCTTTACTTCCCCGCTAAGGATCATAACGATATCTTCCATATCGGTGTTGCCGTAAGCGACAGCCCCGTAGGTCCCTTCAAGGCTGAGGATAATTTCATGGAAGGCAGCATGAGTATCGATCCCTGTGTCCTTCAGGATGACGACGGAAGATACTATATGTACAACGGCGGACTCTGGGGAGGACAGCTCGAGAAGTGGATGACCGGAAGCTTCGTTGAGAATCCCGCTGAGATCCCCGCAGACGCACCCGCACTCGGACCCTACTTCGCAGAGCTTTCCGATGACATGAAGTCATTCAAGAATGCTCCCAAGATGGTTACCATTCTCGATGAGAACGGCGAGCCCATCAAGGCAGGCGATGAGGACAGGAGATATTTCGAAGGTCCCTGGATGCACAAGTACAACGGACTTTACTACCTGTCATATTCAACCGGAACCACTCATTATCTTGTATATGCTACCGGTGAGAGCCCCGAGGGTCCCTTCACCTACAGAGGCAGGATCATGGAGCCCGTTATCGGATGGACCACCCACCACTCGATCATCGAGTATCATGGAAAGTGGTATCTCTTCTATCATGACTGTGAGCTTTCAAACGGTGTAAACCACAGAAGAAACGTAAAGTACACCGAGCTCAAGTACAACGAGGACGGAACCATCCAGACCATCTTCCCCTACGACCACAAGAATTAAACCTTTTAAGGAGTTCACCCCGTGTGAACTCCTTTTTTTATACAAGGGTGAACAGGGGGACGGTTCCTCCGTTCACCCTTCACACCCATCTGTGAACGAGGGGACGGCTTACGCTGTTTCACAATTGCGGTTCTGCTGTTTCATGATTACGTATTTCTTATAATTGTGGTATAATGTTTAAACATGGATGCATAAGGTTATGTATTCGAGGGGGAGTAATACATGATTTATTTTGATCATCTGCCGCTGGATAAGGAGATCCTCGAGGCACTTGAAGAATTGTCTATCGATTATGTTTTCCAGCCGATCTTTGAACCGGACGGAAAAACGATCTACGCCTGGGAAGCGCTCATGCGTCCCACCGGCAAAACAGTCACAGAACTTATACAGGAGTATATGGACAAAGACAAGCTGCATGTCCTGGAGGTAGCAACCTTCTTCGGAGCAATGCAGGCGTATTTTCTTCGCGGTTATGCACAGAGGGTTTCGATCAATTCGTTCCCTTCGGACTGCATGAGGGGCGAGGAGGCGGAAGCCTTCTACGAGTATTTCGGTGAGGAGATCCGCGGAAGGATGATCGTCGAAAACCTCGAATATCCTTACTTTTCCATGGAGCACTGGATTGAAAAGAACCGCTCCGTAAGGAATATGGACAACCTTCTTTCGGTCGATGATTTCGGCTGTGGCATCAACGATCTTGAGAGGGTTAAGATCATGACACCCCACATCGTAAAGCTTGACCGTGAGCTTATCTGCGGCATCGACCATGAGCCCGAAAAGCAGGCCAATGTCGAAAAGCTCGTCCTTCATTTCCACGAAGATGACATTCTTGTTGTGGCAGAGGGCGTTGAGGAAAAGGAAGAATTCGACTATCTCGTCGGCCTCGGAGTCGATCTTTTCCAGGGCTACTACCTCGCCCGCCCTCAGTAAACATGGGGTGAAACAGGGGGACACGATGTCCCATAGACATGGTTGCAAGTACAGGGATGTACTTGCATGTCCGGGACGGCTTACGCTGTTTCGACTTATGAACGGGGAAAGGGTTCCTGCGTTTCGGAAAATATTGTTACTATAGGAGTTCGCAAAAGCGGACTCCTTTTTTGTGCGGAAAACAGCGTAAGCCGTCCCCCCGGTTTTAAAACAGCGTAAGCCGTCCCCCTGTTTTACATGACAAAAATTGGTGGATTTTGTACAGAATAGCGGATGTAAGGTAAGCGGGCCTTTTTTTACAATAAGTGCATAAGAGGGGAAACTCCGTTTTTCATTTGCAAATATTATTCGAGACAGGCTACATTAAGGAGGCAGGATATGGTTACAGGAATCGCACATGCGGCATTTAACGTAAAGGATATGGACAAGACTGTCAGCTTTTATGAGAAATCCCTGGGCTTTAAGAAGGCGTTTGACATTGCAAGACCCGAGAACGGTGAGCCCTGGATCGTTTACATATATGCCGGCGGCGGACAGTTCATCGAACTCTTTTACGGTGCGACCGCAGAGAATCCCTACAAGGATGAGAATATCGGATTCTTCCATATCTGCGTAGCTGTTGACGATATCCATGAGATATGGAACAGGATCGTAGAGACCGGTGCGCCTCAGGATGATGCTCCCAAGCAGGGTGCGGACCATAACTGGCAGTGCTGGACCCATGATCCCGACGGCATCAAGATCGAGCTCATGCAGCTTGATCCGGAAAGCCCCCAGATGAAGTTTATTGAAAGTCAGAAGTGACAGAGTACAGACTGTTTAATTACCGGAATGATACTATCGCCTGCCGGAGCGAAAATTTCTATGAGGAATCTTGATGGAGTGGCAGACACCCGAAATAAACCTGTTTAAGTCAGGATCGTTTAATAAGGATGGAATGGGAAGCGATACTTCGCTTGCCAATATTCTGCTGCTCGCCGATAAATACGATACCGAGATTGCGGTTAAGGACGGTGTTCTCTATCGTTACTATCACGGAAAGAGTGATAACAGGAGAGGGTACGGTTTTCCTTTGTCCGATAAGCCTGTCGATCTGAAGAAATGTATTGATCTTTTGCAGGAGGATGCGGAGAGGAGAAATGTCCCTCTGGAATTCTGTCTCTGCGATGAGAATCAGAAAGAGCAGCTGGATAAGGTTGTGAAGGTATCCTGGAATTCCACGGTTGATGACAACGATTACATCTACAGCCGCGAAAGACTTGCAACGCTATCCGGAAGAAAACTCCAGAAAAAGCGCAATCATGTCAATCATTTCAAGAATACATATCCCGGCTGGCACTATGAACAGATAGGAATGCACAATAAATGCGCAGCGCTCGAGATGGCTACTAAGTGGCTTGAGGAAAGAGGAGAGCCTTCGGTCGCGGAGATTCTCGAATATGAATCGATCGGGTTTACTCTTATGAATTTCTATGACATGAACGTGTTCGGCGGGATCCTTTATGTCGGTGAACAGCCTGTTGCGATGACTATCGCATCCGAGATCTCACCTTCCTGCGTTGATGTCCACTACGAGAAAGCTATCGGTGACTATGCACATAACGGAGCCTTTGCGGCGGTGAACCAGTGCTTTGCTTCCTCCGAAGCGGTCTCGAAATACGAGTTTGTAAACCGTGAAGAGGACATGGGTATCGAGGGCCTGAGGCGCGCCAAGGAAACCTACGATCCCCTCTGCAAGCTGCAGAAATTCTACGGAAAAGCGGTTATTTAAGAACTTATTGAAATTGAACTGAGGATAATCTATAATCAGAGTGAGCAGAGAAATCTGTTCCTTCGCTAAATGATGACGAGTGACGGTTCTGACTCGTCGGTAAAATAAAAACTGACCGAGCGAAGATGACGAGTGACGGTTCTGACTCGTCGGTAAAATAAAAATTGACCGAGCGAAGAATATCCCGGAGATTGACCTAAAATAAAGGTCAATCTCTTTTTGCATTTTTTTGGAGGTATTCTATGCTATTTGATTATCAAATCTACCTTTTATCTAAGCAGTTTTCAAAATCATATCCGTTATCGGATTACCCTGAATTGATGTACAAAGAAGGACGTCCATATAATTGCCTTCTGATTGATACACACGAGGATTATCTTATCTGCGTTCCGTATCGAACTAATATCAGTCATAACAACGCTTTTCATTTTAAAAGATCGAAAAGGTCAAAGGAAAACAGATCTGGGCTGGATTATTCCAAGATAGTCATTATAAAGGATCTGACGCTGATCTCATCTGAGAAAGCAGTCATAGATCATGATGAATATCTCGAAACTGTTCAGAATATTGATAGAATCGCTAAGGATGTATCACAGTATATAGATACATATATTCTTCATGTGAAAGGGAAAAAGATACTGTCATCGAACGGATATGAAAGGAAATATAAATATTCCACTCTTAAATACTTTCATAACGAGCTGGGTATAAACATGCAAGATTAATGTATTTAATTATTTGATTTAAAAGCAATCCTGCCATAAACAGTTAGGATGAGATATACGATGAAGATGACTAGGAGCGCGAGAATTCCGTATCCGAAAAGGTATCCGGGATTGCCCATGAACGATGCGAGCCAGGCTAGGGGCGTATCTCTTTCCGGCCAATTGACGAAGAAATAGTTTACGTTGTATGCCTTGTCGAACAGGTAAATCGGCGGAACAACCACGGCAAGAAATATAAGAATGTAGTGGATATGCTTTAGCGACGGCTGAACTTCGCGTTTAATGAGCAGAAGCAGCGGATAGAGAACAAGCAGTCCGTGCCAGACATATGCATACAGATTTATGAAATTAAAGACGGGATAATAAACTGTCCAGTCTGGGAATATGAGAGCTGCAAGCGCACCGGGCATTATAAGTACAAGTGCGATCTCACCGAAGACTTTCTTAGCTTTATTCCATGAAAGAAATTCGCTAAGAAGAAATACATATATTCCCATACTGCAGACATGGAGCGGAAGATACCATCTGCCGAACCTCCCTACCGATACAAGGAAGAGATCCTTGAATACTTCGAGCAGAACCAGAAAGACAGGGATCAGTTTAAGGATCTTTCCCTGAGTTATCTTACTGCATCTTTTGAAAATGCAGATAAGGATCACGACTGCAAGAAGTGTTACAGCCGTGCTTGCAATGTGTTCTTTTCCAAATAGCGGATATCCCATTCCCGCCGGAATGTCATCCTGCTGCTTCCAGAAGTATTCCATAGATCATCTTTTTATTCTTCAGCTAAAACGATCCCGATATCAACATTTACCAGCCTGCCTATATATTTCTTAGCGGCTTCCGTTACAAGCCCTGTTTTCAGATATCCGATTGAAACGGTGAGGTCCGATCGTACGGCAAGTGCAGCTTCACCGGTATCCCCGTTCATACCCGAATTTATATCGACACTGATTACAAATGCATTGCTTCCGTTGATTGCTTCTATGGCGGTTCCGGCTGTGCCTCTTACTTCTCCGGTAAAGCCGGTTCCGAGAATGCAGTCAACGATCACATCATATGCATTAAGATCCGTCTCTTCGGTGAAGGGGATCATTTCCACAGACAGCTCTTTAGCAATATCGCAGTAGTATTTACCATCCTCACTCATCTTATCGGATGTCTGTATGACTGTGGAGGAGATCCCTTTTTTCGCAAGTATCCCTGCAAGGGCATAGCCGTCGCCACCATTATTTCCGCCCCCGGCTACGATCGCAATCCTTTTGCCTGACCACTCTTTATATGATTCATATACTCCGTTTGCGGCACGAAGCATCAGCTCCCTGCCCGGAACGAAATTTGCTATGGTATATGCGTCGCTTTTTCTCATCATCTCTACGCTGATGATCTTTTCTTCCATTGCCTGATACCTCTTGGAATTACTTATTCACTGAGCATTTATATATTATCACATAACAAAAAATGAAGATAAATCCGCAGAAAAAATGATGCATTCCCGGCCCGAAAACAATAAAATGTAACAGGTAATGTTACAATGACTGTTACTTAGGCGAAAAACTAAGATGACCCGTAAGGAATTATAAGCCGGACAGGACCTAAGGCAGATATAGATATGAAGAAGAGTGAAGCAATAAAAAAAGCATTCATAAGATCCGTTCCCGTAATGGCGGGATACATAGTCCTCGGAATGGGATTCGGAATACTTCTGAGAAATGCGGGATACGGTGTTTTATGGGCATTTGCGATGAGCGCGTTCATCTATGCGGGCTCAATGCAGTATATCGGTATAAATCTGATATCGGGCGGAGCATCCGTTATCACGACCGTGCTTACAACGATAATGGTAAATGCAAGACATCTTTTCTACAGCATATCCATGATCGATAAGTATAAGAATGCGGGAAAGTATAAACCCTACATGATCTTCGCGCTGACCGATGAGACTTATTCCCTTCTTTGCGAAGATAAGGAAACGGATAACGGATACCGTTTCTTCGTATCACTTTTTAATCATTCCTATTGGGTTATCGGAAGTGTGCTCGGAAGTCTTCTCGGGGCTGTGCTTCCTTTTTCCACGGCGGGGATCGAGTTTTCCATGACGGCGCTTTTCATCGCATCATTTACGGAGCAGTGGATCACAACCAAGGATCATGTTCCCGCACTTACGGGACTGCTCTGCACGCTTGTCTGTCTTGCGTTGCTTGGAGCAGATAATTTCCTGATCCCTTCGATGCTCCTTATCACCCTGGTCCTTACCCTTATCAAAGGAAGGGAGGGCAGGACAAAATGAGAGAAGCTGTTCTTGTTTCCGCAATGGCGCTTGTGACCATAGCTCTGAGATTTCTTCCTTTTCTGGTATTCGGAAAGAAAACTCCCGCTTATATCTCTTATCTGGGAAGGGTTCTTCCGCAGGCGATAATAGGGCTTCTCGTCATCTACTGCCTTAAGGATGTATCGTTCCTTTCTCATCCGTTCGGGATTCCCGAACTTGCGGCGGGCGCATCCGTAGTAGCACTGCAGGTTTGGAAGAGAAATCCTGTAATAAGCATTCTGGCCGGAACCGTAATTTACATGATCCTTATCAGGGTTATCGCATAAAACTCATATTTTCGCATTCGTAAAAGAATGCAAAAAATGATATTTAACATTCCGAAAAACGAGAAGAACGTTTTCCATAGATGGGATAAACTCCGTATTGTAAAGAACAAACAACCACTTTTCAATAAGGAGGAGAATACAATGAAACTTTTCAGCAAGAAGACAACCATCTATCTCGGATCGGAAGAGCAGAAGGATAACATGATCAACAAGCTTGAGAGCCGGCACATTGAGTATGAGCTCAAGCAGGACAGAGACGGTGTAGCGGGATCACGTCCCGTATACAGACTCAAGGTATATGCAGCAGACTATGCAAAGGTAGTCTGAAAGTATGAAAAGTGAATTTTCTCTTTCATCACTTCTTCCATAAAACAAGGGGACGAATCAGGCGTCCCCTTGATTTTTGTTTATTTATTCTTTCCCGCAAACAGCGATCTGAACTCTCCGGGAGCCATTCCCTTTTCTTCGTGGAACACGCGGTTAAAGCTCGGTATGCTCTGGAAGCCCGACAGCATCGCAACCTCAGTGAGGCTTCGTTCTTCATCGGTAAGCAGCTCCGTTGCTTTTTCTAGTCTTATCATATTCAGCCACTTGCTGTAGTTCATGCCTGTGACATTCTTGAATATCCTGGAAAAATAATCCCTGCTTATACCGGCCATCTCGGCCATGGTTCCCTGCGACAGATCGTCGGCCGTAAGGTTATTCTTGATATAGTCGGTGACCGAGATCATGCGTCTCATGACGTCGTCCTCATAGCCGTATCTGTCGGCTTCTCCGAGCTCGGGTGACAGCTCGGTCCTGTATTCGTCGAGGTTCATCATGAATTCCATTAAGAGCATGCAACATCTGAGTTCCCTGTCCGTAGCATCGGAGAAGAAGATCTCTTTCATTTTCATGGCAATGACCTTCTGCTTTGCAGCCAGCTCCGGATGAGCATGAATGCAGATGATGTGAAGGTTACGGTAAAGATGCATTATCCTTCGAAGGTCGAAGAGGGAATTGATGAACGCATTGGAAAACTGTATGACGAGAGCATCTTTTCTGTCCGCATCGATTATGGAATGCATCTCCATCGGCCAGACGAGCAGGAAATCATCGGGCACGAGCTCATATGTGTTCTTCCCGACAGTATAGATATTTTTCTTGCCGGGACCGACCATTATGATCTCACCGTATGAATGCCAGTGTGGCTGATAGCTTCTTTCACTGTAACCGGTGGACATATTGAAGGTGCTGGAGTTTTCAAAAGGATAAACCTCGTATGAGCTGTAATCCATATACCCTCCTTAATTGTGCGGAAACTCGATCATAGGGTGTTCCCACTCCCAGGCCTTTTCGAACCCGTAGTCCTTGAGAGAGATACGTTTTCTTTTTATAAGATTGGTTATCTGCACGAGGTCCTCACGTGACCTTCCTATGCAGGAAAAGTATCTGTATGTGACCTTGTCGTCCGTGATCGTTTTGAAGGTGTAAACGTAGAAATTTCTGTTCGTATCGTAGTAAGCGCTGTACGAAGCGATGCCCGCCATCGGAGGATCCACCTCTATATCGTACCTTCCGTTTGAAGAATAGAACTCGTCCAGTTTTTTCCTGAGAGTTTTTTTATCCTTCAGCTCACAGGTGTTTCCGTTCAGGTTCATCGTGATCTTGTATTTTTTCCTTTTATCGACCCTCTTTTGCCAGCGCCAGTAACGGGAAGTTATGTTGTATGGTATACGTATGAGCAGGCCGGGAATGAAGAAGATGAGACCTACCAGGAAAAAGGCGGCGAAGGATTCGAACGGATTTTTTTGGGCCGCGAAAGCGAAAAAAATACCTATGAGCATCATGCCGGTGCCGGTAAAAAGCAACCGATCCGCACCGCTCTGACAGCCGTCGAACTTGATGTCGGGAAGCAGTATGGTCGTTCTGATTTCCCTGTACGGATACGGGTTGTGCCTGATGTAGATGCAGTTTAAATAGAGACCGTCACCGCTCGGATCCTTGTCCCAGTTTGTGGTCACCCTGTAGGCCATATCATCAAGGGTTGTTGTGTAAAGGCTTGATTCATAACCGGTGCAGCTGTCCCTGAAGTACGGCTTTCCTTCATGAATGATCGCTGTGACATAAGCTTTTCCCTTCGGGATTCCTGACGGATAGAAGTTTTCAAAAAGGATCTCATCCTCGGGACCGAGCGCACCGAAAAGTTCAAGCATTTTTTCCTTTGCGGGGACCTGCGGAAGGGAAACCTTTATCAGGGCCCCGGACTTTTCCGTGACCTCGAAACCGAGCTCTCTTATTTTGGCGATCATCTGTGGGTTCATAATCCCATTATTTCATCACATGACAAAAAATGAAAGATAAAATAGCAGAAAAATAGGTGCAAGATGCCCTGTGAGCCCGTAAAATAAAGTTAATCTGATAGTTTGTTTTTATGAAAGGAGCTGCTGATGTTTGATTTTAATTATTTCACACCTACCAAGGTTATCTTCGGCAGGAACACCGAGAGCAAGGTGGCTGAGCTCATTAAGGAATTCGGCGGAAAGAAGGTACTGATCCACTACGGCGGCGGAAGCGTTGTAAGGTCCGGACTTCTTAAGAGAGTGACCGATACTCTTGACGGTGCAGGAATTGCTTACGTCACTTTAGGCGGTGCGGTTCCCAATCCCCACCTCGGACTTGTTTACGAAGGCATCGAGCTCTGCAGAAAGGAAGGAGTTGATTTCCTTCTTGCGGTAGGCGGAGGAAGTGCGATAGATTCGGCTAAGGCGATCGGCTATGGCCTTGCAAACGAAGGTGATGTATGGGATTTCTATGATTACAGGAGAACCGCTGAAGGATGCATTCCTTTGGGCGTTATCCTTACCATCGCAGCTACCGGAAGTGAGATGAGCGACTCATCCGTCATCACCAAGGAAGAAGGACTTGTAAAGCGCGGATACAGCAGTGATTTCGGACGCCCTAAGTTCGCCATCATGAATCCCGAGCTTACCATGACACTTCCCGACTATCAGACTGCATGCGGATGTACCGATATCATGATGCATACGATGGAAAGATATTTTACCAACGGCGGAAATATGGAGATCACCGATGCACTTGCAGAGGGCCTTCTCCGAACCGTCAAGAAGAACGCGGTCATCCTTCGCGACGATCCTAAGAATTACGATGCACGTGCCGAGGTCATGTGGGCGGGAAGCCTTGCACACAACGGACTTACCGGATGCGGAAATGACGGCGGTGACTGGATGACTCACAAGCTTGAGCATGAGCTCGGCGGATTATATGATGTTGCTCACGGTGCGGGACTTGCTGCGATCTGGGGAAGCTGGGCAAGATATGTCTACAAGGATTGCCTGCACAGATTTAAGAAGTTCGCTCTTAATGTAATGGATGTAGCCGATCAGGGATCGGATGAAGAGATCGCACTTGCCGGTATCGAGGCAATGGAAGATTTCTACAGGAGCATCAACATGCCTACCAATCTCCGCGAGCTCGGAGTAAAGGCAACCGATGAAGATCTTGTCACAATGGCTCATAAGTGCGCAGTCGGTGTCGGAGGAGAGATGGGATCCGCTAAGGTCCTTAATGAAGAGGCAATGCTTGCAATCTTCAGAGCCGCTATGTAAATATTGTGACTTGGGATAAAAGAAACACAGGGCGTACCTGTGTTTCTTTTTGCATTCATATAAGTAATCTGACACAAGAAGCGGATTAAATGGTAAAATACAGGTATAAATATTTATGACTGTGAGGGAAGAATATGATTACAGGTTCCATTGAAGAGCTGTCAGTACTGTCTCTGATCATAAGGCTCCTGCTCGCCACGCTTTTCGGTGCAATCATAGGACTGGAAAGAGGAGCAAGAGGCCAGTCCGCCGGTATCAGGACCTTTGCGCTCGTATGTGTGGGTGCCGCATCCTGTGCCATAGTGAATCTGTTCCTTTTCTATACCACGGGTTCCGCGGATACAGCACGTATTCCTTCAACCGTCATTACCGGTGTGGGCTTCCTCGGAGTCGGCACGATAGTCGCGGGCCGTACATCGGTAAGAGGACTTACGACGGCGGCAACCATGTGGAGTACGGCTGCGCTCGGTCTGCTCATCGGTTCCGGATTTCTCGTCGGAAGCATCGTATGTTTCCTGACCATAGTATTTATCGTGGTGGTCCTTAACAGGGTTTCCCTTTTCCAGGAGAACATCGCGAGCAGGCTTTCCCTTTATCTTGAACTGGACAGGGAGACGGGAGTTGAGGAATTCCTTTCCTACATGAACGAACACGGCTACAGTGTCTCCGTTCTCGAGAAGAAAAACAATGCGTCCATCCACTCCAAGGATATCGGACTCTACGTCACCTGCAATATCTTCAAGCACAAATCACATACCAATCTGATCAACGACATTTTTTCGCTTTCTTCGGTTCACTACGTAGAAGAGATCAAAGGATAAAAGACGAGTGAACAGGGGGACGGTTCCTGCGTTCACCTTGTGGGGTGAACGCAGGAGCCGTCCCCCTGTTCACAATGTCACATCATCTTGAGTAGGATCCGTACACATATCCGTAAGCGAGAACGTTTCCGTATAACACGGGATCGTTCGACCGGTCCTTTACGTTCAGAAAGCCTGACCACAGAACATCGGCCCTGAACCATTCTTTGTCAAATACCGGAAATTCTCCTTCATATCTCATGTCCGGCTTATCCGCCATCGCATACACATAGATCATATAGTAATGATCGCCCGATCCTGTCGGAGGGTAAGGTCCAACGTACTGTCCGGGATTTGCTCCCTCTTCAAGCTCAGTATCCGTAACCTCGGCATACCAGTGAACCCAGTTGCCCGCGGTCTCATCGACCATATATATGACGTAATATGATGCACCTTCCACTTTATCGAAGGACAGCTGCGGTGAGAGATTCTGTCCCGCATCCGTATCGGTGACGCGGTCAGACCATCTGTCGCCTTCAAGGCTTTCCGATGTGACTTTCAGTGTTGCATTCATTCTGAAATCATCAATTGTTTTGTCGTAAGTTCCGTATCTCGACTTATATATGTAGTCTGTCATTGTGTTCGCGGTTGCTACCGACATAAGAGCAAAGCAGCCGAGAATAAAAAGGAGAATGATGGAACCGTGCGGCGCGCGCCCTTTCTTGTGCCATACTATCGCAAGGATAAGGAATATCAGGTGGAAGAACATCAGTATTATAAAGAGAACAAGGCTGTCCTCCATTTCTCCGACTCTTGTCCACTTGATAATGTATTTAAGGTCGGCGAAGAGGCACAGAGCATATGCCGCACCGTACAGCCATTTCATTACTTTTCCGTAAATAAGTTCATCTGCTTTTTTCATATTCAATCCTCATCAGCGGTATATTCCATGATGTCTCCGGGCTGGCAGTCCAGTACCTTGCAGATGGAATTAAGTGTCTCGAACCTGATACCCTTCATCTTGCCGGTCTTAAGGTTTGACATGTTTACATTCGTAAGCCCAACCTTATCCGCAAGCTCATTGAGTGACATTTTTCTGTCCGCCATAACGCGGTCGAGTCTTATGATTATCGCCATGGCTGCCTCCTTAGATAAAGCTGTTAACGTCTTCCTGAAGATCGAGACCTTTTTGGAAGATGAATGCGATCATGGCAATGACTGCGGATATCGCGAACAGATACCATGATGTGATATCAAAGCTTGAGCTGTAGTAATTGAATCTTATGAATGACATCACCATTCTGACCATGCCGGGAAGCATTGCGAGAAGGAGCTGCAGGAGAGAGATGAGCTTTACGCGGTTGATGTTTTCTTTTGTGAAAGGAGTTGAATCGACAGACTTCTTAGCGATGACGATCACGACATAGAGCATCGCACAAAGGATCACTGTGTATGTAAGTCTCGATGCATCCTCGATGAGAGTGCAGTACTTGTAATCGGTGTTTCCGTTATCGTCGGTGAGACTG
>JAEEQL010000072.1 GCA_016285265.1 Lachnospiraceae bacterium
TTTTTTATATAACTTTCTCGAATACCATTGTGGCCTGGATCTTATCTCCACCCATAAATCCTTTGGTACCAGAAGATGTCGTAGAGATGGTATGAAGCCTGTAACCCTTTGCAGCCTGATCATTGATAGTCCGTTGCAGATTAGTAAGACTAGATACTCCCGATCCTGATCCAAGAAACTTTTCGGTAAGCACTACCTGAATAACAACATACATATCCCCGTTCTGTCCATGTGCCCTTATAGCCTCCGCATCAAATCCAAATCCTGCCATAATCAATCCTCCTATATGATTCCTTTTTCTATCCAGCCTCCGCCGAACATATCGTAATTAACTTCAGCCTGTAGGGATATATCCATCTCATCAAAAGCGTTATAAATCGTTGTAAGGATATATCTACGAAGTGATTTTATCTGCGTTTTTGTCTCCTTTAGTTTCGCGAGCACATGACTCAACACATCAAAATTAATTTCAAGAAGTCGATTTCTTACAACTTCATACGGATATGCTCGTCCATTGATCCATTCAACTCCGTCGGGAGGTGTCGTAATAGCCATATCCGCAATGATATTAATAATTCCATCGATCATTCCCTTACGATTCATGAACAGTTCATCACGAATCATTCCTTCATATCTGACCTTGAGCCTTATAAGATTTATATAAGACTCTTTATAATTGATCTGTCCGTCAGGTCCCATCGTCACGCATTTGACTATTGCCTGCTTGGGAAATTTGCTTTTCATTGCACTGTAAATTAATACTTTTAGCGGCTCCTCAATTTCAAGACTCGACGTGACAGAATAATCTCCGTTCGTAATCTCTGTTGTATTCTCTGTATTTGTCCCCCGTTTTTCCGTAATACCACCCTCGTTTTTTCGTATAACCTCCCCTCCATTTTCCGTATGGGGAGATACGTTATTTCGTATGGGGTCATACGATTTTTCGGGGGAGGTGGTACGATATTTCGTACCACCCTTATTGGAATCCTCATTATTACTGGATTTAACGGTTATTTCTACAGGTTTTATTTTTACCTCCTCGTTTTCGATCTCAGACCTTTGGACCGTCGGTCCTGAAGTTTCCTGTGTTATTTCATCCCTACTTATCTCAGCAATTTTCTCCGGAAAGATATCTATATACATCACATTCATAAGCTTAGTTTTATTTTCCAATGTGATATCGCGGAATTCTCTTCTTATGAGTCCCTGCTTTTCCAAACGGTCCATAGCCTCTTTTACAATACGTTTTTTTATTCCGTACTGATTTTCATATTGGCGGTATGATCTCTGCAGCAGATCTCCCTTAAAACGTTTCTGAAGTCTGCTGACAAATCCGGTAGCTTCATCCCTCACTTCCATCGGGCGATACCAATACACAATATCTGACAGTAAAGTAACTGCCACAAAATCAGGCTTCCCGGTATCAAGAAGGATCCTCTTATACCATATAGGCGGAGTGATATTCCCGGTGAAAGGAATCTCACCCATTGCATCTACGGCAGAATTGCCACTGGACATGATCCCCATGATCACTGACCTCCTTTTTCTTTCCACTCATCAAGAAGACGAATTATAAATTCTTCAATTGTCTCTGCAGGCATCTCATCCGGAAAATATTCCGAAAGAATATCTGCCTTAAGTACGACTTTTACAGGCTTGGGATCATCCGATATCAGAATTTCCCTTAGAAGTGCTTCCGTAAGCTCCTTATTCACGGAATACATTTTTATCTTTGCTGCTTTTCCCGGAGATATAACGACCTTAAACTCCGATATAAAGATCTCGATCCATTTCTGTTCAGAATCAGTAAGATATGAAAGTTCAACACCTGAGCGGATCGGAAGTTTCTTTGTATCGACATATCTGAGAAGAGTGTCAGACAGATATGAAAGTGCGATATACCTCTGAACCGTTCTGCCGCATTCACCGGCTGCTTCTCCGATCTCCTCAAGGGTATTGCCTCCCGCAGACCCCTGATGCTTCAACACATCGAATTTCATCCTGTATGCATGTGCCTTTTCACTTGGGAGGATATCCTCCCTCTGGATATTCGAATCGACCATGGCCACAACCGCCTCGTCATCGGTCATATCTTTTATTACCACCGGCATAGTTTCAAGACCCGCAAGTTCACAGGCCCTTTTTCTTCTGTGTCCCGCAATGATCTCATAACCGCCGTCATCTCTCGGGCGGACGATTCCCGGCATCAGTACGCCGTATTGTTTGATGCTCTCAACTGTCTCATCCATCTTTTCATCATCAAGGACCTGAAAAGGATGGTCCCTGAATGTATGAAGTTCCGAAAGAGGCACCTCCGTGATCGCAGTACCTTCGCCGCCTACGAGATCATCAAATGTATTGAGCTGTATCTTTCCGACTACAGATTTATTCATTCCCGATCACCTCCCTTGTCAGGGATCTGTATGCACGGGCAACCTTCCCCCTGGGATCATGTTTATAAATGCTGATCCCAAGTGCGGATATCTCCGAGGCTCTTACCGAATACGGGATATTGTTTTCAAAGAATCTTACCTTCCCGCCGTAACCATCCGTAAGCAGCTGGATTATCTCTTTTGCATAATTTGTCCTTCCGTCCACCATAGTCATCAGAATGCCCTCAATTTTAAGTTTTGGGTTGATCTTCCTCTTGACCCTCCTGATGGTCCTTATGAGCTGTTCAAGGCCCTTGACGGGCAGATATGCGGCCTGTACCGGTATAAGGATGCTGTCGGCCGCGGCAAAGGCATTTACGGTCATCATACCGAGTGATGGCTGGCAGTCTATGATGATATAGTCGTATTCTTTTCTGACCATACCGATATATTCCTTCAGAATAGTTTCACGGCTCATGACATTTACAAGCGAAACCTCCATACCCGATAGTTCAATATTACCCGGCATCAGATCGACTCCCTCGTCATGATGAAGGATCCCTTCATAAGGATCCAGTTCCTCATCGTTTATTATCTTTCCGAGAACTGTAGATATCGTATAATCCATAGAATCGGGTTCTCTGTATCCAAGACTTGCCGTCAGGGATCCCTGGCTGTCCGCATCCAGGAGAAGAACTCTCTTTCCTTCCTCTGCAAGTCCTATCCCGAGATTCTCTGCGGTCACAGTCTTGGCTGTCCCGCCTTTTTGATTTGCTATTGCGATCACTTTGCACATGTCCGGCCTCCGTTTGTGATATGTTATCTGTTCTTTTTACCTTCTTTTCTCTTCAGGTTCCTCTGTTCTTCCCTGAGATCCTTAAAAGTCAGATGCTGCCTAAGTTTAAGGATCCGGTTTCCGTTCTTTAAGATGCCGGAAGCCCTCATCAGCTCGCTCGATTTCGTTCCTAGAAGTCTCTCCCGGTATTTCTTGATCAGGTATGAACTGTTGGCCCTGATCGTTATCTCCACATCGGATCCCGTAAGTCTGTATTCACATTTTTCCATCAGACATCTTCCTCCACTTTGAATTTCTCTACAAAATAAGGCTCGAACACGCTGTCATCAATCAGTACGATGTTATTTTTTCTGTATAAAGCCCCGCATTCTTGTGCCACCTCATATAGTGACCTTCTTTCGATTCCGTATTTTTCTTCCGCTGCATCGATCTTTATGAACTTCCTTTCTCCGTTTCTCTTCTGAACCAGTCTTTCAAGGTGTTCAAGAGTCTTTAACGATTCATTAGTCATGTTGTTTTTTCTCCTTTTTCCTTATTTGCAGACGAAAAAAAGACACTCTCTCCCAGACTTTGCGTCTTCTTGAAAATGTCTTTTTTAACGGTTCTATTCGGTTATCTGACGTCCGACACCGCAATTGGTGTCAAAACGGTGTCAACTTTCCAAGTTTGAAAAATTCAGCCCAGTATCCATGCGGGTTTCAAGGTCATCCTATCAGCCAGTCGTACATGTCCTGATACTTGCCTGCGGAGACTTCCCAGGAGAAGTTCTCGGCCATGGCACGGTCAACCATCTTGTTCCACTCACGGCGGCGGTCGTAGTAGATCTTTTCCGCGTAGCGGATGGTGTGGAGCATCTCGTGTGCGTTGTAGTTGACAAACGAGAAGCCTGTTCCGGTTCCTTCATACTCGTTGTAGGGCTTTACGGTGTCCTTGAGGCCGCCCGTTTCCCTTACGATGGGGATCGTTCCGTAGCGTAGCGCGATGAGCTGTGAGAGGCCGCAGGGCTCGAATAGCGAAGGCATAAGGAATGCATCACTCGAAGCGTAGATCCTGTCGGAAAGCTCATCGGAGTAATAGATGTTCGCGGAAACCTTGTCGGCATATTTCCAGTCGAAATGTCTGAACATATTCTCGTACTGTTCGGAGCCGGTTCCGAGGACAACTATCTGTACATCGTCCCTGCAGAGCTCGTCCATTACGTAAGCGATGAGATCGAAGCCCTTCTGGTCGGTGAGTCTGGAAACGATGCCGATCATCATCTTCTTTTCATCGACGGTAAGACCAAGCTGTTCCTGGAGTGCTCTCTTATTCTTGGATTTTTCCTTACGGAAGTTGGCTGCATTGTATTTCTTTACCAGATATTCATCCGTCTCGGGATTGAACTTCTCATAGTCGATACCGTTTACGATTCCACGGAGGGAATTGCTGCGCGCCCTGAGGAGACCGTCAAGACCCTCTCCGTAGAACTGGGTCTTGATCTCTTCGGCATAGGTATCGGATACGGTCGTGACCGCATCGGCAAATACGATACCGCCCTTAAGAAGGTTGGCATCCTTGTATGATTCGAGCTTATCAGGTGTGAAGTAATAGTCGGGAAGTCCCGTGATGTTCTTTACGGTCTTGACGTCCCACTTGCCCTGGAACTTGAGGTTGTGGATGGTGATCGCAGTCTTTATCCCGCGGTAGAATTCACCTCCCGCAAAACGCTCCTTGAGATAAACGGGGATAAGGCCGGTCTGCCAGTCATGGCAGTGGATGAGGTCGGGTCTGAAATCAAGGATGGGAAGTGATGACAGAACCGCCTTGCAGAAGTATGTATATCTTTCGATCTCATATCTGGGATCGTCGTTATAAACCTTGGGTCCGCTGAAGTAGTATTCGTTGTCGATGAAGTAATACGTAATCCCGTCAACGACCGCTTTGAAGAGACCGACATAGATATTCTGCCAGTTGTAATCCATGTAGAAGGAGTCGATGTACTCAAGTTTGTCCTTCATCTCCTGCTTCATGCAGGAATATTTGGGCAGGAAAACCCTTACATCAAAATACCTCTTGTCCAGATACTTGGGGAGAGATCCGACAACGTCTGCCAGTCCTCCCGTTTTGATGAAAGGCACCCCCTCAGATGCAACAAACAAAACTTTCTTCATGGACATTAGCCTCCGGTAAACTTACCTGTTTTCTATAGCCTGTCTTAAGTCTTCTTTCATATCGAGTACGGCGAGTCTGGAAGCCTCTGCGTATCCTTCTTCTCCGCACTTTGCGTACTGTTCCTGTTTATATGCAGCGATTATGCCGCGTGATGAGTTGACGATTGCACCGAGTCCGTCGTCATTGAAAAAGTAAGCAAGATCGGATCCCTTGCCGCCCTGTGCTCCGTATCCGGGAACAAGGATGTAAGCCTTGGGCATGAGCTTTCTGAGAATCTTGCCCTGCTCGGGATAGGTGGCTCCGACTACTGCACCGACCTCGGAATAACCGGTCTCGGGATCAATGGTGCTCTGTCCCCACTCTACGACCTTCTCGGCAACATGCTCATAGAGCGCTCTTCCGTCAATGATCCTATCCTGGAATTCACCGCTGGAAGGATTCGATGTCTTGACGAGGACGAAGATTCCTTTCTTTTCGGATTCGCATACCTTCACGAAGGGAAGGACACCGTCTGAACCGAGGTAAGGGTTAACGGTCACGATATCTTCGTCGAATGCGGGGATGAGGTTATTACCGATCCTGGTCTTGCCGATATGTCCCACCGCATACATTTCTGAGGTTGAACCGATGTCACCGCGCTTGATGTCTCCGATGACCACAAGGCCCTTCTTATGAGCGTAATCAACGGTCCACTCGAAGACTTCCATTCCGGGGATTCCGAGTTGCTCGTACATTGCAACCTGGGGCTTTACTGCGGGTACGAGGTCTGCGATGGAATCGATTATTCCTTTGTTATATTCCTTGAAAGCAAGTGCGGCTCCTTCGAGAGATTCGCCTGCCTCCTTGAATGCCTTTTCCTTGATGAATTCTGGAACGAAGTTAAGGTTGGGATCGAGGCCCACAACGATGGGAGCCTGGGTTTCTTTTATCTTCTTTACAAGTGTTTCGATCATTTCTTTCTCCTATACCGGGTGAACGGAGGAACCGTCCCCCTGTTTACCTGGTTTCCAAGAATTGAAGTTCCCTTGCGGCATCCGCATCATCGGGGTACTTCGCAAGGTATTCCTTCATAAGTTCGTAAGCGGTCTCAAAGTCCGCAGTGTATTCATAAGCCACGGCCAGGTTATATTCGAGGCTCTTGGCAAAGGTTCCGTCGTCAGCTTCGATGCCTGCCTTGAATGCTTCGAGTGCGGCTTCGTACATACCCATCTTGAGCCTGCACAGACCAAGCTGGTCGTAGAGCTCGGAATTTGCACCCTTTGTGCCGATGTAGCTTTCATAGACGTTGGCAGCGTAGTTGTATTCACCCATTGCTTCGTATGCCCTTCCGAGGAAGAGTGAGCTGGTTACGGAGCTGTCTGCATTTCTTGCGCTCTCCAGAGTGTTGGCAGCCTGGGTGTAGTCGCCGAGGTAGTAATACATTCTTCCTTTTTCGGAATCGGTCATCTTGCCGGTATCCTCCGAAAGAGCGGTGCGCAGGTACTCAAGACCCGCATCTCTGTATCCTATCGCGGAGAGCATTTCATAGATACTGATGAGTGTGTCGTAGTCATCGGGATTTCTGGAGATAACGACGTTGAAGTCGGATACGGCTCCGTCGAAATTGCCCTGCTTTAATCTTGCGGAAGCCCTGAGAAGGTAGCTTTCCGTATCATCGCTGAAGGCAATGATTGCATTGTATCTGTCCTCAGCCGCAGCATAATCTCCCATGCTGTCATAAGCGGCCGCAAGGTAGAAGTTGATGTCGGTATCCATGGAATCGGGATATCCGGTGCCGGAGTGAAGGGCGGTCACAAACTGCTGGGATGCGCTGACATAGTCCGCCTTTCCCATATATGCGATGCCCCTTGCCCTTGCGATCTCTCTCGCGTCCTCTCCGGCCTGTTCGGCACCGGAAAGTGCGGCAAGTGCTCCGTCGTAATCCATAATGCTGAGCGCTTCGTATGCGGTCTTGAGGTTATCAGCCTTTTTGCCGCATCCGCAAAGTGCCATACATACGCACAAAGCAAGCACTGCCTTAAAGGCAGAGCCTGCTCTGTTTTTGTCTTTATGTGATTTGGTGCAACCGTTAGCTAGTTTCATTAATCCTTAAGTTCCGAAGTACAGTGAGGGCATCTGGTTGCTTCGATATTGATCTCGCTCTTGCAGAAAGGACAGATCTTGGTGGTCTTGGGAGCGTCTTCTTTTTTCTTGGAGACCTTATCGGCAGCCTTGTTCATAGCCTTGACGATGAGGAAGACTACGATAGCCATGAGGAGGAAGTTGATGACTGCGGTGATGAATACGCCGTAGTTAAGTGTTGATGCGCCTGCTTCCTGAGCGGCTGCGAGTGAGTCATAGTGAGTTCCGTCGAGTGAAACGAACCAGTTGGTGAAATCGATGCCGCCGGTGATAAGAGTGATCACAGGCATTATGATGTCATTTACCAGACTTGAGATGATTGCCTGGAAAGCACCTCCGATGATGACACCGACTGCCATATCGAGGACATTTCCGCGCATGATGAATTTCTTGAATTCTCCGAAAAATCCCTTGGTCTTTTCAGCAGCTACCGCTGTTTTCTTCTTCTCTTCTTCTGCCATTTTTATGCTCCTTTCAGGTCCCTACGGACCCCATATATTTTACCAATTTTGCAGGGGTGTAGCAAGGGATAACGGCTGTTATTACGAAACCTCTGTGCCTGCATATACCTCGTCGTAGAAATCCTTCTGATCGGATATAAACTCAAGGATGTCCGAAGACAAAGCCTCAGGATTGTTGTCCATAAAGGTACTGACAACGTCATATCTGGAACTGTTACCCTTTACATAGTTAAGGACAGCTACAACAAATCCGTAATATGAATCTTTTATGTTATTAAGTCTGATCGTGAACTCTTCCATAACCGGCCTCCTTAATGAAAATCTCGAACCACATAGAAAATGTTATACTCATCAAAACCATGGTTTTCAAACCAGTACACATATGCTTTTCCGTCAATTCCGAATGATGTATGAGCTGCAATTCTTTTGTTTTTATATTGCGTCTCATAAATCTGATTTATTTCTGATCTGATTTTAGCATATTCCTTTCTTGAATTGATCAAATTGCACATCTTCACCCGAGAAATAAAGGTTTATTGCTCCGGTTTCGAAGGTCGTAAGGTATGTGCAGCCCGCGTTTTTAAGGCGCTCCAGGGTTTCGGGATGCGGGTGGCCGTAGCGGTTATCAAGACCTGCGCTGTTTACTGCAAGGCGGGGACGAGCGGCTTCAAGGAAATCATCCGTAGTGGTGCCCGAAGAGCCGTGGTGGGCGGTGATATAGATGTCAAGTCTTCTTCCGCCTAATGCGGTGTTTATGGCCTCTGCAAGGGCCGTTTCCCCGCTTTCCTGAACGTCTCCGGGGATAAGGAGGGAGAAAGATGTGCCGGGTGATTCTCCGGGTTCAGAGACAGCGTGTGCGTGGAATTCAGCCAGGATGCACATCGAGCCTGCATTGGGATCTTCGGGGATGTAGGTTGAGGCTGGGTGAAGGCAGGTAAAATACGTATCTCCGCTCTTCCATGCATCTCCGGCGCTTATGCACGTTACAGGGACGCCTGCTGCCGCACATGCTTTCAGAAGATGCTCTGTGTTTGCACTTCCGTCGCTCCTCATCTGCGGGGTTATATATACTCCACGGATGTTAAGATTCCATGTGTCTGCGTTTTCCATGAGCTCAAGCACTCCGTTTATATGGTCCTCATCCGAATGCGAAATGAAGATCCCGTCGACAGTGCTGAGCCCGTTGCAGCGAAGGAACGGAAGGATGATGTACTGCCCGGTGTTCCTCTCGGAAGATGACCCTCCGTCGAAGATATAGACCTCTCCTGCGTCGGTGATCATCACATTGCAGTTTCCCTGACCGATGTAAAGCTGCGTGCAGGAATTTCGAACAGGGAGCGGAAAAGCGATAAGTACAAGCATCAGCGCGGAGCAGAGGACGGTCAGTATAAATGCGGGACGGATGCGGCCGTCGTCTGCTTTTTGGGTTATCCCGTTTACTTTGCGGATCCTTCTTTTTCCTTTTCCGGAAAAGTAAGGAAGCATATCGAGGATGTATCCCTTCCTGAATGCGCTGACCATTCTGCCCGTAATGATGAGTGCGATAACGATCATGTAGTAAAGGGCGATGAATGCCATGCCGGGCCTGCCGGGATTCCAGTTGTGGTTAGGGAGCTTTTCTGCGCATCTGCAGAGGAATTCAAAGATGCTCAGGAGAAGGCAGCTGAGCTTTCCGACAAAGCCGAGACCGGGCACCATCAGGATCATTCCCGAAAAGACAAGAAGCGACATACAGGGAAGGATCAGAAGATTTAAGAAGACTGCGTAGATGCTGACCCTGTAGAAGAAGTAAAGCTGAACGGGAAGGGTAAAGAGGATTATGCCAAGGCTTGAAACAAAGCTGTGAAGGGCTGCGGAGGCGATCTTTCGGGAAAGATCCCTCAGGCGTTTCTTCAGAGTGTCTTCTTCGTAGAATCTCTGTTTTTCTTTTCCGGTGAAGACAAGGACGTTTAGGGAAGGGAGAAATGTGTATATCCCGAGTGCGGCTCCGTAGGAAAGAAGAAAGCTGACGTTACGGATGCTGCCAGGATCGAGGATAAGGACGCCGGCTGCCATTACGCTGAGCGAGGTCAGGGGGTCCTCTGTGCGTTTGGCGGGAAACGCGAGCATGCGGATAACAAACATGCCCACGGCTCTGGTTGCGGACACGCTCATGCCGGACATTATGAGATACAGGATTAAGATGCCTGCGGATGCGAGTGCCGCGGGGATGTGGCGGCATCTGAGTTTTCTGAGGAGGCTGAAACACCCCATGCCGAGAATTGAGATGTGAAGCCCCGAGATGCTGAGGATATGTGCGATGCCGTTATTTTGGTAGAGCTCTTTGGTTTCTTTATCGATGCCCTCTTTATCGCCCAGAAGAAGGTCGCAGAGGACGGAGGCTTCCTTTTCGGGGCAGACGGCATGGATACGCTCTTTCATTTTCAGACGGAGTCTGCGCAGGGCTTCTTTTACGGGGGCACAGGTTCCGCATCGGTTTAGTATCTGCGCATCCGTGAGCTTTGCTTCATATCCTTTGGACGTGTAGTAGTCATACGCATCGAACTGTCCGGGATTCATCGCATGCGGGAAGCTTTCGAAGCGGCCGGATACGGTGAGCGTTTCGCCAAGGCGAAGTCCTTCCGTGTCGCTTTCCGAACCGATATAGACAAGAAGCTTTATATACTGCAAACCATCATTTGCCTTGATCACTATGTACTTTTCATATATTCCATCCACTCTTCCCGTTAATGTCACATACTCCCCGTCCTCCGGCAAAGACAGAATCCTATTAATGGGAAGTATCCCTGCGTACACAAGCACGGATATCAGTATGACAATAAGAGAGCAGACGAAAGCTAACGGTCTTCTCATGCTCCTCCGATATTTAAGCAATGCAGAACCATCGCGGAATAAACCACGGGCTTTGCAATGAATTAATGTGCAATTTCATAAAGCGTAAAACCGGCGATGTGCCGTAAGATCAGCGGCCGCACAGAAAGTGCGACAGATTCGCTCTCCGGGAAAGTCCGGAACTCTCTCCCACACAAAATACAACATAAAAAGGGCCCGGTCAACCCGGGCCCTATCCGGCATATTTACTTTTTCCTGCGGCCGGCCTGCCACTTGTCGTAGAGGTAGGAAAGAACGAGGGTAAGGATCACGCTTCCCGGGAAAAGGATACCGTGGATGATGGTCCGCTTAAGGACGGTAAGGTGCGGGAAAATGAATGTGTTGATATAGACGACTATCGGGAAATGGATAAGGAATGCACTTCCGCTCCTGTCGCCGAGAAAGACTGTTACCTTGTTGGTAAGAAGCTTCGTGACAAGTCCGCCCTTTTTGTAGAAAAGCTGCATCCAGATGACTGACATAAGGGGGCACACGGGTGCGTAGGACAGATAGACTATCATGCTCTCCCTGCTCCAGATATATACCAGAAGTCCCGTGACGATAAGCACAGCCAGTTCAACAACAGTGGAAAGAAGCTTTACCCCGGACTCATCTTCTTTCTTTTCCTTCAGGGACATGAAACCGAGAATGATTCCGTACGACATGTCAAAGACCCTGTAGAGTGGCGATGAATGGATCAGGTATGTCATGACATCAGCCGTATGTACGCAGCATCCGACGATATAAACATAAAGCGTCTGAACGGCGATGAGCACTATGAGTACAAACACAAGCGAGATCCTGTCCCTGCATTTTTTGAACAGCCTGTACAGGAAAGGAAAGACAATATAAAGAACGAATATGTTCGAAAGGAACCACGATACACCGTTGAGTGATGCGTTTATATCCGCGCTGGGAATAAGCGACTGAATGAGCAATACATTGCAGGCTATCTTGATCAGAAGGTCGCTCAGGTGAAGTCCGCCCGCCCTGTAGATCACGAAGGGAATGCTGACGAGCATCATGATAATATGCAGCGGATAAAGCTTGGAGATGCGTCGTACGGCTTCCTTAAAGGAATCAGCGATGCCGTACTTTTCGTAGGATGCGTTCTTTCTTGTCGTAAGAAGAAATCCGGACAATATGAAGAACACGGACACTGAGATCGGTGTCCATCCGAAATAATAAAAGTGTCCGAGGAAGATTCCTACAAAAGCCAGGCCTCTCAAAGCCTGCAGAGAATTACTCTTTGCACCGGGCTTTGAAGCAGTGCTCGTGCCGGACGCGCTCTTCTGTTCTGTTGTTTCTGAAGTTTCCACCATCTATTCTTTCAGTCCGGGTCGCCAAAGCCCGCCGCCATTTTATTCTTTCCATCTGAGCCTGTGCAGCTCTCCGCATTTTTCGAGTCCCGCAAAGTCCATCTGCCTGAGTGCTTCGAACAGGACTATCGAAACGGAATTGCAGAGGTTGATGGATCTTTCCCCATCGATCATCGGAATCCGGATGCACTCTTCTTCGCGGTCAACAAGTATCTCTTCCGGGATGCCCCTGCTCTCGGGACCGAACATTATATAATCTCCGTCCGAGTAGTTTACATCACTGTACACCTTATGTGCCTTGGTGGTTGCCATCCAGATCTTCGGATGCGAATTCTTTTCAAGGAAATCCTCAAAGCCGTCGTACTCGATATGATCGAGGCGGGGCCAGTAATCGAGGCCTGCTCTCTTGATCTCCTTTTGATCGAGTGAAAATCCGAGGGGCTTTATCAGATGAAGCCTGCAGCCTGTCGCGACGCAGGTTCTTCCGATGTTTCCCGTGTTATATGGAATTTCGGGTTCGTACAAAACAATGTTAAGCATATCAGGTGCAAAGGCCGGCCATAAGGACTTCGACCGCCATACGTTCATTCATTTTTCCCATCTTGAAGGATTCGTCCGCTCTTTCGCAGAGGGTGATCGCTTTCTGAAGCTCGGAGGTTTCCATACGCAGTGCCTGCTCAAGGTAGATCTTGACCTGGAACTCTCCGATCGAACCTCTTGCCTTTTTGACCGCGCCGGTATCGGGATCCGTTTCCTTTTTGTAAGCAACGTTTTCGATGATATCCCTGCTGTTGTAGCCGGAATCGTACATGCTCTTAAGCTGCAGCATCCAGAGAAACTGGTTCTGGAGCATAACGATGATCTTGACCGGAGCTATTCTCAGTGCGAGCAGGTCCTCATATCGTTCGAGACAGGTTCTTATGTCCTTCCTCATTATCGAATCGATCATCTCGAAGATCCTGTCCTCGATATTCCTTGAACAGATCGCATCGATGTCTTCCCTTGTCACGACTTCCTTTTCAAGAGCGTAGGAAATGAGCTTTTCAAGTTCCGACATGAGCCTGCCCATATCGTTTCCGATCACGTCGAGCATGTATCTCGCATCATCCTCGCTCATTCTCTTGTTGTTCTTTTTAAGATACGCACCGATGTTCTGAAGGAGGTATCTGTCGGGCTGAGTCGTAAATTCCACGCACAGTCCGTGCTTTGCTATCTGCTTGTAGAGCTTAAGCCTTGCATCGGCTTCGTCTTCGACGAAGATAAATGTCGTCGTCTCGGGAGCTTCGCCTATAAAGTCCGCAAGCTCGTCCGCATTCTTTTTGAAAAAGCCGGAGTACCTTACGACCACGATACGCCTCTCGGCAAAGAAAGGAAGCGTCTGTGCCTGCGATATGACATCGGCTGCGGACACGGGATTGGTGTCGAAAATGTTCGTGTTCATATCATCCCTTGATCCGCCGAGCGCAGAGATGAGCTTCTTTTCGTAGAAATTGCGCAGATATCTTTCGCATCCGAAAAGAAGGTAGCAGTTCCTTAAGTTACCCTCGGAAATATCCTTCTTCAGTTGTTCAAGGCTTGCCGCCGCGTCCCTGGGTTTCATTTATTCCGTCTTTTCACCTGCGTTTACAAGTGCCTGTGCTTCTTCAAGCGTGATCACCATCTCGGTATTCTTTTCATAAGATGATTCTAAGATTTCCGGAACCACACCGTCAACAAGGATCTGAACCCTGTCGATATTCGGAAGCTCACAGAGCGAGTTTACGATGGAGTAGACCGAGCTCGTTGTCGGTACATTTCCGTAAGGGATCAGGAAATCCGCTGAAAGATTGACGTAGCATACGCCGTCCTTGGAGTTGACGCTGAGCACGCCCGTCTGCGGATTGACCGACTGATACAGGCCTTCAACCTGGCCGCTCGGACCGATG
>JAEEQL010000180.1 GCA_016285265.1 Lachnospiraceae bacterium
GTCAGCGAGCTTTTTGAGGAGCTCGGCACCGTCCACGGCAAGCTTCTTGATCTCGGCCTTTTCCTTCTTAAAAACCTGCTCCCTCTGCTCAACCGAGGTTGAGTTGTAGAGGTGTACGATGGCCTTGGGGCATCCCTTGACCGCATCGAAGGTCTTGCGGATGATATGCTCCCTCGCCTGGGTGAGAACCTGGATCGTGACATCATCGGGGATCATATCCTTCTCGATGAGCGCACGGATGAATTCGAATTCGGTATCGGAGGATGCGGGGAATCCGACCTCGATCTCCTTGAAGCCCACATCAACGAGGAGCTTGAAGAATTCCAGCTTGACCTCAAGGCTCATGGGATCGATGAGAGCCTGGTTTCCGTCCCTTAAGTCAACGCTGCACCAGATGGGAGGTGCGGTGATCCTGTCCTTTTTTACCCATTTGTGTTCGCATACCGGAGGCATGTGATATGTGGGCTGATACTTCTCACTAACATTGATCTTGCTCATATAATCTCCTGACTGCGGATATACTTCCCGCACTGCTTAATATAGCGATACATTATCACTCTGAAAAAAGAAAATCAAGAGCGATTTTAATGCATTTTATTGATATATTTTAATGTGCTCAGTCAGAAAACCGCGAAATTTCGCTGTTTATGTAAAAAATCAGGTCGATTTCGGCTTCTCCCAAAATTGACCTGATTTAATATTTTGTCTTGATTTATCAGAAATCGTTTATCGCATCGATCACATATTGCTGTTCCTCATCGGACATGCCGTTATATATGGGGATGGACAGCACTTCGTTCGCATACCTTTCGCAGATGGGGAGGTCTCCCTTTTTATGTCCCAGATACTCATATGCCTGCTGGAGATGAGGGGGAACCGGGTAGTGGATTATGGTGCCGATCTCTTTTTCCTTAAGGTATTCGATCAGCTCATCCCTCCGCTCACTTCTTATGACGTACTGATGATAGACCTCATATCCGCCTTCCTGCTGAACAGGCTTTATGATCCCGGGATTTACGATCTTCGAATTGTAAACGGATGCGATCTTCCTTCTTTCCTCCGTGATCTCGTCTATGTACTTCATCCTGACCCTGAGAAGCGCCGCCTGCATCTCGTCGAGCCTGCTGTTTACTCCGACGACCTCATTGTAGTAGCGCTTGCCCGATCCGTAATTTCTAAGGACCTTGATCTTACGGATGAGTTCGGGATCGGGAGATATGACCGCTCCGGCGTCTCCGAATGCTCCGATGTTCTTGCTGGGGTAAAAGGAAAAACATCCCGCATCGCCGAAGGTTCCGGCAAGCTTTCCGTTCCACCTTGCGCCGTGCGCCTGGGCACAGTCCTCTACCAGCTTAAGGCCGTGCTTTTTACAGATCCGGGTTACCTTATCCATATCACAGATATGGCCGTAGAGATGAACGACCATGATTGCTTTGGTTTTATCGGTGATCGCAGCTTCGATCTTTTCCACATCGATCTGATGATGCTCATCGGGCTCAACAAATACCGGAGTTGCGCCGTTTATGGAAATGCCCATGACGGAAGCGATATAGGTATTGCCCTGGACGATGACTTCATCACCTTCACCGATCCCCAATGCCCTTACCGCAAGTATCAGCGCATCAAGTCCGTTCGCAACACCCGCACAGGAAAATCCCTCCCCGTGGTATGCGGCGTATTCCGACTCGAAAGCGTCGACCTCTTTTCCGAGGATGTACCAGCCGCTCCTGAGAACCCTGACAGCCGCTTCCTCATATTCTTCCTGATGCATCTTAAATCCCAGATCCATCCTGTTGGCCATAATCTTCATAGTCTTACCTCAATACAATTCCTTTAGTACCAGTATCGTGATGCCCCTGTTGTCGCCGGGGATCACTCTTTTTACTTTGCTATTATACCTGAAACTGTCATATATCATATCACGAAGTGCGGTCCCGCGGTTATATCCGTGTATCGCCCGGATCTGATATGTTCCGGGGCCCGCATCCTTAACGGCTTTCTCCAGAACCCGCTCAGCCTCATCCGTACGCATTCCGTGCAGGTCGATATCAACAAAAGGTTCGTTCATAGACTATCTTCCTTCCGTGTTTTGGAACAGCCACTCGCCAAGGAACTGAAGCTCTGTGGGATTGAAATCCCCGGCATCACAGTAAAGGTAATAACAGCAATCCTTCGTCGAAAGCACGATGCCCTGTCCCTTTACGCCGCGGTAATCATACTCGGTCTGTACCGATTCCCTCGACTTATGCGGAAAAGAAAGAACCTTTTCATCGCCCTCTTTTCCGAAACGGAGCGAAAACTGCTTTTCGTCCATTTCCAGAGTGCCTTCGCCAAGGTCCACAAAGCCTTTCTCATTCGGAAGCGCTTCGACCCGGACCTTGAAGGACCTGATAATGTGCCCCTCTTCTATCGCTTTTCTGCACTCCGCGATCTCAAGATCCCTTTCCCATTCGTACCAGTCCAGGATCACGAAGGTTTCCTTACTATCCTTTTCTTCGAGATATCCGTCCTCCCTTAAAAGGAATTCCTTTCCGCAGGCAGTGCATTTAAGGGTATCGCCCTTACTTGTCATCTTATACCTTGCACTGCACTTT
>JAEEQL010000073.1 GCA_016285265.1 Lachnospiraceae bacterium
ATCTCCATACTTTCATCTCCGAATTCCATGCTTCTTGATGTAAGCATATCGACACAATTGTAAAGGCGGATATCTTTTCCGTACTTGTAAGAGCATAGCTCAAATACAAAATACGAGAATAACCGGTTTACTTTTCCTATCTTCAAAAAAGCCCTGGCATTGATCCTCTGCTTTCTGGAGTTAAAGTATGTTACCAATGCCATTCCTATGATCTGAACAGGGAGGATCAAGGGACAGTAAAAAATAAAGATAGTGATCGATGTGCACATAAGAAGGAAGTGATATATGACCGAAAACATACTCTCAAGCATTCCTGTCACTCCACCAGAATACCATCCTATTCCTTCTTTGGCTTTATTCTGCTGGTTTAATACGGTCGGATCTTCCGTGTGCTGAAAGTCCATTTCCATAGACTTCGCGCTGAGACCGTAAGTGAAGATCCTGTTGAAATACACACCGTAATAATTCAGTTTTTTCTGGGATGTTGTGACAATAAGTCCGGACAAAAACTCCGCTGCAACCGTAAGTGCAATATAAAGAACCGCATTTCCGATGTGCTCCTCCATGCCGGCACCGTCTATAATGGCAACGATCTCGTCAACCAGCAGTTTGGGAAGGAGAAGCATCTTAACTTCCGAAAGTCCCTCACCGATGAATCTCATAAAGTGATAGAAATAGACGATCTTCTTTTCTTTCCACGCAAGCTTTAGTATGTATTTCAGAGTGCGGCGTGTCATGTACCACATGCTCGGAGTTTCATCTTCAGCATGCTTCATATTCTTCGGCATTTTCACCGCCTCCTTCCAGATAATACTTAGCCTGGACATTAAACATCTCGCTGTAAACTCCGCCCGCTTCAAGAAGCGAATCATGTGTACCGTATTCAACCATTTCACCGTCCTTGAACATTGCAACATGATCGCAGAATCTGGTTGAGCTGAGTCTGTGGCTTATGTAAATTGATGTCCTTCCGTTTACAAGTTTATCGAAATCTTCGTACAGTTTTGCTTCGGCAAGTGCATCAAGAGCAGCCGTGGGTTCATCGAGCACTACAACCGGTCCGTTCTTGTAAAGTGCCTTGGCAAGCGCGATCTTCTGTTTCTCACCGCCTGAAAAATCAACGCCTTCATCATAGATGACTTTAAGCACTTCCGTGTTCACGCCATCAGGAAGCTTATCTACAGACTCGGCCATTCCCGCATCCGCGAGGCACTTCTTTGCCAGTTCATCGTCGGTATCATCAACCGGGAGCATCGATACATTTGCTTTCAAGGGAAAAGCAAACATCCATACATCCTGGAATACCGGTGAAAAGATCTTATAGTATTCATCCCTGTCATAATCGGAAATATCCACTCCGTTCAGCAGGATCCTTCCTTTTGTGGGAACATAAAGTTTCAGAAGGAGTTTAATGAATGTGGATTTACCCGCACCGTTAAGTCCCACAACGGCAAGCTTCTCACCCGCCTTTACGGTAAGGTTCAGTCCTTTAAGTGCATAGCTTTCGGCTTTGGGATACTTAAACCACACATCTTCGAAAGTAAACTCGTAGGAATCACACCTCGGAACGCTCTTTCCTTTTTCCTTTTCTTCCTCGTCAAGATCCATAAAGCTTCTGAAATCATCAACTTCACGGCTCAGCTCCAGAGCTTCTGACACTCTGTCAAAGAGTCTTCCGAGGAACATAAAGAACGTTGTTGCACTTCCGAGATAAAGGGTAAAGTTACCCACCGTCAGATTTTTGTTTATTACCGAATAAAGAAGCCATGCATAAACGCCGATAAGTGCAACTGCCCTTATAACACCGTCAAGATTTCCGGAGACCCACCAGCGGAACTCATCTTCTTTCGCGGCATCAAGTCTTTCTTGGCTTACTTCCTTGTATCTTCCGATCAGGTAATCCTTCAGGGAATACATCCTGATATCCTTGGCATAAGCAAAATCCGAAAAGGTCCTGGAAAGGTATTCATCCTTTCTCCACCAGGTTGCAAGCGGATCCCATATCCGTTCCTTGACTACGCGATTGGTATGGTCCTTGATGAGAAAGGATATGAATGCAAGGACAGCCATTCCGAGCATAATGGGAGCACTCAGTGTTCCGATGATGAAAAGTCCCACGATAACTGTGAAGATATCGGCAGCACCGTTCTCCAGAAGGTGTATCATTCCTTCCACGCCTTTTTCATTTTCATCGGTGGTTCTAACTGCCTTCTCATAGCAATCCATAGTGTCCTTATCTTCAAGGTACTCATAAGGAAGCTTCATGAACTTGATGTTCTTTTGGATCAGCATCGAAAGTCTGACACTTATCGGTCTCCACCACTGTCCCCAGGACCATGACTGGCAGAGAGTGCATACAAGCTGGATGATAAATGTGATAAAAATGATTCCGATAAGCTTCTTAATATCATCCTTCCTTGTCACAATGTCGATGACAAACTTTGACATAAATGTCCAAAGGTATGAGGCAATGGGTGTGAAGAAACCATAGAATCCGACCACGACGAGCGTGATCTTGTCATACTTCCACATCTCTTTCACGATGTACGAAAGATTGGATGCCAGCCCGTATGTCTTATGAAATTTTGTATCTTTCTTCTTTTCTTTCTTTTTCATGACCCACTGCCTTTTATCAGGTGATTATCTTTTGAAAAGTTTCTTCCTGTCGAGCCAGCATTTCTGCTTGGCATTGATCCTAAGTCTGAACGCCATCGGAAGATCCGTAAACTCCTTAGCGATCATCATAAGTGCCATAAAAAGCCCTCCGCATGTGAAATCCGCACCATATATCTTTTCTTCCTTACTGCTCGCATTGACCATCCTTACACTTTTAAAAGATGAAAAATTCTCGGTTTCGCATTTCATATCATCGAATAACATATCCATAAGTTTCTTTACCTTGGCCCTGTCTATCCCGAGAGATTTCGAGATCACATCCACGCTTACGAACTCATCAGGTTTTAATGTGTACAAAAAAGCAAGTATCAATATGTTTTCCCTGTCCGAAAGTATTTTGAACAAAGCCTCCATTTTGGACGTATCTTTAAACAGTTCTTCATACATGTCATAATTCTTTGTTTTGTTCAGGAAAAAGCTAAAATTATTATCTTCCCTCAGTCCAAAATAGTTGTAGAAGACATCATCACACACTACTGATGCCATTTTCGGGTGTTCCTTGGAATCTACGGAAGGTTTTTCAAAGTTTTTGTTATTGACCCAAAGCCCGTTGATCATTGCCCAGATAATGTTCCTCATAAGCTCCGAAGTCTTATAGTGTTCATCCGCTCTTCCGGTATCTTCAAATTCCTTGACCATCACATCATAGACAGCTTCGAAGACCTTCTGCTCGATAGTCTTTTCCCCGTCGCTTCTTCCGTACAGATAGTCGATAGACACGTCAAAGAAGTCTGCGATAGCGGGAAGCAGATCACCTTCCGGGTAGCTTCCGTTCTCCCATTTGGATACCGCTTGTGGGCTCACGCCGAGCTTCCGGGCAAGCTGCTCCTGTGTTACCTTCTTTTCCTTTCTGAGTGACTGAAGTGTAGTTGAAAATACTCTTTTTTCCACGGATCTGCTCCTTTTCATCTGCAGAGAGGATCATTCATTTAAATCACTCTCCGGTTGACTTGGGTACATATTAACAACAACAACGGTTGTTCACAATGTAAATAATCAATAGTATGTTGTTAGAAAGTAGAAAAAACCGCCAAGTTCTACCGTTAGTTGAATTTGGCGGTTGATTTTGAGTTATCGGATACTACTATAGGTTAATAGCCGTGACCGTAAAACAGATCGCCTCAACAAAGGACATGGGCGTCATTATGCATATTAGTAATAGTGTGTGCCAACATCCTTTTCAAGTTTTGTTCCTCGTCATCAAAAAGAACTGTTCCACATGATTCTCTATCGCTCTTTCGCACTCTTTCGCCCTTTTCGGTTCTCTGTCCCATATTCCCATATACATGATGACCGGAGCGTAAAACATCGCTGCGAGCACTTTAGGTTCTCCCTTTTTTATTACGCCGGCTTTGATCAGCTGCCCGAATAGCTTTTCATCATAGCCAAGCATGGCTTCAACATAACGCTTCGTATACATCTCCCCCAGTTCCTTGCTCTGGAACTGCGATATCGTCAGCATCCGGCGTACCCGCCTTGAATATTCGTCACTCATGGAAAAACGAACGAATGTCAAAACATTTTCACATAATCCTTTCGCCGAGATATCGGCATATACATTCACATCTTTTTTATTCAGCTTCTTATTACCGCCATTGGTTAAATGAACCGACAGTTTTTCGAAAAAGTCTTTATACTTTTCCTCAGACTCCTCTATGATCTCGTCAAAGATCTGCTGTTTACTTTCAAAGTGCTTATAAATCGCAGCTTTCGATATCTCCAGCGGACCGGCAATATCACTCATTGATGTTCCGTCGTAGCCCTTTTGCGAAAACTGTTTGAGTGCCTCTTCAAGGATCAGTTCTTTTGTGTTCATTTATTCTCCTCCACAAACTCATCAAGCACATGGTCTATTTCTTCGCTGTTGCCTGACATCAAATGTCCTCCGCCGGAAAAGAAAACAGAAGAACACCCGGGAATCTCATTACTCCAGTACTTTGCTTTCTCAGGATTGGCAAGTTTATCATCTTCGGAATGGATGATCAGAACAGGAACCTTGATATTTCTCAGATCGTAATTATCATAATTATCTGTATGATCCCTGTTAACAACATCTCCGTCAAAAACAATCCCTGCCTTACGTTCTTTCATAGGCATTATCTGCGTAATGATATCCCTGTCCATTCCCATAAGAGGTTTAAAGAAAGGACTGATCAGCCACATAGCAAAATCATTACAGAAAGCCGCAGGAGGTCCGGTCATTCCGGATGATGGTTCGGTAGGTTTTTCAGCTGCGGGATATCCCGAACAATATAGGATCAATCCTTTACATCTCTCCGGATGAAGAAGGGCGAATCTCTGGGCGATGGTTCCGCCCGCACTTGTTGCGGTTACGAAAGTCTTTTCTATGCCAAGTTCATCCAGCAGTTCCACAAAAGCTTCCACCTGCATATCCACAGTGGCATTCTCAGGCATATCACTTCCGGGATATCCGAATCTCGATGGCGCAATGATCCTGTAATCATCCGTACGTCCGCTCAGCACATCAAAGCCCTGGTCATACCCTCCGGTAATTCCGTGACAGACAAGAAAAACTTCTCCTTCGCCCTCATCTATATAGCTGATCATTCCATAGGAACTGTTTATGCTTTTCGCTTTAGCCTCATAGACTGCAAATCTGTCCATCGCGGTCTTCCTGACCACAAAAAAATCTATCGCAAAACCCAACAGGATAAAACCCACTATACATAGTGCTAACATTTTAATCTTCTTTCTTTTCATTTCCCTCTCCGCGCCTCACCTGGGCGGCATTCTTCATTTCATTGCAAAACCAAAAGTAACCGTTCGGTAACTTGATTATAGTTACCGAACGGTTACCGGTCAAGCGGTTTTATATCCCCTCCGTCACCTTCCAATATACTCACTTATATATGTAAAGTTACATGCCGCATTCTCTGCGGTCAATTCGTCTTTCTTCTCATCTCCGACAAACAGGAGCTCGGAAACAGCAATTCCGAATTGATCGGCTATATATTCAAGCCCCCTTGCGTTCGGCTTTCTGTATCCGCATATCTGAGAAGAAACATACAGATCAAAAAGTGGCTCCAATTCTGTTATGGCATTTCGGAACAAGCTGTCAGGCATTCCGTTCGGAAGATCGGTAAGACACGCCACGCGCATTCCTTTTGACTTGCACTCGTTGATCAGACCGGTCGAATAATCAAATACGCAGGCATCGAGTGTCAATCCGTCAAAGAAATCGTTTATCAGCTTTTCGATATCCGGCTTTTTTGACCAGCATGATGTTGCATCGGCAAATATCACTTCCGGAGCAAGCTCATTTTCCCTTCCGCTGTTTCGCGGATTATAGCTCTTTAAGATATCCGTGGCCACGGAAATTTCTTCATCAGTGAGATTCAGACCGTTTGCCTCACTGACATTTTGAAAGCCTTTATAATAGTACTCTTCCCAGTTGAGCGGCATACCCTTATATTCCATAAGTGTCCCGCCCAGATCAAAAACCACAGCTTTAATCATCTTCAACCAAAGTCATCTCTCACAAAAAAATTCCACCTGCTCACCGAGTGGTCCGAATTGTTTAAATACCGCCTTCATTTTTTCCATAAAAGCATCATCCGCATATTTGATCGTAGGGATATGTATCAAAACCGCTCTGCCCGAATACTTTTCCAGTAAATGCATATAAGCTTCATTACACAGATATGCTGTCGGGTTATCTGATATGACAGATTGTATTCCGTTGACGTTTATAGCTTCCGCTATTTTTTCAAGATCCAAACATGATGATTTCTTTTTGCCGTTCAACGAAGCTGATTTTTCAATCCTCACATTTGAAGCCAGATTCTTATCAACTCCGAACATCACAATGCGGTCATATTTTCCGGAGAGTGAATCGATATCCCTCTTTAGTCCGGCAGAAGAATTCGTCAAAAGCAGATGTTCCGAAGATATACTTTCTGCCAGTATTCCGGAAGAATTATTCTTGCCTTTAAAGCCGACAAAAAGTACCTTATTCATCTCTTACTCCCACATCTATCAATTAAATAATTAGGGAACTTTTTAAGTATTTTTATATCAAAAAGTTCCCCAAAGCATTCGTTCTAAAATCTATTATAAAAAATAGTGGCGTATAAACGCCACTAAATTTTCAATTAATTTCATTATCATACACTCATCATGCGAATTCCTTCGCAAATCTTTCGGGATTCATGTTGTAGAGCTCCTCTCCGAGGGCATCGCTTATCTCGATCAGCATCCTCTCGTATGTACACTGAAGAGGTGAGACCTCGTTTTCATTTCCGGTGTTCATCCTGTTGGCACATCCGCAGGAATTAGTACAACGCTTTACAAGATCGCATCCGACACAGGTTGAAGGAGTCGACGATCTCTGTGCAATCTCTATCAGCTTGGCATCATTGACCCCTTCGTAAACATTTCCGAGAAGGTAATCTTCATCCCCGATAAAAGAAGTACAGGGATACAGTTCACCGCCCGGAGTCACAGGCATCTGCCTTACACCCAGGTGACACTTCTCTGCGGGATTCTTGTCCCTGATGCATTCACCTATCTTGGAATATATGGGGCCGACAAATATCTTTTCGCCCTTTATGAAAAGCTCCTTAATGTAGTCGCAGGTCTTTTCAAGTTCCGTTCTGAGCAGATCAAGATCTTCATCCGTCCAGTTAACCTTAGCACCGTAAGCTATAACAAGGGATATATGTTTAAATCCGAGCTCATGAAGATATCTGACAGACTCCGAATAATATGGAACCGCCTGAGGAGCGATGGTTGCAAGCGCAGTTGCTTCGGGAATGTATTTAAGCAGAAGCTTTGCTTTCTCCTCTACCACGGATGAAGTCGGTCTTCCATCCTTAAAAACCCTGCATACATCCTGTGCCGTTCCGTCAAAAGAAAGACCTATTCCGAGATTAGCCTTTGCTGCTCTTTTAAGAAATTCCTCATCAAGGAGAGATCCGTTTGTTGTCATCTTACAGTCAAAACGTATACCTGTCTGCTCAGACTTTTCTTCGCAATAATCAAGAGCCTTATATATCAGATCCTTCTTAAGCAGCGGTTCACCGCCGAAAAAACAAAGGCCTGCTCTAAGTCCTTTGGAGAACGCAAGATCACAGGCCTTATAAAGGACTTCCTCGGACATATCCTTCGGACATTTTTCACGAAGGCAGTATGCACAGTCCATGTTGCAGTTGTCGGTAAGATGTAATGTCAGATTCATACAGTTTTATAATTCAATAACGGGTTCAGGGTTCATATATTTCAACGGAGCCTGAAAGCGTAAGATCATCATCTATGGGTTCGCAATATTCCTGAGTCTTATGAGCGTACGGATCTTCAAACGCCACATCACCGGACAATTGGACCTCATCATCGGGTTCGGTATACATCACGAGTCCGCCGTCATAATCGACCGCCGGCGAAATATCTCCGGCGTAATCAATCCCGGGCTCCGGAAGTGTTGCTTCTCCTCCCAGTATGACTTCGTCCTCAGGAGGGGTTCCCATCGAGATCCCGCCGTCATAATGTACACCGCATCCGCTTACGGTCGCAGCGACCAGAGCCGCTGCTACAGCTACCGCATATTTAGGTTTTTCGTATCCTTCAGCTTTTGTTATCTTCATAATTTTGCCCTCCTCCGGGTCTCTTATCTATAAGGACGGAAGATATTTGATCAGGGTCACAATTACAAATGTTATTTTATCAAATTATTCGTAATAGCCTATATCATTGATTATGATGCGGCCGTTTTCGCTGCCGTCAAAGGAAACAGAAATTGCCGTAACTGTTGAGAAATCAAAGTCTCCCGCATCGGCAAAATCCGAAGGACTGATACTGACAGTTTTAAGCTGATGCTTATACTCATATGACCCCAAGAATACATCCTGCTTATAGAGCTGGACAGCCAGTGAATGATAAACAGGCTCGGGGCAGGTACTGCTTACGGTATTACCCAAAGAATCCGTCAAGGTGACCGTATAATCAAGGTATTCAGGAATATCCGCTGTATCTTCTCTCATATCTGCTATACGGAAGGTCATATATCCGCCGGAAATATCAATCTCAGGGAAATAAACCTTGCAGGCAGGTTCCGTTTCCTCAGACCAGGACATGGAAAGAACATAATCTTCGCTTTCGCCGCCGTTTCCTCTTGAATATGGTGTGATGGTCCATGTATCGGTATCTTCGGCATTTACCGTAACACCGTTTTCACTTCCCCTCAGATCAACGGTATCGTCAAATGAACAGATACTGTGGTAATCCGAATCCTCATAATTGGTGATATACACGGTATCGGGAAGAAGCTCTTCATACCCTTCCGTATCGCACAGAAGTGAATAATATGTATCGTCTTCCCCTATGGTCGCATCAAGGAACGAACGTATATATGCCTTCGCAACAAGCTTTTGATCGGCTTCGTCAAGAAAATGATTAGTGCTTAGATATCCGTTCGTTGCGCCCGCCATATCGTAGCGGCCCCACAGGCTGTTGAACTGGCCGTGGTTTGCTCCGAGTATATAAACGGATGATTTGAAATGATGCTCCTCCGTATCAGTAAATGTCACGTTGTTATACTGTTTCTCCCCCATCATGCTGCTTACATCCTGATCGTTGGATCCGTGGATCAGAAGGTAATTGACATCGGATATCTCCACGGAACGCCTGACGGGTCTGTACTGGTCGACACAGGGAGCAATGGCAACTATGGACGTAATATTGAAATCATAATTAAATCTGTAATTACCGTCTTCCGGATATCTTTCAAGACTGTTGAAAAGATATGCCGTTGCAGCCATCTCGCCGCCGCGCGAATGTCCGCCTATGGCTATCCTGTCAGGATCTATCAGATCATGGATCATGCTTTCGGGATCGTCGTTTTCATTGAGAACGGCTTTCATATTTTCCAAAAGAAGTATCGCTCTTTTATCGTTGCCTTCTCCGAGTTCGTTGATGATATTCTCATCAACGGAAACAACGACATATCCGTTCGAAGCAAGATACTCTCCGAGATATTCATATCCCAGGTATGAAGGAACATCCGAATCATGATTACCGTGCACAAAAAAGAAAACCGGACATCCTTCAGTGTTTTCCGGATACCAGATCCGGCCCTTTACAGGTGTTTCGGCAAAATCATAATCACTGAAAAGCTCCGTGATCTTCTCAGAAAAACCGCGTTGGTTCACGGAATCAAATACGGTAAAATCAACAGATTCGGTAACGATATCCGAATCCTCTCCGGGTCCGTACGACAATGTGCCGACTTTGTAAGAACCGTTCTCAAGATACCTTTCGAATCCCGGAACTTCCGGTACGGATCCGCTATCAGATGCATTACGGATCCCGGTATAAAAATCGATACGGCTCTCTCCCCAGAAGTCGTTCCTGAAAAACACTCCGTAGAAGATCATATAGGATACCGCAAGCAGGACGGCAATATATCCATAAACCTGTTTGAACCTGCGCTCTTTGAAGAACCCCCAAAGACATCTTCCGAGGATATCGGCCGATACCACCAGAGCTAACGTCATAAGAATCACCGCAGAAGCCGCTTGCCCCTGGGTTCCGATATAATTGTTCGCCCCGACAATGCACAGAGCGGTCAGGAAATAACCCTTACTGCGCTTTTTTCCGCCAAACGCTATCCTGATGATCAGATTTATCAGTTCGGATAATAAGAAAAGAAGAACCGCAGATATCAGAATGACAAGGATGATATGGAGCTTTTTAAGAGTAAACTCGTCTACGATCCAGGTAAAGAACTGTGTCGCGAGCAGAAACTCTGCGATCATCGCTCCCGCACGTCCCTTAGTCATGAACTCACGGGACTTTTCGGTCTTTCTTTTTATAAATTCAAACGGTCTTTTTAATTGCTTTTTAATTTTTGAAACTTGCATATGAAACCCTTCGGAAGCTTATCCCATTCATCAAAGAACAGATGCTGCTTCACATAATTATCATCGTTGTATACAACCTCAAGATACTTCTTGGGCCGTGCAAATCTGCGGAACCTGCCGCCTGACGTAAAAGGAGTGATTACAGAACCCGATTCACGGAACTGTTCGCGTTTCGACGCCTCCCTGTTATAAAAGGCTGCTGAACCGGCTTTGGGAGTGCTATCGGTATTGAAGGGAGTGCTGACAGTGATATCATCTATGAACTTAATATCAATTACATAGTGCTCCTCGAAGGAACCGTCAAAATTATCCTCCAGAACAAAAAGATGCCTTTCCGTAAGCACCAGGTTACATCTGCAATCGGGAATGTTCTTATCGGCAGGATGAATCTTAGCCGTAATCTCCGCTACAACATTTTCTGTCTTGTAAGTATCCATTTATTCCTCCGAAACGCTACTGTAATTCAAGCGCAAAGATAAGTATATTATAGCTTATTTGACATTTTCTGCATATACGCCTCAGTTAAAACACTCTATTCAGTCGGGTACGCCGGTTATTCACAAATATAATAGGGCTGCCACAATGTGACAGCCCTACATATCAACTCCATTATTCGTTGACAACCCATAACTGATCATATTCTCCGGATGATGATTCCTCAAACAGATCATCAGATGATCCCACATTTTCCGAAGAGGTTTCCGACATATCCTGAATGACCAGATTGACCATTGTATCTATTGAAGATTCAGAAACAAGAATATCTTCGATAAGTGTATCCTTTTCCGAAGATTCATCCATTAATTCCTCTGCAGCGGATACCATGAAATCAATTTCAACTTCATTTGCACCTTCTTCTACGTCATCCTCATCAACTTCGGGCTCTACACGAAGTGATTCAACAAAATCAAGAGTTGTTGAATCATAATTGATCCTGTAAAGGGAATCATCCTTGAACTCAACAAGTTCTACCTGATTACGGCCGTCTCTGCTATACCAGTAATATGCATCCTGTACAGTGATCGTATCATCATCAGAGTACCTGATCTTCAGATGATCTCCTTCTCTGTTTACTCTGATATCATCCGCACTGATGCCTTCGCCAAATATGATCTTATCCGCACGGCCCTCTGTACTGCTAAACTGCGAGTCATTGATCGTATCACGTCCATCCCCAAGATTGAAAATATAGGTATCATTACCATTTCCGCCTTCAAGATAGTCATTTCCAACGCCGCCTATGATAGTATCATTACCTTCCTGGCCATAAAGGTTATCATTTCCTTCATCTCCATACAGGATATCGTTGCCGTCACTTGCATAGATGGTATCATTGCCGCCTCTTCCGTAAAGGGTCTCGTTTCCGGTATATCCCGATGCTGCTCCGTATCCCCACATCGTATCGTTATTGTTGCTACCTTCGCGGACCTCGGCCTCTCGGTTGATCTTGTCCGAATCCCAAATGGTTCCGTCAGCAAACTCAATGTTCTCTACGAAATTACGGCCATCCCTGCTATACCAGTAATATGCATCCTGGACCAGTATACTGTCACCTTCCGAATATCTGATCCTAAGGTGGTCTCCTTCACGGTCGACTATGATATCTTCAGCAGTGATATCTTCACCAAATACGATCTTATCAGCGCGTCCCTCTGTACTGCTAAACTGCGAGTCATTGATCGTATCACGTCCATCCCCAAGATTGAATATATAGGTATCATTACCATTTCCGCCTTCAAGATAGTCATTTCCAACGCCGCCTATGATAGTATCATTACCTTCCTGGCCATAAAGGTTATCATTCCCTTCATCTCCATACAGGATATCATTGCCGTCACTTGCATAGATGGTATCATTGCCGCCTCTTCCGTAAAGGGTCTCGTTTCCGGTATATCCCGATGCTGCTCCGTATCCCCACATCGTATCGTTATTGCCACTGCCTTCGCGGACCTCGGCCTCTCGGTTGATCTTGTCCGAATCCCAAATGGTTCCGTCAGCAAACTCAATGTTCTCTACGAAATTACGGCCATCCCTGCTATACCAGTTGTAAGCATCCTTTACCGCGATGCTGTCATTATCCGAATATCTGATCTTCAGATGATCTCCTTCGCGGTCCACTATGATATCTTCTGCACTGATATCTTCACCGAATACGATCTTATCTGCACGACCTAATGTATTGCTGTATTCAACATCGACTATCGAATCGCTTCCATCGCCAAGATTGAAGATATAGGTATCATTACCATTTCCTCCTTCAAGATAGTCATTGCCAATGCCGCCTATGATAGTATCGTCACCTTCCTGGCCATAAAGGTTATCATTTCCTTCATCTCCATACAGGATATCATTGCCGTCACTTGCATAGATGGTATCATTGCCGCCTCTTCCGTGGAGTGTCTCATTTCCGGTACAGCCTGCTGATGCCCAGTATCCGTTCATTACGTCATTTCCATCACTTCCCTCACGGATCTCAGCTTCGCGGTTGATCTTATCCAAATCCCAGACGGTTCCGTCTGCAAACTCAATGCTCTCAACCATGTTCCGTCCGTCACTGCTGTACCAGTTGTAGGCATCCTTGACAACGATGCCGTCATTATCAGAGTAATTGATATACAGATCATTTCCATATCTGTCGACTTCTATATCGTCGGCATTTATACCTTCACCGAATACGATCTTATCCGCGCGGCCTTCTGTATCACTGTATTCTGCATCGATGATCGCATCACTTCCATCACCCAGGTTGAAGATATAGGTATCGTTGCCAATTCCACCTTCAAGGTAGTCGTTTCCGGTTCCACCGATGATGGTATCGTTTCCGCTTTCTCCATAGATCTCATCATTTCCTTCATCGCCATAGACCGTATCATCACCATCGTATGCTCGGATCACATCATCTCCAGCTCTTCCATGTATTGTTTCATTTCCGGTGCAACCCGCAGCCGCCCAGTATCCGTTCATCACGTCATTTCCATCACTTCCTTCACGGATCTCAGCTTCGCGGTTTATCTTATCCAAATCCCAGACGGTTCCGTCTGCAAACTCAATGCTCTCAACCATGTTCCGTCCGTCACTGCTGTACCAGTTGTAGGCATCCTTGACAACGATGCCGTCATTATCAGAGTAATTGATAT
>JAEEQL010000074.1 GCA_016285265.1 Lachnospiraceae bacterium
AGCGTTGTCGTCGAGATCAAAAAGCCCGAAGCTCCCATAGATTATCCCGTTGAATATGTTTCGGTTGTACGCAGGATGAGCAGACATAAAGCAATCCTCAGCCTCGGATCAAATATTGGAGACAGGGAGAAGCATCTGAAGGATGCGATCGCTGAGCTTGATAAGGAAGCTGCGACCAATGTGATCAAGGTTTCGTCGATTCACGAGACGATGCCTTACGGATACAAGGAGCAGGATAAGTTCATGAACTGTGCAGTGGAAGTAACCACACTTCTTGCACCAAAGGATCTTCTTGTCTTCACACAGGGCATTGAGCTTGATCATGGCAGGGAAAGGAAAGAGCACTGGGGTCCCAGGACTCTTGATATAGACATTGTTTTTTATGACGATCTTGTTTACGGAGACGGAACGCTTCAGATACCTCACATCGATATGCAGAACAGGTACTTTGTGCTGAAGCCTTTATCCGAGATAGAACCCGGCTACAGACATCCTCTTTTGAACAGGACAGTCATGTAGCTTCTTCTTGAACTGGAAGAGAAGATAGGTGAAAGCGATAAATAATTGAAGCGGATTTTTAAAAGATCTAATCCGCACCGGGAATTCTGATCTTAAGAAGGTAATGGGCGCACAGTCCTGTGAAGAGGCCCGTGATCATTCCCGCTATCGCAAGATAAGGAGTATATGCAAGAACCGCTGCGGTTCTCATGATGATGATCGCAGCGATGAGCTGGCCCGCATTGTGGAAGAGCCCTCCGAATGTACCGGTAATATACAGATGCTTCCTCTTCAGGATCTCATCCGAGATAACTTCGATGAAGAGAGCCGCTGCTCCTCCGAGGAGCGAATAAACAAGTGAAATGGCATTGCCGAAAAGAAGAGCAGACAAAAGTATCCTTACAAGCAGGACGATGCCTGCTTCTTTTTTTCCGAAGCGTCTGAGTGCGAAAAGGGTAATGATGCTGGAAAGTCCGGGCTTTATTCCGGGAATGGGAAGAAGCGGCGGAAGCAGGCTTTCGAGCGCATATATCCCCAGGCTCATTGCCGCAAGCAGCCCGAGCACGGCGATGCGGTATGTACTTTTTCTTTTGTCAGTATGTGTACGCATCAGCGCCGTTTCCTTCATCCGATGAAATGGTTATGAGAAGTTTGTTGGGAAGACACGCGATCGGAAGGTCTCCCGAAGTCATCAATCCCTGATGTATGCATATCCTGTTTTTGCAATCGGATCCTGTCACGCAGACTCCGTCCGAAGATATTTTTATTACATTGTAATGTTCAAAAGAAGTATCAATGCCTTCGATAACTTTCGGCTTTTCGCCGTCAGAAGAGGGTACGACCGTAAGAACGGTCTCGCCGCTGATATCTGACAGGGAACCCGTCCAGACGACTTCACCGCAAGAGCGTATGGTGATATGTTTGTCGTTTTTGCTCTTATCCGTGAGTATAAAGATGACGGACACCAAAAGAGTCAGGACGAGTATCGCTGACATTACAAACGGTGCACTTTTGATTTTTGAAACCGCTTTTGACATAAGAGAATTTTAACACGGATCTTTCTGTATATGAAAAGAATTGCCAAAACAATCCTGATATTGTTCCTTGCGGTATGCATGCTCGCTTCGTGCACAAATAAGGCGCCTGAGTATGCGGGCGGAATTGTTATGGATACGGTCTTTAACATAACCGTATACGGTGAACCTGATCTTGCGGGAGAGCTTCTTGATGCCGGTACAGAGCTCGATGAAAAAGTACTGAACAGGTTTAATGATGAGTCGCTGATCTCGGTGTATTCGTCACTTGCAGCATCTTCCGGTACAGGCGACGGGGCGGGCGACATATCTATGACTGCAGTCATCTCCGGAGTTGAAGTGGATCTCGAAGATATACTTGCAAAGAGTGAGGAACTTCGTGCTTCATCATACGGCGTGTTTGATGTCCGTCTCGGTGCGCTTTCGGATCTTTGGGATATAAAGCACAGGATGAACGGAGATGTGAGCGCCGTTATCCCCGGACCTTCGGAAATATATAATGCGCTGAGTGACAGGTCAGTATACGATCTCGGCGCCGTGGGGAAGGGTGTGTATCTTGATGTGGCTCTTGATATCCTTGAGGATTCCAAGGCACAGGCGGCCGTTGTGAGTGCCGGCGGAAGCATTCTCGTTTACGGAAAAAAGCCCGACGGTTCAGATTTCAAAGTGGCCATCACGGATCCTCTTAATCCTTTATCATCGGGTGAACCCTTTGCGACAATAGTTCTCGGAGGCGGATATTTCATTTCGACTTCGGGAAGCTACGAAAGATTTTTTGAATATGACGGTGAAAGATACCATCACATACTCGATCCCTTGAGCGGCTATCCCGCATGGACGGGGGATGATATCACAGATAGGGTTGGCATCCCGGCTTACGCACAGTCATCACCTTCCGAAATGCCTTCATCCGTACCCGTATCCGTGACCGTGATCTCTCACAGCGGCTTTTATTCCGACGCCCTCTCAACGGCCTGCTTCGTTCTCGGTCCCGACATGGGCATTGCCCTTGCTGAAAAATACGATTCCGAAGCCGTTTTCATAATGAGTGATGGTTCGGTTGTTGTATCCGATGGAATAATCTATAATATTGATGAAAAGATCATTACGCTAAAATGACAGTCTGTCTTGCAATGATGCATTTCCGCGATTTAAAAGCGAGCTTAGCTTTTCTTAGGAATGCATCCGTATAAGCACAATTTCGCCCGGACGGCGAAATTAGCCGGCACTGAGACAGGATGTCGAATGCCGGCGGTGCGAAGTCATTGTATGAATATGCATTCCTTAGAAAAGGTTAGCGAGCGGCAAATGAGCGGAAATGCATTGTTGTAAGGCAGACTGAATTATTTCAGAGGTTAGTTCATGACAAAAGACATTCTCAAAAAAATATACGACGCCACCCCTCCCGACGAAGAACTCGAGGACATCGCCGACTTCTTCAAAGTCTTCGGTGACAACACGCGTCTTAAGATAATGATCGCACTTCTTCAGAGCGAGCTCTGCGTACAGGATATCGCCGATGCGCTCTCGATGACACAGTCCGCGATATCGCACCAGCTGAAGGTCCTGAAACAGCAGGATCTCGTCAAGACAAGAAGAGCGGGCAAGACGATCTATTATTCACTTGCGGACGACCATATCTCAACGATCCTTTCAACCGGAATCGATCATATAGAAGAATAAAAAGCAAAAAAAATACGGCTATCAGAGAAAAAATATGCTACCTCCACAGGGGGTAGCATATTAAAATGCTGAAGGCCGTTTTTTATTCTTCTTTTGCTTTCTCGTTTTCTTCTTTGATATTATCCATGGCCGCCTGCTTGGCCGCATCCACCGTTCCGTAGTATGTGCTTCCGGGGATCGTGTGATAGAGCAGGCTTTCGTTCCAATAATCCTTGAAGTAGACATATCCGTTCGTCATTGAGATCGAATTGAAATTGCCGTCCGCAAGGACCGTTGCCTGTCCGCCGCCTGAGGGCATGAATGCGAGATGCGCACCTTCTCCCATTGTCTGGTAGTAGATGTATCCCTTGTAGACATTGAAGCTTTCTACTCTTTCGTTGGTGAGTATCTCTATTGTCTGATTGCTCAGTGAATAACGCCTGAGCTGGTATCCGTCCTCGGGAGCCATGTAATAGATGAATCCTCCGTCGTAAACGGGATTCCAGATATTGCCTTCGAGGACCTCGTATGTATTCTTGGTCACCGTGTTGTAGGCCATCAGGTAATGATTGCCTTCGGTGTTGTTGTAATAGATGATGTTTCCCACGGCACATGAAGGATTGATACCGTATCTTGCAAGTAACTCCGCATCTCCTCCTTCGATCGGCATACGCTGGAAATAGGGATAGGTGTGGTTATTGTCCGCCGTGCCTTCCATGTATACGTAATCGCCGACAACCTGCGCCTTGACCACGACATCCCTGCTCATCGTATATCCGTGCTGACCGTCTATGTGGGATCTGATGAATGAATTCGGAACCCTGACTCCGCCGAGGCCCGATGCACCGGAACTGCCGGACTGAAAGTAGTAGATGTAATTTCCGGCAACGCAGATAGAGCTTGCTACCGCGGTGGATATCTTCTTGCAGTCCGTCTCATCGACATTCATCGAATAGAGCGCGCCGCCGTCATAGGGATTGGAAAAATAGATGCGGCCGTCCGATTCGCATACGATACCGCCGTTATTGATGTTTCCCGCAAGATTTCCGACGGTTCCTTCGGGATTGGACGGTACCTTTTCTCCCCTCCTCGAAAAAAGAGTGACAAGAACAAGCACCACAACCGCAAGAGCCATGGCCGATACTGCGATGATGAGGTTTTTCCTGTCGCGTTTCGACATGTTTTTTGCCATATGCATGCTCCCTTTTTCCGTCTGATTATATTTTAACCGCAAACCGCCTTTTTATCAAGGCTCTGAGAGGCTTCAAACCATTGAAAAATCTGTATTTTCGGAGTAAAATAAATTGGTTATAAATATACAATTTTGCGGAGACATATATGGATATTTCCGAAGTAAGAAAACAGCTCGACGAATGTGACTGCGAGATAGTAAAACTTTTTGAAAAAAGAATGGAGCTTTCCGAAGAGGTTGCCGCGGCAAAACTCGAATCCGGAAAAGGAGTTCTCGACAAAGACAGGGAGAGGGCCAAGCTTGCCAAGGTATCGGCTATGGTGAGCGGTGAACTCAACGAAGAGGGCGTACGCGAACTTTTCAGGCTTCTTATGAGCATGAGCAAAAAGCTCCAGTATAAGAAGCTTCTCGAAAGCGGAAGGCATATCAATATTCCCTTTATCCCGGTGGATGATATCAGGACCGGTTCTCCCAGGGTTGTCTTCCAGGGAGATGAGGGAGCGTATTCCCAGCTTGCCATGAAGAAATATTTCGGTGACGGTGTGGACTGCATACATGTCCCTTCTTTCCGCGCGGCAATGAGTGTCATCTCCGAAGGCTCCGCGGATTATGCCGTTCTTCCGATCGAAAATTCCACTGCAGGGATAGTAAGCGAGATCTACGATCTTCTTGCGGAGTATGAAAATTACATCGTTGCGGAGCAGGTCATTCAGATCGAGCATTGCCTTATGGGAGTAAAGGGTGCGGACATATCGGATATAAAGACCGTCTTTTCACATCCCCAGTCGCTCATGCAGTCCGCAAGGTTCCTTGAAAAATATGACTGGAAGCAGATCTCCATGCCGAACAATGCATTTGCGGCAAAGAAGGTAGCGACTGACGGCGATAAGAGCCAGGCAGCCGTTGCAAGTTCGCTCGCCGCTGAGATCTACGGACTCGATATCCTTGAAAAAGGGATCAACTCGGAAGACAACAACTCGACCAGGTTCATAATCGTGACCAATCAGAAGGTCTTCAGGAAGGATGCGTCCAAGATAAGCCTCTGCTTCGAAGTTCCTCACGAGAGCGGTTCGCTTTATCACTGCCTCGGACACTTTATCTTCAACGGACTCAACATTTCCAAGATCGAGTCGCGTCCCATAGAAGGACGTACATGGGAATACAGATTCTTCCTGGATTTTGACGGCAACCTTTCCGATCCTTCGGTAAGATGTGCACTCACGGGACTTCGGGAAGAAGCCAAGTATCTCAGGGTTCTGGGAAATTATTGATCTTTTCGCAAAATAAAACGGGAGGGGAAATGGTACATACATTTGCGGCAATAGACGTCGGAAGCTTCGAACTTACCATGAAGATCTTCGAGTACGGCGGCAGGAAGCAGATGAAAGAGATCGACTGCCTTGAGACCGGTCTTTCGCTCGGTGCGGATACTTATGCGACCGGCAAGATCTCCAAGGAAAAGGTTGAAGAACTCTGCAAGGTACTTTCCCATTTTGCATCCGTAATGCGCTCATACAATGTCGAGAATTACAGGGCATACGGAACGAGCGCAATAAGAGAGACGGAAAATTCACAGATCCTTCTGGACCTGATAGAAACAAGAACGGGCATCCACATTGATACTCTTTCCAATTCGGAGCAGAGATTCCTTGATTACAAATCGATAGCTCGTGCAGGCGATGTCTTTACGAATGCGATCCAGGACAGCGCCGCCATTTTGGATATCGGAGGCGGAAGCATCCAGATATCCCTTTTCGATGAGGATTCCCTTGTGAGCACCCAGAACTTAAGACTCGGTGTCCTGAGGATAAGGGAAAGAGTCGAGAGCCTCGGAGCGGATCCTTACAGGATGAGACTTCTCGAGGAGGAACTCATAGATGCGCAGCTCCTTACCTACAAGAAGCTTTTCATTACCGGTCCGGTCAGGAACCTGATAGTCATGGACGATTACGTCAGCACCTGCATAATGCGAAAGGCAGGCGGAAAGGGCACCGGTTATCTGTCGAAAAAGGAATACGATGCACTGCTTGATGATCTTTCGGAAGGAGGAACGTTCGAGCTTGCAAGGAGTCTCGATGTTCCCGAGGAAAAGGTTCCTCTCATCAGGATAAGCGGACTATTGGTAAAGAGCCTCTGCAATATACTGAGATGCGAGAAGATATATGCTCCGGGCGTCACGCTTTCCGACGGTATCGCATATGAATTTGCGGAAGCAAACAGGATAATAAAGCCCGGGCATGATTTTGAAAAAGACATAACCGCCTGCGCTCTCAACATAAGTCACCGTTACAACGGATCGCGTTCGAGGGCGGAGACTATAAGACAGATATGCGGAACGGTATTCGATGCGATGAAGAAGGTCAGCGGACTTTCGAGCAGGGACAGGCTGTATCTGGATATCGCGGCAATACTTCACGACTGCGGCAAGTACATCGCAATGACGGATATAGGAGAAAGGTCCTACGAGATCATCATGGCAACCGAGATCATCGGGCTTTCGCATAACGAAAGAGAGATAGTCGCGAACATCGTGCGTTTCAACCATTCAGAATTCATCTATACGGGAAACGAAGGAACGGATAACGGAACGCTCGGAAAGGAAGGATACATCAAGGTGGCCAAGCTCACCGCGATGCTCAGGCTTGCGAACAGTCTCGACAGAAGCCATAAACAGAAGCTGAAGGAAGTAAAGGCATCGCTTTCGGGCGGAGAATTAGAGCTCCATGTAAGCATCCCACAGACATTCCTTCTCGAGGAAGCGTTCTTCCCGGAAGCAGCGGACTTTTTCGAAGAGATCTATTCCATAAGACCCGTGATAGTCAGAAACTGATCTTAAAACGGAGGCCGTATGGCAGCTAAGAAGATTAAGGATTTCAGGGATCCAGGATACTATACGAACAGGGAACTTTCCTGGATAGAATTTGACAGACGCATCCTGTCCGAAGCAAGGGACAGGCAGACTCCGCTTTTCGAAAGGCTCAAATTCCTTGCGATTGTTTCATCGAATCTCGATGAGTTTGTCATGGTGAGAGTGGGTTCTCTTTTTGACATGAAGCAGGCGGGATACGATAAGCCGGACATCGCCGGCATGACTCCCGATGAACAGCTTCGGGCGATAAGCGAAAATGTCCATGCTCTCAGTTATGATCAGTACAAGGCTCTCAGAACGGAGATACTTCCCGAATTAAAGAAGTGCGGACTTGAATTTGTAAACAGCCACGAGGCAATGACAGACGCGGAATGCAGATTTGCGGATGAGTATTTCAGGAATCTCGTGTATCCCGTTCTTACACCGATGGCCGTCGATTCGTCGAGACCGTTTCCGCTGATACTGAACAAGTCCCTGAACATCGGGGCGATGGTAAGAAAGAAAGGCGGAAGCGGAGAACTTGAATTTGCGACCGTCCAGGTCCCTTCGGTACTTCCGAGAGTGATCCTGCTTCCCGAGAACCATAATATGCGCAGATTCATCTTTCTCGAAGAGATAATCGAGCGCAATATGAAAGCGCTGTTCCTCAATTACGACATCGTAAGCTCGCACCCTTACAGGATCACGAGAAACGGTGACATGAACATCGATGAGGATGATGCCGAAGATCTCCTCAAAGAGATCGAAAAGTCCGTTAAGGCAAGAAAGCGCGGACAGGTGCTCAGGCTCGAGATAGAGCACAAGGCAGATAAAAGACTTGTAACATTTCTCAAAAAGGAATTATCGATAACCGAATCGGAGATCTACAGCACCGACGGACCGCTTGACCTTACCGCACTTTTCAAGGTCAGCTCACTTCCGGGATTTGACGATCTTAAGAATCCCTCATTTACTCCGGCACCGGTTCCGGAACTTCCCGCGGGTTGCGATATATTCGGACAGATCAGGAAGGGAGACATACTTCTTTTCCATCCGTACCAGACCTTCGAGCCCGTTGTCGATTTTGTTAAGAACGCGGCCGTCGATCCGGACGTGCTGGCGATAAAGCAGACTCTATACAGGGTCAGCGGTAATTCACCGATTATCGCCGCACTTGCAACCGCTGCGGAAAACGGAAAGCAGGTCACCGTACTTGTCGAGCTCAAGGCGCGCTTTGACGAGGAGCACAATATCGTATGGGCAAGGATGCTTGAAAAAGCGGGATGTCATGTCATATACGGTCTCGTAGGACTTAAGACGCACTCCAAGATCACACTTGTCGTAAGACGCGAGAACGAGGGCATACGAAGGTATGTGCATCTGGGAACAGGCAATTACAACGATGCCACCGCACGCATCTACACGGACGTTGGTCTCCTTACATGCCGTGAGGAGATAGGTGAGGATTCGACCGCGGTATTCAATATGCTCAGCGGATATTCGGAGCCCAAGGCATGGAACAGCTTAGTCGTTGCACCTTTGTGGCTCAAGGACAGATTCCTGTATCTGATAGGCCGGGAGGAACAGCTTGCAAGAAGCGGAAAAGAAGGACGAATCATCGCCAAGATGAATTCGCTCTCTGATCCGGATATCATCGAAGCACTGTACAAGGCTTCGGCAGCAGGCGTACACATCGACCTTATCGTAAGAGGAATATGCTGCCTGAAGACCGGCATCAAGGGCGTCAGTGAGAATATAAAGGTAAGATCCATCACCGGTAATTTCCTCGAGCACGCCAGGATATTCTGGTTCAAGAATGATGAGAATTCCGAAGTGTACTGCGGAAGCGCGGACTGGATGCCCAGAAACCTCGACAAGAGAGTCGAGATCGTATTCCCCGTGACGGATGAAACGCTCAAGGCACGCTTAAAGCACATTCTCGATACCGAACTCGAGGATAACAGAAGAGCGAATATCCTCCAGCCTCTCGGATGCAATTACGTAAAAGAAGGAATTCACAAAAAGAAGGCCGTGGATTCACAGCTCATTGCGATCAGCGAAGCGGTAGAAGCGGCAAAGAAGGCCGCGCCGAAAAAGAGTACCGAGAGCAGGGTCTTCACACCCAAATCAAAACCCGCAAGGTGAAACAGTGGGGCGGTTCTCCTGTTTCATGAATCGAAGGAATAAGGAAGATGAGAGTAGTACTTGCATCCGCATCTCCGAGAAGAAGGGAGATACTGGACCGGATAGGAATTAAATATGATGTTTGCGTAAGCGACTGCGACGAGCACTGCATCGAAAAGGATCCGAAGAAGCTGGTTCAGATCCTGTCGGAAAGAAAGGCAATGGCGGTCCTTAAGGCACTCGAAAGCGGAAAGTCAGGACTTGATGTAAGCCCCGAGACCGAAACCTTCTGCGTTATAGGCTGCGATACGATCGTGTATCAGGAAAAGCTTAACGGCATCCTCGGAAAGCCCCATACGGAAGGAGAAGCATTTGAGATGCTCTCACAACTTGCGGGAGGCGTGCACGAAGTATACTCGGGTGTGACCATACTCGTGAGCGGACTTAAGACTCCGGTAAAGAGGAGCTTCTGGGAACGCACCGCGGTTCACTTTTCCGAGATGACGGACGAAGAGATCATGGAATATATAGGGACCGGCGATCCCATGGATAAAGCCGGCGCATATGGCATACAGGGATTCTGTGCGAGATATATTGAGGGCATCGAGGGCGATTACCTGAATGTTGTCGGACTCCCCGCATCCCACCTGTACAAAGAACTGAAATCACTGGGCGTAGTCTGATGGAAATTTATTTTGCACCTATGGAGGGAATGACCTCCCCGCTTTTAAGAAGAACCCATGCGGCTGTTTTCGGAGGATGTGATAAATACTATTCACCCTTTATCTCGACCAACGAAGCGATCAGCATGAACAATAAAGAGCTCGAGGATGTGGATCATGATCAGAACAGCGGACTTAACCTGATCCCGCAGATCATTTCCAATTCCGCTTATCAGAGCGCGATGTACATAAAGCTTTTGTCCGAAAAGTACGGATACGAAGAGGTGAACATCAATCTCGGCTGTCCCTCCGGAACGGTAGTTGCAAAGGGCAAGGGCTCGGGAATGCTCAGGGATCCGGATGCGATGGATGCTTATCTCGGAGGACTGAAGGAAGAACTTGATAAGCTTTCCGATGAAGGCGTGAAGATCCCCAAGGTCAGCATCAAGACAAGGATCGGATTTTACGATCCCGGTGAACACATAAGGATCACACAGATCCTGAAGGCACATCCCGCATTTCAGGTGACGGTCCATCCAAGGACAAGAAAGCAGATGTACGGAGGAGAGGTAAACCTCGATGCATTTGCGCATATGTACGATGAGCTGAAAAGCGAAGGCGTGGGCATCGTATATAACGGAGATATAAAAAGGCCGGAAGACTGTGAAAGAATAACGGAAAGGTTTCCGGATCTCGATGCCGTGATGATAGGAAGAGGACTTCTTGCCGATCCTTCACTTGCACGAAGGATAAAAGGCGGAGAGAAAGCATCCGCGAATGAATACTCCGACTATATGGAGAAGATCCTCGACGGCTACATCCTCAAGATCGGAGTAGAGAATTTCATTCTCGCCAAGATGAAGGACCTGTGCAATTTCATGAAGCCGTTCTTTTCGGGAAATGAAAAGGGATTTAAGGAAATGTGCAAGGCTGACTCGGTCGAAACCTTCCGTGTCTGCATGAAGCAGTACATAAGAAATTCGAAAATTTATTAGGAGGAATATCATATGTATGATGATAAGGTGCTGGATGTGTTCTTAAGGGACCAGAAGCAGCTTTTCGACGAGCCCGTTGCGTCGACCAGGGAAGAAGCAAAAGAATTCCTTGAAGAACTGATGGCGGTCGTATGTGAGAATGCCGATGAGGTAAAAGAGTATTTTGAGGAAGAGGGCGTGGACTTAAGCTCGCCCGAAGCCGGAGATATATTAAGTGCAGATGAGGTTTTCGCCATAGGCGACGGAAGATACCTCATCGTGGAAGGATGAGTTTTGGACAGACAGATCAGATGGGACAGACTGGATAATACGGGATATCTTTTCCCTTCGATAGCGGGGGAGAATATGACCAGTACATACAGGATATCCATTACACTTTCGGAGGAGATCGATAAGGATACTCTCCAGGAAGCGCTGGATATTCTTTTGCCGAGGATAGACCTTTTCAACGTAAGACTCAGAAAGGGTTTTTTCTGGTACTACTTTGAGGAGAACGGAAAGCCCGCTCCCAGGGTGACGGAAGAAGAGCTTCCCTGCAGGTTCATAAGAGCCAACAGGAATCATTCATACCTTTTCAGGGTCACCTATTTCGGTTGCAGGATCAACCTCGAGGTATTCCATGCCCTTACCGACGGCATGGGCGGGATCAATTTCATCAGAGAGCTCGCATATCAGTACCTGAGGCTTGCACATCCGGATGAGTTCTCTTCGGATGCGCTTTCATCGGATACATCCCTTAACAGGGAAGACAGCTTCGTAAGGAATTACAAGAAAGCAAAGCCCAAGGGATTTGTAGCCAGGAAAGCGTTCCGGATAAAGGGTAAGCATCTTCCCGACGGAAGGCTCGGACTCATGCACCTTACCATGTCCGTACAGGACCTTAAGAAAGTAACGCATGAAAAGGGAGTATCGATCAATGAATATATGGTCGCACTCACCGCTTATGCGATCTATAAGAACGGCTTCAGGGGAAGGTCAAAAGGAAGACCGATAAGAGTTGCGGTACCCGTTAACCTTCGTCCGTATTTTGACTCATATACGACCAAGAATTTCTTTGTCGTTGTATCAGCGGAAATATCGGACAAGGATGAAGAGTATTCCTTTGACGAGATACTGGATATATGCAGGACAACCCTCAGGGAGCAGATCACCAAAGAGCATCTTGAGGATCTGTTCAGCTACTCGGTATCGAACCAGATGAATCCTTTCTTAAAGCCCATTCCTCTCGGCATCAAGAATCTTGCGATAAGGTTTGTTTATACGAAGTCGGCCACCGCCAACACAACGACCGTGACCAATATCGGAAATATCAGGATCAATGACGAATACCGCAAATATGTAAAGGGCTTCTATGCCAATATCGCAATGAGCATAGGCCAGGATATAAAGGGGACGGTTCTTTCCTACGGGGATGATTTTGTATATACCTTCTCCACCATCCTGGAGGATACCTCGATCGAGAGAACACTTGTAAAACAGCTCACATCTGACGGAGTAAAGGTCAGTGTGACTACGAACGGAGTTTTTTATGGCTGAATGTAAGAAATGCGGAGTGCACATCACGGACGATACGGACAGATGTCCTTTCTGCAGATGCGTGCTCGAGGATGACGGAATAAAGGGAGTAAATGTCTATCCCGACGTTGAAAACAAGGTCAAGGTCTGGAGACATATCAGAAGGATAGTTTTATTCCTTTCGATCTGTGCAATGGGCGGAATGTTCATCGCGCTGTATATGGGAGCGGATATCTTCAACTGGACGGTTGTCGTCGGACTGATACTTCTGTATGTAAACCTTGCGATCTATATGACGATCACGGAGAGAATAGGGTATATGTTCAAGACCCTGTTCCTTACACTGACGATAGTACTCATACTTATAGGCATCGATTATTTTACCGGAAACAACAGATGGTCATATGACTATATTCTTCCTACGGCTCTTATGTTCCTCGACTTCAGCTGTGTGCTTCTGATGCTCATCAACAGAAGGAACTGGCAAAGCTATATAAGCCTTCAGCTTTTCAATATATTCTGGAGCGTAGTGCTGATGATCCTTCTTCAGCTTGATATCATAAGGCAGCCGGTCATGGTTATTATTCCCGTGGCGGCTTCGTTTATTATCTTTATCGGTACGGTCATCTTCGGGGGAAGAAGAGCTACGGATGAGCTTAAGAGGAGATTCTTTATCTGATGGCATTAAAAGGATGGATAAAAAAATACGAGCATCAGTATCACGAGGTTCCTGCCCCGGATGATCTTAATGCGCCCGAGGATGTTACGGAAAATGTTCCGGCAAATGTTCCCACTGAAGCTCCCGAAGAGATCGATGAGGTTTCTTCTGAGGATGATCCTGCCGATGACGAGCGCGGGACAGGCGATGATGAGGCAGCAGGCGTATCATCAAGAGGAAAGGTATTGTCGAGGATGATCTCTTACATCTCGAACGAATCCCTCATCGGCAAGAGCCTTAAGACCGGAGAACTGAGAAAGAAGATGACGGAGCCCGAGTGGAATGTGCCCGAGCCCTTCAATCTTACTTCCTTTGATCTGGGAAATTTCACGATGAAGATGCTCTCGTCAAAGGAAAATCCTGATCTCGAACATGTTATCCTTCAGCTTCACGGCGGTGGATATATGG
>JAEEQL010000181.1 GCA_016285265.1 Lachnospiraceae bacterium
GTATCAAGATAATTTGCATCTCTTTGGTATTCCTTTTCAGTCATATCGGAAGAAAAATTCATCTTGTATAGATCTGACAGAATATATTCATTTCCCGAATCAATGATTCCATTAATAAAAGCATCCCGAATATTCCTTGTAAATGAATCCTCTGACGGATGACAGTAAACTATAAATGCTTTCATTTCATCTCCATTTATTTGGTAGCTTAAATTGCGATATTATGTTCCAACGCTCATTTCGATACTTCAGCCAAGAAGATCACGCAGGGTGTCCTCGGTCTCTACAGGCTGCCAATGTCCCTCAACACAAGTAACAGCCCCTGTCAGGCGGATTTTGTCAGCCAATTTATTTGCAAGGTTTTTATCCTTGGGACCGTTAGGAAATTGCGCACAGGTAGCATCACCGACAAATAGCGTTTTATCTTCGCACACATAAACAAGTGTTGAATCGTCAGTATGAGGAGCCTCAGTCTGAAGGATGCTGATCGTGCATCCGCCGAGATCGATCGTCATGCAACCCTCGAAAACAATATCGGCCGGAACAACGATCATTTCTTTACCGTCTGAATATTCTTTTCGAATGCTCTCGTACACGTTTAGGAACGCGTCGGGGCCGCTCTTCTCTATCTTCTTTATGCATTCCAGAAGATGCCCGTTTGTTGTTTTGTTTGCTATGGTAAGGCCCTTCACTGCGTGCATCGCAAAAGTATGATCCCAGTGCCAGTGTGTAAGGACCGTAAGTGAAGGAAGAGGCAGACCTTCCTTACAAAGCAAATCGTAAAACTCCCTGATATGAGCTTCCGAGTGACCGGCATCAACGACAAGACTCAGCTTATCACCCTTGATATATCCGAGATTCGGACGATCACGCTCTTCCTCGAAAGGCATATACCATATATGTTCGGTGAGTTTCCTGAGTTCCATTTGTTGTATCTCCTAAGTTTATTTGCACATATCTGTTAATCTCTTGTAATGACCATATTGCATCTGCCCCAAGATTCATCCTTATAGGTAAATGCATTTAAATCTGTCTTTCTTTCAGTAAATCCAACAGATTCATAACACTTTTTGGCACTTTCATTCTCAGGGAAAACATTCAGCTGAACTGACTGTACATTTGTAATATCAAATGCATACTTAACTGCCAGCTGGATCATTTCCCTGCCGTACCCTTTACCTCTGTACCCGGGGTTATTCATAACAAATTTCAGCATTCCTTCATTGCTGTCCAAATTCACCGAATAACAGAAGAAACCGATCAGTTCACCCTCATCGGAAGTAACGATATAGGGGCTGTCTCCAAAACGCTCAGCCGCTTCCAGCATTGTTCTCTCAAAGCTCTCTTTTTCCATGGGAAACGGGATCAGATTTGCACACCACATTGCATGCATTCTCTCTTCAGTAACCCAATTCCTGATTTCGCAAAAATCTTTACTTCCTATGTAAGGTCTTAATCTCATATTGCACTATCCTTTACTTTAAGCCATCATAATCAGATACATTTTCAAGTGATCGTTTATAATACTTTGTCCGGGTGACGATAAGATAAAACAACACATCCATCACAATTTCCACCGGAACAACCACGACACTGTAAGTATCACTAAAGGGATAGATCATCGCACCTGTAAGAATAATATTCTTAAACATATGCAAAAAGAAAATCGCAAATACTCTTCTGTTCGCAATAACGTATATTGCTGTATATACCAAAGCAGCACTCATACAGCTTACGATAAAAGACAATCCCAAAAACGGATTTATCAAAAACCAATCATGCTGAATCTGTGCAGGATAAAAATATAAAGGAAAATGCCAGATTCCCCAGATAAAACCAATGAACAAAGATATCTGCAGCAGTTTTTCTTTATGAAATATACGATCTGTCAGAAATCCACGCCATCCGAACTCCTCAGAAAACGGTCCGGATATAATTCCCCAAAACAGGAAGTAAAAGAAATACAGCGGATTTTTAATGATCAACTTCAGTCCTTCAAACCCTAAGGCTTCCGCGTCAAGTCCCTTTGAAATAAGTTGTGTGACCGCGACCTCACAACATATAAGTCCGAGCGAGATCAGAATTGCGGCGATACACTCTTTACACGGTACAAAGCATCTTTTGAAGAAATCCTTTATACCTTCTTTGGTATAAAAGATGAATACAAAGATCACGCCGACAAGAGACGGCATAACACCACCGATTCCAAAAAAGATTGATGAATAATCAAAAGATGAAATCGACGTGTTTTCGACATCCATTCCGATCAAAATCGGCATAAACTGGCATAGCCATGTCACCAATACCGTAATCAGCAAATAAAGTATAATTATTCTTCTGTTATCAATCCGTTTCCGTTCCATGTCTTCTCGCAAGTTTAAAATGTCAGCTCAATTTCTCACCATTCAGGTGTTTATATTTTTGTATTGTCTTCATAAAGTCTGGAGATTGCTTCATTCATTAATCTATCCTATATCAAATGAATTCATCTCTGTGATCATCAAAGAAATCAAAATACGTTTTCACGCCTTCGAGCTCCGTCCATT
>JAEEQL010000075.1 GCA_016285265.1 Lachnospiraceae bacterium
ATATCTTTAGCTTCGGGATGCAGTTTGTCGGTCCATGCCTCCAGTGTGTCCGGAAAATCCGACCTGTCCCTGAAGCCTATCATCCTGCGGAACTCATCGCTCCAATTGACTCTGTTGATCTCGCCGGTTGTGGAGTCGAAATACATCTCCCACATACCCGAATGTATTATTTCATTGACCATGTTAAGCTTGTCGGACTCGTCGTTCGCGTATTTTGCTATTTCAGCAGCCTTATCGTTTATTCGACGTATCGCTTCTCTGTCGCTTTCCGAAATCGTTCCCTGATCGTTTATCAGGTTCCCGCCCTTAAGGACGTTGTCTATACTTCCGCTGTCTATAGCGGCAAGCAGGGAATCATTGCTTGTTTCTTTCCTGAATAGCATCGAGATCCTCCTTTGGTTAGTTCTGCGAAAAAGAATATTGATACCATACATTTTACTATATGAATGAGGTGGAGTTCAATTGGGAATCTGTGCCGTAATGCTTCATTGACATATAAAACGCACTTTTACTTTACAATGCAATTAACGGTACTGAGCTTGGATATCGGAGAATGTATTTCCTGTCGCATAGATATTTTATACTTTTCAGACTTGAGGGGAAGACTGCTATCGTAGATAACATATTCCATGAACTGCAGGATTACGAGAATAAGATAATGTAAGTACAGAAAGATGATATCCAGTCCTTCGGGGCTGGGGTGTACGGTAGGGGAGGATACCTGGAAAAAGCTCCCAGCCGTAGTTGAGAGCTTTTGTGACTTGCTGAATATTAAGTCACCTTTGAGATACCTGACGGACTGCTTCGTTGCTGCGCAACTTACGCAATCCTGCAAACATTCGCAATCCGGGCTATCGCCCTACTTGCTCATGTTTGGCATGTCTAAGAACAAAAACCCGGTTTGCGCCAGCGCAACCGGGTTCCTGTTCTTATTCATTTAGTTATCATGCTGCTGTCCAGAATCGAACTGGAGACCTCCGCACTACCAATGCTATGGTGAGATCTTCTTGAAGGCGTGCAATCATTGACTTCTAGTATTCAATGATGCATTTTACACTATTTTTTTACACTGATTGGAAGTACTTTTATAAAATGATGTCTACACTCAGCTTTCATTTCCAAATGCGATTATACCACAGTATGACAGCTTTTATTACGTTCTATAAAAATGTGACAGCGTGAGTGACAAGATCTTTACGCCAAGGATAAAATTGGTACATAATTATATTTTAATATAAACTGTTAGGGGAGATATGGTTTTGAAACCAATTACAAAAAATGAAATCGTAAATGCGCTGCATTCTGTAGATTTGACGAAAGGCCATACGGTAATGGTTCATACAGCATTATCTAAAATGGGCTATGTCTGTGGTGGGGCGCAGGCCGTTATTGAGGCATTGATTGAAGTGGTTGGAGAAGACGGTACGATCATGATGCCTGCACAATCCTGGAAGAATCTTGATCCTGAGGATGGAGTCCATTGGACCGTTCCGGAAGAATACTGGCAGATAATCCGCGATAACTGGCCGGCTTATGATAAGAGAATTACGCCAACAAATACCATGGGAGCTGTAGCTGAAGCGTTCCGTCAATGGCCGGGAACCCTGCGAAGCGACCATCCGGCAAGATCCGTTGCGGCATGGGGCAAACACGCAGAATATCTTGTTAATGATCATGACCTTTCCAATATTTTCGGAGAGGGCTCTCCAATAGGAAAACTGTATGAACTGAATGGAGAGGTTTTGCTTATCGGTGTTGGTTATGATAAAAATACGTCTTTGCATCTTGCAGATGTCCGCGCTGATTATCCCGGCAAGCATAATTGCATAGAGCATAGTGCGATCATGGAAAGCGGTAAGCGCGTATGGAAAGAGTACGAGACGCTTTTTGTTGATGGTGAGGATTTTGACCGGATAGGAGAAGCTTTTGAACAGAGCAATGCTGTTAATAAAGCCATGATTGGAAATGCCGAACTACGCTTAATGAATCAAAAAAGACTTGTGGATTTTGCTGTTGACTGGATTCAGAAATATAGAAGAGGATGAAATGGACAAGATTGTCAGAGTAAACAGCGATGAATATGAAATTGTAAGGCTATTGGGGCACGGAAAGGGTGGATACTCCTATCTTGCGTTATCAAAGGGTAAAGAGGTCGTATTAAAGCAAATCCACCATGAACCGTGTGAGTACTATGCATTTGGCAACAAGATCGAAGCGGAAAAAAACGATTATAGAAGGTTGAAAGATGCAGGAATAAGAATTCCACTTATGCTTTCCCTTGATGAAGACTCTGAGAGGATTATTAAAGAATACATCGAGGGCCCAACCATTTTTGATATGGTACGCGACGAAATATCGGTCGAGCCCTATATTGCGCAGGTGCGTGAAATGGCGGATGCCGCAAAGAAAGCAGGCCTAAATATCGATTATTTTTCGACCAACTTTGTTGTTAAAGATAACCTTATTTACTATGTAGATTATGAATGCAACCAATATATGGATGAATGGAATTTTGAAAACTGGGGCATTAAATATTGGTCTAAAACACCTGAGTTTATACAGTACGTGAAAGAACATGAGTAGAGTTTGTCTTTTAATATATAGCATAGGCGATTATCTCGGAAATAAATCATTCTATTCCAACCCCCAAAAACTTATAACTGATAAAGGAGCTTTGTGAAAATGTTACAAAGTTTCGGAAACGTTTCTTGTCAATAATTACCTGAAAAAAGTGCTTGCATTGGAAACGTTTCCATGATATAGTGATGCCATCGGAAACGTTTCCGATAATTTCACTGGCTAAACAGCTTAAGGAGGATGATCATGAAAAAGAAGTTACTTAGTGCGTTATTATGTGCAGCAATGACAATGTCGATAGTGACAGGCTGCGGCAAAACTGCAGCAACCGGCTCAGGTGCAGCAGCAGATGCAGGAAGCGCCGATGCAGGCAGCACTGATAAGGCAGATTCAGCAAAGGCCGGAGACGGCTCCGTTTACTGGCTTAACTTTAAGCCCGAGCTTGATGAGACCATTCAGGATCTCGGAAAGAAATATACAGAGAAAACCGGAGTTCCGGTAAAGATCGTTACCGCTGCTTCAGGTACATACAACCAGACACTTCAGTCCGAGATGGACAAATCCGATGCACCTACACTCTTTGTTATAGGAAATGCTGCAGGTGTTAAGGACTGGGGCGAATACGCAATGGATCTTACAGGCACCAGGATTGCTAACGAGCTCTCATCAGACGCTTACAACCTTTATGACAGCGACGGAAAGCTTGTTTCCATCGGTTACTGCTATGAGTGCTACGGCATCATCGTAAATCCTGATCTTATAGAGAAGGCCGGCCACAGTATGGACGAGATAAAGAACTTTGACGGTCTTAAGACTGTAGCTGAGGATATCCATAATAATGCTGGTTCTCTCGGATTTGATGCATTCTCATCTTCTGATATGGATGACTCTTCTTCCTGGAGATTCACAGGACATCTTGCTAACCTTGAGTACTTCTATGAGGAAAAGGAAGCAGGAGCAAAGTGGGAGGAGTGCCCTGCATCCCTTACCGGTGCATACATGGATAACTATAAGAAGCTCTATGACCTTATCATCAATAACAGCCTTACCGATCCCAAGGATCTTGCAAACGGCGGACATGACGCTGAGGCTGAGTTTAAGGAAGGAAAGGCAGCATTCTTCGTAAACGGTTCATGGGAGTATGCAGCAGTATCCGGAGATGTTCCGAATGCAACAATGATCCCTTATTACTGTGGTGTATCAGGAGAAGAGAAGGCAGGTCTTAACTGCGGTACTGAGAACTGCTGGGCAGTTAATGCAAATGCTTCTGAAGCAGACCAGCAGGCTACAATCGACTTCATGGTATGGCTCGTATCCGATCCCGATGCCAGCATGGCAATGGTTGAGCAGCTTGGTATCATGCCCTACAAGAACGCAGTTGAATCTTCCAACGGTTTCTTAAACGATGCTGCAAAATACGATGCTGACGGATGCTATGTAATGGACTGGGCAACAAACTATCAGCCTAACGTTGATGATTATCGTGCAGCTCTTGTTTCTGCACTGAACCAGTATAACGCTGATCAGAGTGATGCTAACTGGGGCCTTGTAAAGAACGCCTTCGTTGATGGCTGGGCTACACAGTATGAGCTGGCAAATGCTGACTGATCGGACCCCTGAATCTTCATTATAGACTTTCCGGTGGGGCGGGCAATGCCCGCCCCTCTTTTACAGGAGGTATCGTATGAACAGAAAACGTTCCAAAACCCCGAAGGAATCGATAAAAAAACACTTTCTCTTATTCATGGGACCGGTTCTGGCGGCTTTTTCCATAGGCTTTATATGGCCTTTCGTCCAGGGGATATATCTTTCATTCTGTAAATTCCGATTGATAAAGGATGCCAAATTTATAGGTGTTTCAAACTATGGCAAGGCGCTCTCGGATGCAAGCTTTATGCATTCCTTTCAATATACGGCGGTCTTTGCACTGGTAAGCCTTGTTCTCATCAATGTCCTGGCCTTTACGGTTGCGGTCATCCTTACACAGAATATAAAGGGCAGCAATCTTTTCAGAACGATATTTTTTATGCCAAACCTTATAGGCGGTATCGTTCTCGGATATATCTGGGCCATGATCTTTGACGGCATACTTTCAAGATACAGTACTTCGATCCTTCTTGAAACGAAGTACGGTTTCTGGGGACTTATCATACTTATGATCTGGCAGCAGGTGGGATATATGATGATCATCTATATCGCAGGACTGCAGGCTGTCCCGGACGACATGATCGAGGCTGCGAGCATAGACGGAGCAAGCCGTATGCAGACGCTTTTCATGATAACGATACCAAATGTCATGCCATCAATTACGATATGCACATTTTTAAGTCTCACGAACGGGTTCAAGCTCTTTGACCAGAACCTGGCACTGACCGGAGGACAGCCCTTCATCATTCAGCCTGACGGTTCCGCTATCAAGACTACTGAGATGCTTGCACTCAATATCTTTAATACATTCTACGGTTCCAATAAGGCAGCTACCGGCGTGGCACAGGCGAAAGCGGTATTATTCTTTATCCTTGTAGCCGGACTCGGGCTCTTCCAGCTCGCATGTACCAGAAAGAGAGAGGTGCAGCAGTAATGAGTGATAAAACAAGAAAAACGATCTATACAGTCATTCTCTCTGTCGTTTGCATCCTGTGGGTGCTTCCGGTCCTGGCTGTAGCCATAAATTCATTTAAGGTGAATACCTTTGTAAAGACAGATACCTTCAGTCTCCCCAGAGGAGAGATGTATGCGGGCTTTTCAAACTTCATAAAGGGAATGACCTTCGGAAACTATCCTTTCTACAAGAGCGTTCTCTACAGCGTTGAGATCACATTTTTTTCGGTTGCTCTCATCCTACTGTTTACATCCATGGCAGCCTGGTATATTGCAAGAGTAGACAACCTTATATGCAGGATAGTATATTTTCTATGTGTATTCTCGATGGTGGTTCCGTTCCAGATGGTGATGTTTACACTTTCAAAGACTGCAGATAAACTTAAACTCAACACCCCCTATACGATCCCGATCGTATATCTCGGATTCGGTGCGGGGCTTGCTGTCTTTATGTTTGTCGGCTTTGTAAAAACGATACCTCTGGAGGTTGAAGAAGCGGCTGCGATCGACGGATGCGGACCGATAAGGACATTTTTCCTGGTCGTTATACCCATGCTTATTCCTACCCTTATTTCCGTAGGCATCCTGGAGCTCATGTGGGTATGGAACGACTATCTGCTTCCTTATCTTGTTCTAGATATCAATGAATACAGAACGATACCTATCCATATACAGTATCTGAAGGGCAGCTACGGAACGGTGGATCTCGGTGCGACTATGGCACTTATCCTGCTCTCCATCATTCCGGTCATCATCTTCTATCTTGCCTGCCAGAAGTATATTATTAAGGGAGTTGCCGCAGGTGCGGTCAAAGGCTGAACATGAAGGAAAATATTACCATAAAAGATATCGCAAGAATGTGCAACGTGGGAGTTGCCACGGTTTCACGTGCGATAAATGACGATCCGGGCATCAATGAAAATACCAAAAAGAAGATCCTTGAGACTGTAAGAAAGTACAGGTATGTACCGAATACGAGTGCAAGGAATCTCAAGATGACGGAGTCCAACACCATAGCATTGATAGTCTGTGGTGTTGGGAACATCTTCTTCACATCGATGTATGACGATTTTCAGAACGAGCTTGAAAAGAACGGTTATGACTTTTTGCTTCATTCCGTTGACAATGATGTGAACATCCCGGCAGAAGCGCTTCGGCTTTCAAAGGAAAAGAGGCTTAAGGGTATCGTATTCCTCGGCGGATGGATCAATCCCAACAGCAAGTCTCTGTTAAACGTTAATGTTCCTTATGTCTTTTGCACGGTCTCACATACGATCGAGGGGCCTCATGCTCCCTGTCCGACAGTAGGTATTGACGATATCGCTGCGTCAAAGCGTATGGTGGATTATCTCTGCGATATGGGTCATAAAAAGATCGCTATCATAGCCGGTGTCGAGGGTGATATGGCAGTCGCAGGAGGGCGACTTTTGGGCTACAGGAAGTCGCTGGAGGAACACGGCATAGAAGTGGACGAGGATCTGGTCTTTCATATGAAGAAGGATATCGACGAGTTCACCGTAGAAAACGGATATGTCGTTACCAAGGAACTGATCGCGTCAAAAAAAGAATTCACGGCTGTTTACTGTATATCGGATCTTACCGCGATAGGTGCGTATCGCGCCATATATGATGCGGGACTGAAGATCCCCGATGATATCTCGGTTGTCGGATTCGACGGTATAGAGCTTGGAGATTACATGAATCCCAGGATCACAACGATGGTCCAGCCGCGTCATGAGATGGCTTTGGAATCCGTCAGGATCCTCTTAAAGCTCATATCACAGGAAGAGGGTATAGCTGACACGGTATTCCCCACTGAGCTTTTGACACGCGATTCGGTCAAGAAAATAGGTTGATCAAAAGGAGAATTTGATGAGAAAAAGCGGAGTACTTTTCCCGGTGTTTTCACTGCCGGGTGCATATGGGATCGGCTGCTTTTCAAAAGAAGCATATAAATTTGTGGACTTTTTGGCAAAGTCAGGTCAGAGCTACTGGCAGATGCTGCCGATAGGACCGACCAGTTACGGAGATTCGCCGTATCAGTCGTTCTCGACTGCTGCCGGAAATCCTTATTTTATCGATCTGAAGGAGCTTATAGATGAGGGACTCCTGAAAAAGGCTGAGTGCGATCGTGCAAAGCTTAAGGCAGATGATAAATATATAAACTACGGACTATTATATGAGAATCGCTACCCGCTCCTGAAGAAAGCTTTTGGCAGGATCTCGGATGATAAGCGTTCCAAGGTGGAGCGATTTGTGAAAAAGAATAAAAAGTGGCTTCCGGATTATGCTCTGTTCATGGCATTAAAGAACGCACACGGCGGAGCTTCTTTTATGCTGTGGGAGGATGAACTCAGACTTCGTAAGCCTGTGGCGATCAAGGCTGCTTTTCAAAAGTATGCCGATGAAGTCCTCTTCTATGAGTGGATCCAGTATGAATTTTTCGGTCAGTGGGAGAAGCTGAAGAAGTATGCCAATAAGTCCGGGATCAAGATAATCGGTGACATTCCGATCTATGTTGCCGAGGATAGTGCAGATGTATGGGCGCATCCCGAGCTTTTCCAGATGGATGAGGACAGAAGTCCGGTTGCAGTTGCTGGCTGTCCTCCGGATGCTTTTTCGGCAGACGGACAACTCTGGGGTAATCCACTCTATGACTGGAAGTATCACAAAGAGACCGGATATGCTTGGTGGATAGAGCGTATGAAAAACTGCATGAAGCTCTATGATGTCATCCGTATAGATCATTTCAGAGGTTTTGACGAGTATTACAGCATCGTTGCCGGTGCAAAGAATGCCAGGAAGGGCAAATGGAAGAAGGGTCCCGGACTGGCGCTCTTTAAGGCTGTCAAAAAAGAGATAGGAGAGACTCCGATCATTGCAGAGGATCTCGGTTTTATGACGGATTCCGTCAGAAAGCTGGTCAAAGACACAGGTTTCCCGAATATGAAGGTCCTGGAGTTTGCATTTGACGGACGGGATGAGAGCTCATCCTCCGATAAGACGAATGACTTTCTGCCCTTCAATTATTGTAAAAACTGCGTGGTATATACCGGCACGCATGATAACGAGACGCTGCGCGGATGGCTGGACAGCATCAAAAAAGCTGAGCTTGCCGAGGTTCAGGATTATGTCGACTATCATGTAAAGAATAAGGCGGTTCTCACCAGAAAGCTGGTGCGTGCAGCGCTGGCGTCGTCCGCAGATATGTGTATAATACCTATGCAGGACTGGCTCGGACTTTCAAACGAGGCCAGGATCAATACTCCGTCTACGATAGGGGAGAATTGGAAATGGCGCATGGACAAGGACGCGCTGACCAAGGATCTTTCGGCAGAGATGAAAAAACTGACGAGATTGTACGGAAGGTAAAACTTTTGTGTATCATTTGAGCACATTGTGATAATGAAAGGAGAGATTAATGGAACAAAGGATAGAGGAAGTACTGAAGGCCAACTTTGGCAGAGGGATCGCTCAGTGTACCGAGGAAGAGATCCAAAAGGGACTGCTGATCCTTACGAAGCAGGAGATGGCAAATCGTCCCAAGCTTTCAGGCAAGAAGAAGGTTTACTATATCTCGGCTGAGTTTCTGATCGGAAAGCTTTTATCAAACAACCTCATCAATCTCGGCATGTATGACGGGGTTAAGGAGGCACTTAAGAAGCATAACAAGGATCTGTCGCTCATCGAGGAGTACGAACCCGAGCCTTCACTCGGAAACGGCGGACTCGGAAGACTTGCGGCATGTTTCCTGGATTCGATCGCGACACTGGCTCTGCCCGGAGACGGTGTGGGACTCAACTATCATTACGGTCTGTTTGAGCAGAAGTTTGAGAACAGGCTTCAGAAAGAGGTAAAGAATCCCTGGATCACGGATAAATGTTGGCTCAATCGTACAGACAGGAGCTTCTTGGTTCCTTTCAGACGCTGTACCGTGCGTTCGGCTATGTATGATATAGACGTTCCCGGATATCAGACGGAGGGCATCAATAAGCTGCATCTGTTTGATCTGGATTCCGTGGATGAGAATCTGGTAAACGGAGATTCCATAAGCTTTGATAAGAACGAGATAGAAAAGAACCTGACACTTTTCCTGTATCCTGATGACAGCGACAGAGCGGGACAGGTACTCAGGATATATCAGCAGTATTTCATGGTAAGTAATGCGGCTCAGCTGATCCTCGCAGAGACCGAGGAGCGCGGCGGAGACATCCACAGACTCCATGAGTATGTCGCGATTCAGATCAACGATACACATCCCTCGATGGTCATCCCGGAGCTCATCAGACTGCTGCAGCTTCGCGGGTTCACGATGGACGAGGCTATCTCGGAAGTCAGAAAGACATGTGCTTACACAAATCACACGATCCTGGCAGAGGCGCTTGAGAAGTGGCCCATGGACTATATGGAGGAGGTTGTTCCTCATCTGCTTCCGATCATTAGGGAGCTTGATAACCGTGTAAGACACGAGTTTGCTGATCCGACCACATACATCATCGATGATGACGGACGTGTTCACATGGCACATATGGATATTCATTATTCATATTCCGTTAACGGAGTGGCTGCGCTGCACACCGACATCCTCAAGAAGAGTGAGCTGAAGAACTTCTCGAAGATCTATCCCGGAAAGTTCAACAACAAGACTAACGGTATCACCTTCAGAAGATGGCTGATGCACTGCAATCCCGAACTTACGGAGCTGATCAGAAGCCTGATAGGAGACGGCTTCTTAAAGGATGCGGACAGACTCGAGGGACTGTTAAAGTATGCAGATGATACCGAGGTGCTCGATAAGCTGCTTGCAATAAAGACAAATAATAAGAAAGTTGCAGCGAAGTATCTTAAGGATACCCAGAATACAGAGATAAGCCCTGACTCGATCTATGATGTTCAGGTAAAGCGTCTCCATGAGTACAAGAGACAGCAGATGAACGCGCTTTATGTGATCTACAAGTACTTTGAGATCAAGAGCGGCAAGAAGCCTACCCGTCCGATCACCGTGATCTTCGGAGCAAAGGCAGCACCTGCCTATGTTATCGCAAAGGATATCATCCATCTGATCCTTTGCCTGCAGGATCTGTGTGCAAAGGATCCTGAGGTGGCACCTTACCTGCGCGTAGTGATGATCGAAAACTATAACGTTCAGAAGGCAGGGATCATCATACCTGCGGCTGATATATCCGAGCAGATCTCCCTTGCCAGCAAAGAGGCATCCGGAACCTCAAACATGAAGTTCATGCTCAACGGTGCAGTTACCCTCGGCACCGAAGACGGAGCCAACGTGGAGATCCACGAGCTGGTGGGAGATGACAATATCTACATCTTCGGCGAGAGCTCTGATACGGTCATCGGACTCTATGACAGACATGCCTATGTGTCACGTGACTTTTATGAGAATGATGAGCTGATAAAGAAGCTCGTAGACTTCATCATCTCACCAGAGATCATGGCACTGGGTACGGCCGAGAACCTCAACAGGCTCCATAATGAGCTGATAGTCAAGGATTGGTTCATGACGCTTCTCGACATTAAGGATTATATCCGCGTCAAGGACCGGATGATCGGTGATTATGAGGACAGACGCCGCTGGGCGAAGATGTGCATCAACAACATCGCAAAGGCCGGATACTTCTCATCGGACAGGACGATAGCAGATTACAATTCGGATATCTGGCATTTGAGGTAAGTAAGGTTCTGATCGGTTTTTATGAGGGCTTGCCATACGGCAGGTTCTCGTTTAATGCGAATAGTCAGATCAGCACCCCCGTGAATAGTAACGATTTTTTATTTGCCAATACATATGAAAAAGTTGATAATCTTCTTTACACGGAGGGTATGTATTGTATGGGTATAAATCTCACAGCTGTATATGTGGCGGATCTCATAGGAGTTCTTCTGATGGGACTCATTCTTCTGACGAAATCATGGGATCTTCCGGGCAGGAAGACAGAGGCTAAGATACTGCAACTGCTCATAATCTTTACATTACTCAATTGCGCTTTTGATACGCTGGCCTTCATAGTGGACGGAAAGCAGGGAGTTCTCTTTCGTGTAGTGAGCTTCATGGGCAATTCCTTCCTGTTTTTGTACAACCTCATAGTAGGCACGGGCGTTTTAGCCATTATAGTAAGGCATATCAATAAAAAGATATCGAAGATACAGTACAGGACTGTGCTGGTGATCACCATAATAGAGTCGGTGCTTCTGGTGATCAATATCTTTGTGCCCGTCGTATTCTCGATAGACGAGAATAATGTTTACCGCAGAGGCCCCGCTTATGTGGTTTATATTATAGCGGCTTTTTATCTGATCATGTACAGCATCTGCGTTTATATCCGCGGCAGACGAAGGGACGGATCCTTGAGATTTTTCCCGGTGTGGGAGTTTTTAATGCCCATGGTGATAGGCGTTGTTATACAAACCTTCTGTTACGGGATTTCGATGCAGCCGGTATGTTTAGCGGTCTCCTTCAGCGGACTGGTCATGTGCCTTCAGAATGAATATCTGTATGTCGACAAGCTGACAGGGGTTTATAACCGTTATGAGTTAGGCAAGATCAGGGAGTATTACATCAGACGTAAAGATGACAAGGTGGCCGCCATCATGATCGACATGAATGATTTTAAGGCTATCAATGACGAGTATTCTCACAATGAGGGAGATGCGGCGCTTGTGGCCATGGCCGGTATATTGACGCATGTTGTGGGCAATGACGGTAATGTCATACGCTTTGCAGGAGATGAGTTCGTAATCCTGATGAAGGCAAAATCAGAGGATATAGTGCCTGTGACCTGTAAGAAGATCAGGACTGCCATGGATGAATATAACAAAACATCGGGCAAACCATACCGTATCTCGGCGGCTATGGGAGGCAGTATTTTCAACCTGGATGAAGAAGCGGACATCGTGGGTAAGATTGATAGTCTCATGTATAAAGACAAGAGCGAGTATTACAAAGGAACACGACAGAAGAAACAGATAGTGAAAGAGCAACACTGATGAATATAGATATAGACGGTTACAACATTAAGGTAAAGATCACAGGCGCCGGTGAGGAGACTTGTGTGATGCTGCAGGGCTGGGGCACGACGCTGGAGGTTTATGATTCGGTGGCGGATGCCCTAAACGACAGATACAGATTCATACAGTTCGACCTGCCGGGCTTCGGTGGCAGCGATGAGCCGAGGGAACCATGGAATGTGGATGCCTACTCTTTGAGTTTTTCTATGTATTCTTCAAGGCTTTCTATTGAACGCTGGAGTGGAGTCTTTCTTTTTCCAATACCATGTACGAACAGGATGCCTTCATCATCTTTGAGTTTATACAGTTTTTTCCTTAAACGCTTAATGGTGCGTAATGATATCTGATCGTTATAGACTACTTTTATCCCATAGAGTTCTTCACATTCAGCACAGAAAATACATATCTTTTCAGTCAGCTTTATCATGTTCCTGGATACAGCTTTCTTCCATACAAAGGTGTATTTGTTGGCAACTGACTCTATCTTGGTTCCGTCAATAAAGATATTCTCACCTGAAATCTCACCAAGTTCGAGCAGTATGGTTCCGACCTGTGCCATGATCTGCTTAGCGCATTGTGAGAGATGAATTGATATAAATCTTGCTATGGTGGAATGATCAGGAGCAGGTGCTCCGTCCAGAAGGTACATGAAATTAATGTCTCTCTTGCAGGCAGACTCAATATCACGACTTGAATAGATTCTGTTCATTGCTGCATAGATGACAATCTTAAGCATCTGACGAGGTGTGGCCTGATTCTTTCTGATTCTGTCATAAGTCTCATAAAGATCAGAAAGATTCATTTCCTCCACAAATGCACTTACCAAGCGTACCGGATCATCAGATGGAATAGATATTTCTATGTCTAGCGGAAGTTTGATTTGATGATACAAGGAAGATACAGTATAATCTCCTTGTAAGATTTTGTTTAGTAGCATAAACTAATTTTACAGCAAATGCCGGGCTTTTCGAAGCTCGGTTTTTGTTTTTATTGACTATTTCATAGACAGCCCAGCCAAGTCTTTTTCCAAGATCTTTTCTCCTTGCTCCTATACACTGACCAACAATTGTGGTCGCTGCGACACCGATACCAAAGCCCGGCATATAGCATAGGCTTTCAGCAGTTATTGAAAAAGAGTTTGCTGCCACGGATACAGTTCCAAAGGGTGATACTATGCAGGTAAAAGCCACATATGCAAAGCCCATGATGATATTGTCAATCGCAACGGGAATTGCTATCTTCAGCTCCATCGTAAGCTCATTTGCGGCAAACTTTGAAAATGAAGACTTTTCTTTCCTTCCTATCAGGTGAAGTGAAGGCGACTTAACAATAAGGATATATGTCATAACTATGGCGATTATCACGAATGAAAGGGCTGTTCCAAGTGCAGCTCCCATTACACCAAAGCTCGGGATAAGTAGCGCATTAAATACAACATCAAGGGCG
>JAEEQL010000182.1 GCA_016285265.1 Lachnospiraceae bacterium
TGACATAAAGTCCATAGATCAGTCCTCTCGGAGTTTATTATACAACTGAATTTGATGGAGGTTTTGTATGGGCCGTTTTGTATGGGCGGTAATTGAAAAACTAAATTAGTGTTCAGATACGTTTGAATTAAGATAGAGCCTACCAGGGGTGTTTCTCAACTGTAGACCCGTTATTGATAAGCCATTCGACACCGGATTCTGACTGCTCAACACCGGGATTCTGATTGACCATGACGACTGCGGCCTCACCGGTGCGGTAATTGAACTTCAGTCTGGATTGTCCGTTCTCGCCCCAGCCGCTTATACTGAGTTTGTTCTCTCCATCCATAAAAATGCCAAGACCTGCCCATGGGAATCTGTCGGAAGGTGTAGCCATTTCCAGCGCAGATCTTGCCTGCAGCAAAGCACTTTCTCCATTACATGCTTTTGTGAATTCTTCTGCGATCACAATGAGCTCGTTCGGCGTTGACCATAGACCCGATGCCGCGAGATCAGGCACTTGCGGATACTTGCCCGGAATAGCCGTTCCGCTATCATCATAACCTGTAGCCATAACGATATTTTGCTCAAGAACAGACAGGTTGGTGAGAGAAGCAAAAAATGAATTTTTCAGTTTCAACGGCGCGAAAACAAACTCATCGGCAATAATCTCAAACGGCTTTTGCTCAAGCTCTTCTAACAGCATCTGCAAAACGCAGAATCCGGCATCCGAGTACTCGAACTCTGTACCATGAGGATTATTTTCGCGCGCCGGACGCTTGTTATAAGAAGTCTTGCCATCAAGTACATCCTGCAAACTTACGGGTTTGTCACTTCTTCGAAGTCCATAAAAACCATCTTCTCCGTCAATGATTCCGGAGGTATGACTCATAAGCGATCTTATGGGGGCATCGCTCTCAACTCCCGACGGAGTAAGAAGCTTCCACTTGCGAAGGCAGAGATTAGCGGGCTTGTTGATATCAATTAGGCCCTGCTCATATTCCTTCATTATGCAAATAGCGGTAATGAACTTCGAGATCGAACATGCAGGAAAAGCGGTGTTCTCATCCACTGGAACATTCTCTTCTTTGTCTGCAAAGCCAAAGCACTTCGTCGTGACTATTCCTGCCGCGTCTCTGTATGCGCAGCTTATTCCGGGGAATTTATTCTTGATAGTTTCTAAGTCATTCATAGTCGTTAATACTGTTCATTTTCTGCTCCAAAACAACCGGATAAAATCATAATAACATTTTCGCTTATGACTCAGTCTTCATGAGCGATATATTTATTATTTATGATAACTTCCTTCCCCTAAAGCTATCAAAAGTATCAAGCCGAAACATAGAATTGTTACAGTCAACACCACCACGGAAATAACTATTGCGGTTATTGATAAACCCTTGCCTTTTAACTTTTCCCGTATGCACTTTTTAAGCCCGATGATTGCTAAAACGAATCCGGCAACAGGAAGCAGGAAAAGGGAAATTAATAATGGGTTGTATACGGCATCAAAAACTTCCCTGCCTAACACATGGATCATTACATCATTAAATATGAAGAAATGCCCTATAAGCACTGACATCATTGTAAGAGAAAAACCAGTCACTGAAGCTTTACAATACTTGTTTTCCATGCTTTCCTCGTTTCCATTAATGGTAAGATTTGCTGTATGTTTTCTCGGCTAAGAGATCTCTCCCTCATACATGTTAATTATACCATCCGGGTAAGGGACTCTTCGAACAATCCGGTTTGCTATAATAAAAATAATATAGACAGATATCGATTATATTATGTAGTATGTAGATTGTATTTTTGATTGCTTCATGAGAGGAATAGAGTCAGCTGATATGAATATTTCCCGTAAGAATAAGATAATATCCATCTTGCTTTCCGCTGTGTTTTTGATCTCGATGGCCTTCGTAAGTTCATGCAATATCTTTTCGAGGTTTGATGCTTCTGATCTTAAAGGCATGTGGACCGAAAAAGACTCTGGTAATCTTGTCGTATATATTACTGATGACAGGATAGATGCATATCGCAATACATCGCTGGATGGTATTCAAAAAGTCGGATGCTGGACTTATTCAGCTCCGGAAGGTAATTTCTCCGCCGTCACGCTCGACACGGCATATGATTACGACAGGAGCCGTACTGATATGGGGTGGAAGGAAAGTGACAGCTCATCTGATGATCCTTTGTCTGCCGAATTCGAATTCAGTACCGGGGCGATCACAATGAGATTTACGGAGATTGGCATATATAATGAGTTCATCCTTATTAAAAGCAAAGAAGATATCCCTGAAGTCATGTCTTTGATCAACAAAGATAATGCTTCTTATGAAGCTTCTTTGTCCTGTGAGGAATTAACTATCGGCAAAGTATATCTTTTTGATGAGTCTGACATAAGTTCTTATGGTACGTCTGACAATGACAGACTTTATGCCGTTACCCTGACCAATCCCAATCCTTACGGCATATGGTGCACCGATATCGACATATATTACGTCTCCGGAAATGATAAGGTTTATAACGAGAAAAACAATCGCAACCGTGTC
>JAEEQL010000076.1 GCA_016285265.1 Lachnospiraceae bacterium
ACAAGGCTTACATGGTATTCCGTGTAAACGATCACAAAGCGGAACAGGCTGCCCTCACAAAAGCAGACATCCGCGTTGTATCACAGGACGATATCCCCACGCTTTAATAAGCGTATCACGTAACTGATCTGTGCGGTTACGAATAAGTATCTGTATGAAGAATAAGAGCGGCAAAAAGATAATGAAGAGACTGTTCGAATATATCGGAAGATATATTCCTGCGGGAATCTTTGTGCTCATTTTTGCCGCTCTTTCAGTTGCATTTTCACTTTATATCCCCGTGCTTACCGGAAGGGCGGTCGATCTTCTTACTCCCGGTCCGGGTAATATCGATATGGAAGCCGTTCTCATTGCAGCGGGTAAGGTCGGTGTCGCCGCGCTTATCTCCGCATTCTTCCAGTATCTGATGAGCAGGCTCGGAAATCACATAACATATCATGTGGTAAGCGACATCAGAAACGATGCGATGAAGAAGATCCAGGAGCTTTCCATAAGCTACCTTGATTCGCACAGGACGGGAGATATACTGAGCCGTATGATAACCGATGCGGATACCTTCGCAGACGGTCTTCTTATGGGCTTTACACAGCTCTTTACAGGCGTTATGACGATCGTGGGAACACTTATCTTCATGGTAAGACTCAATCCCCTGATCGCACTTCTTGTCGTCCTCATCACGCCTTTATCTCTTGTTGTCGCAAGATTCATTGCGACAAGATCTCATTCAATGTTCAAGGCACAGTCACAGGCGAGGGGAATTCTTACGGAATTATCCGAAGAGATGATCTCATCGCAGAAGACGGTAAGAGTCTTTTCCTATGAAGATGAAGCAATTGAGCAGTTCGAAAAAGCAGACGAAGCTCTCTGCAATGCTTCGCTCAAGGCTATCTTTATCTCCAGTCTTACCAATCCTTCGACCAGATTTGTAAACTCCTGTGTCTATGCACTCGTCGGAGTCGGCGGTGCACTTTATTCGATCGGCGGCGGCATCTCTGTCGGAGGCCTCACCGCATTCCTCGGATATGCCAGCCAGTATACCAAACCCTTCAATGAAATCTCCGGTGTTGTTACGGAATTTCAGAATGCACTTGTATGTGCGGGAAGGATATTCGAACTTATTGATGAAAAGAGCGTTATCGCGGAAGCTTCCGAGCCTGTGGCCAAGGACAGCGTTACCGGTAATGTTGATATAGAAAATGTCGATTTCAGTTATGTGCCTGACAGACCTCTTATCGAAGGCCTTAACGTGAACGTGACCAGCGGTCAGAGAATCGCGATTGTAGGTCCGACCGGATGCGGCAAGACCACCATTATAAATCTCCTTATGAGATTTTATGAACCCATAAGCGGATGCATCAGGGTCGACGGAAGAGACATAAGGGAGATATCGAGAAAGGATCTTCGTAACTGTTACGGAATGGTTCTCCAGGAAACATGGCTCAAGTCCGGAACGATAATGGACAATATCCGTATGGGCAAGCCCGGAGCAAGCGATGAAGAGGTCATAGAGGCCGCAAAGGCATCACATGCTCACGGTTTTATCAAGAGACTTGAAAACGGTTACGATACCGTTATAGGGGAAGAAGGAGAAGGCTTGTCCCAGGGCCAGAAACAGCTTCTGTGCATCTCAAGGGTAATGCTCGCACTTCCCCCGATGCTTATTCTCGATGAAGCAACAAGTTCGATAGATACGAGAACCGAGCTCAGGATACAGAGCGCATTTGCAAAGCTTATGAAGGGACGTACAAGCTTCATCGTAGCCCACAGATTATCGACGATCAAGGAGGCCGACCTTATTCTGGTAATGAAGGACGGTCACGTTATCGAGACCGGCAATCACGAATCGCTCCTTGCTTCAAAAGGTTTCTACTACGATCTGTATACCGCACAGTATTCCAACGCTTAGAGGTAAATGTCATGGCGCTCAGTCTGCTTTTCCATAGCGGCACTCCGGAAACCGGCATCGAGGTACCGGAGTCAGTCTTCACCGATCTGAACATCGATCAGGTCCTTGATAAGGTATGCGAAGGATGGGATGAGGATGTCAGATCTCTTTATTCTTCTTTTCCCCCATGTAAGGAGGATGAGGATTACAGAAGAGCGATCTATGAGGATGTCAGAAACGATTCCGTCTATTCCGCGCTGTTTAATTACCACGCAGGAATTAAGAGCCGTCTCGAATACGCATCCAAGATCGATAATGCGTATGAACTGGTCCAGAAGAGGGTATGGTTCCTCAGAGTAATATATACATATGTTTCTTCACTTGAAACCCTTGACGCCGGGCTGAAAAAAGCGGCACCTAAGTCGGAGGGGATCAAAGCATTTTCTTCTTTTCTTTCCTCATATATATCAGACGTATATTTCAAAAATCTGAGCTCGGACGCAACATCTCTCTGGAAGGAGCTTTGTGATTTTCATGTTGTTCTCACATACGACAGGGGACAGTTTACGCTGACGGATGGTACGGCACCGGGAGCTTATGAGAAGTTTCTCAGAGAGCTTTTCCCCGATCAGAAAAGAGTATTTGATAATCCCTTCACCGATACCGAGTATTATTCGGATCTCGAAGCTGAGATCGTAAGACTTTTCACCAGAAAGAATAAGGAGTTCTTCAAAAAGCTTGAAGCTTTCTGCAATAAATATCCCAGTGTCGAAAACAGTGAACTTTCCGCGATCGAAACTGAGATGGTCTATTACCTTGCCTATGCCGCTTTTGAAAGAAAGATGAAAACGGAGGGCTTCGAAATGTGCATGCCTTCCGCATCTTCCGATAAGCTGTCCGCCGAAGATCTCTACGACCTTGCCCTTGCGATCACCAATTCCGAACAGGGAAAAAAGGTCGTTCCCAATGCACTGATGCTTTCCGGTGATGAATCCTTCTTTGTACTGACCGGTCCCAACCAGGGAGGAAAGACAACCTACGGAAGAAGTCTCGGTCAGCTCGTATGGCTTAGCAAGATGGGCTTCAGCGTTCCGGCAGGTAATGCTGATGTTCCTTACTTTACCGATCTGTGCACGCATTTTTCCGTTGAGGAAAGTGCTGAGTCCGGACGCGGAAAGCTGATGGATGAGCTTGAAAGATTAAAGCCTATCATGGATGAGAGCAAGGACGGAGCATTCATTGTAATAAACGAACTCTTTACCACCGCGGCAAATTACGATGCCACAGAGATGGGACAGAGAGTCCTCAGAAAGCTTATATCCAAGAAGTGCAAGGGTATCTACGTAACACATATCGGAGAGCTTACGGGGACCGGAGAAGGAGTTGTGAGCCTTATCGCGGATGTCGATGAAAACAACAACCAGACCTTCGAGATCAGACGCAGCATGCCGGTTGATGTTAATACGGTCAACAAACTTGTACTCAAATACAGACTTACCTACGATCAGTTAAAGGAGAGATTTTCATGAACCTGAACCTGTTATACCGCGATAGGGAATGGGGTTCTGCAAGTCCTTACAGGGACTGGCTCTCCATTACCAAAGACCTCGGATTAAAATCTCTTTTCAAAGCCGCCGAATCGGATGACAGCGTGCGTACCAAAAACGGTGCGACGGCTCCGGGAGATCCGTATCTCGGACAGGCTGTGAAGAGAGTAATGGCCGTTCCGCTCAAAACTGCGGGTGAAATAAAGTACAGGCAGGAGATCCTCAAGGACTGCATTAATAAGCAGGGTATGGTGCAGGATCTGTACCGCATTTCCTCCGAAGTTCTTGCGGAGTGGGATAAGCTTGGCAGGAAGAATAACGGCACCGGCGAAGTCGGGACCAAGGGAAAGCTGATAACCGACATCAAGGTGCTCAAGATCCTTGTCGACGGAATGAGGGATGTCAGGGAAGCCGTCAAAATGAATGCCGCGGGATTTGAGTCCGAAGGCTTTACTTCACTGTACAACAGATTGGAAGAAGAGTTTTCCGATGAAAGGAGAACCAACCTTTATATAGTTCTGGACAGCATGTCTTTCTTTTCCGATATATATGAAAAGGAAAGAAAAAGGAATGAGTATCTGGTAAGGACTCCGAAGATGCGCCTTGAGTGCGGACTGAGCAACGGCCTTAAGGTCGGTGATTTCAAGATAGACAGTCTGCAGTCAAAAGCTGTCGAATATGACAGGCAGTTCGGTGTGGGCAACAAAGTGCTCGACAGGATCACTTCTTTATCACCGGGAGTCATCTCACTCAGGAATGATCAGGCTCTCAAGGTTGATGCGGAGAAGCTTGAGTTTGCCGTTGTTTCATATGTTTATTCCTACTGCACCGATCTTGTTGCGGATTTCGGTTCGTTTTTTGACCAGCTTCATTACCAGATGGGTTTTTATCTCGGGGTCATCAATATAAGATCACGCATGACGAGATACGGTATAGATTACTGCTATCCCGAGGTAGATGACGAAGACCGCCTGCGTTACGAAAACCTAAGGGAACTGATCCTTTCTTTTGATATTTGCGGCAGGGCCGTGGGAAATACCGGCAGACTGGATGATAAGCAGCTCGTTGTCATCACGGGCGCCAACCAGGGCGGTAAGTCCACTTTCTTAAGGAGCCTCGGAGTTGCGCAGATAATGATGCAGTGCGGGATCATGGTTCCCGCAGCGAAGTTCAGAAGCTCCGTCCGCACATCCATTTACACCCACTTTACGAGACGTGAGGATTCCGCGATGAACAGCGGAAGACTTGACGAAGAGCTTCGCAGGATGGACAGGATAGTAAGCGGTCTTGAAAAGGGATCTTTAGTCCTGCTCAACGAATCATTTGCGACGACCACCGAAAAGGACGGATCCGCGATAGCTTACGGTATTGTGAAGGCACTCAAAGAAGCCGGAGTAAAGGTATATACGGTAACGCATCTTCTTTCTTTTGCGCAGCAGATGTATGAGGAAACAAAGGATGATGAAAGCGTGGTGTTCCTGAGTGCCGAGCATCTTGAAGGCGGTAAGAGGACATTTAAGATGATACCTCATGCTCCCGAGCTTACGAGCTTCGGCCTTGAGCTTTATGACCGTGTGCTCGGTGAGGCTGAGCATAAGTAATCTTTATAACCAATGAGGGTGAGGATTATCCGTTCTGATGCGGGTGTTGTGCACCGGAAGTATAAGCTGTTTTCGGGGGAAAAGCTTTAATGTTCAAAAAGTATAAAAACGGGATATCGCTCAGAACGATACATATCTGGCTTATCACAACCATGATCATATGGTCCGGTACGGTTGTGATATCTTCCTTCAGACTGACCAATACGTTCGTTCGCCTGTCCGATGCGGAAAAGCAGCAGACTGAACTGATCCAGGCTGCGCATCAGCTGATGGATGCATCCGATTATCTGACAGAACGGGTGCAGAGATTTGCGGCAACAGGGGATATCAGATTCCTTAACGAGTATTTTACTGAAGCGTTTGAATCCGGAAGACGTGAAGAAGCTATCTCCAGGATGGACATTAATGAACAGACAAAGCCTGCTCTGGAGGAACTTAAAGCTGCCATGGCCTCATCCGTCAGCCTCATGGATCAGGAATACTATGCGATGAGACTGGTGATCGAGGCGAAGGGATATACGGATTATCCGGACGTTCTGGATGCAGTAGTCCTGGACGAGGGGGATATGCAGCTTTCCGCTGATGATAAGATCAGAAGAGCTACTGAGCTTGTGCTGAATGATGCTTATTACGATCAGAAGGACAATATCCGCAGGGATATGCAGGAAAGCCTCGGTGAGATCGATAAGATGATGGAGAACATCAAGAATGATGAACTTGCCAGGCTTCACCGAGAGCTTACTTTTGTAAGGATAGTCATCATAATCCAGGCCATATCCATTCTTGTCATGGTAAGGCTCACATCAATACTCGGCATCAATCCCGTGCTTAAGGCGGTGGACAATATAAAGGCTGACAGCCCCATTCCCGAAGAGGGAGCCAACGAGTTCAAGTATCTGGCCCACGCATACAACAAGATGTATCTGAAATACAGATCAAGTCTTGAAAACCTCAACTACAAGGCGTCACATGACGAACTTACCGGTGCTTATAACCGTGCCGGATATGAACTGCTTCTTTCCGGAATTGATCTTGAATCCACATATATGCTGCTTCTTGATGTGGATGATTTCAAGAGTGTCAATGACAATTACGGACACGAAGTCGGAGATAAGGTACTCATAAAGCTTGTCCGCATACTTAACGGAATATTCCGTGATGACGACCACATCTGCAGGATCGGAGGAGATGAATTCGTTGTCCTCATGGTTCACTCGGCAGCCATAAACCAGAGACTCATCGAGTCGAAGATCGAACAGATCAACAGCGAACTGGAAAATACCGATGACGGCCTGCCGCCCATTTCCGTAAGCGTCGGTATCGTCAACGGACAGAACGCATCTGACAAGGAAGAACTGTTTGAAAAGACGGATGCCGCAATGTACGAATCCAAGAAAAACGGAAAGCGCACCTACACTTTCAGGAAGTAAACAGGGGGACGGTTCCGCTGTTTCTATAAACAGCGGGACGCTTCTCGTGTTTATATCTTCAACTTATAATGGGAAGCTCCGCTGCTTCCCATTTTGTGTCTGATATACCGGAAACAGAGAAGGAGAGCAGATGATCACGTATATCACCTACCCGGGCGGAAGATTCAAGGCCCTTACAATGAGCTATGATGACGGAAGACCTCAGGACAGAAGACTTGTTGAACTGTTCAATAAGTACGGCATCAAGGGAACATTTCATCTTAATTCCGGCTGGATGGATCCGGAACTGGTCGAAATGCGCAATGAAGCCGTAAGTCTGTATGAGGGTCATGAGATTGCAACTCATTCGCTTACCCATCCGACACTTACAAGGCTTTCGGATACCGCTATAGCTTATGAGATCCTCGAAGACAGAAGGAATCTTGAAAAACTCACGGGCAGGATCATAAGAGGCCATTCCTATCCCAACGGCGCATACAATGAAAATGTAAAAAGAATACTTAAAAGTCTCGGCATTGCCTACGCAAGAGCCGTTTCACCCACGCTGGATCTTGAACTCCCCGAAGATTTTCTGGAGTGGCATCCCACATGTCATCACAGTGATCCCGCTCTTATGGACCTTGCGAAAAAACTGGTTGAATTCGACCGTGCACAGTATCTGAAGCTCCTTTACGTCTGGGGCCACAGCTACGAATTCGACAGGGATGACAACTGGAACATCATTGAAAGCTTTTGCGAATATGTTTCGGGTCACGAAGATATCTGGTATGCGACGAATATTGAGATCGCAGACTATATGAATGCTGCCAGGTCGCTTATATATTCCGCTGACGGAAACCTTGTTTATAATCCGTGTGCGATCGACGTCTGGATCCGCAAGGTATCTGACGAAGGACCTGAGATGTCGGATATCGTCAGGGTTCCGGCCGGTGAGACAGTGAACATAGAGTAAATGTGGAAAACTTTCTGCGTTTTTTCTTGACACGCAGGGTATATCGGGTTAAAATCCAGATAATTTAAAACCTGTGAAGCGGAAGAAAAAGCATTTTATCGTCGGAGAGATCCAAGCGAGTCCGGGACGGTGCGAGCCGGATGATATGAGGAATGCGTGGAGAGATCCTTATATGGGCCGCTGAGGGCATGAGGAAAGAGCTCGCTCGAGTATTCGTGACGTGAGGCATACGTTAATTGTCGGAGATATGAAGGTATCTCGCAAGTGCACGGAGTCAGATCCGTGAATCAAGGTGGCACCGCGGATAGATAATTCGCCCTTGACAGAAAACCATTAATTTTCTGTCGGGGCTTTTTTTATTCCCGTCAGAAGCATTCCTTAAGAAAAGGAGAACAAAAAGATGATCAAGGAAGCAATCGTAAAGATCGTAAACAAGGAAGACCTCAGCTATGATGAGGCTTATGCCGTAATGAACGAGATAATGAGCGGTGAGACCACACCCACCCAGAATGCGGCTTTTCTTTCGGCACTTTCCACCAAGAGCGCCAAGGCGGAGACCACAGATGAGATCGCAGGCTGCGCTGCCGCCATGAGAGATCACGCCACAAAGGTTGATACCGGCATGGATGTTCTTGAAATCGTGGGAACCGGCGGAGACAATGCGGGAAGCTTCAATATATCGACCACATCAGCACTTGTTGCGGCTGCAGGCGGTGTAAAGGTTGCAAAGCACGGAAACCGCGCAGCATCATCACTTTGCGGAACCGCTGACTGTCTTGAAGCACTCGGAGTTAACATCGACCAGAGTCCCGAGATGTGCGTAAAGCTTCTTAACGAAGTAGGAATGTGTTTCTTCTTCGCACAGAAGTATCACACCTCGATGAAGTATGTCGGACCCATCAGAAAGGAACTTGGATTCAGGACCGTGTTCAATATTCTCGGACCTCTTACCAACCCCGCATCACCCACAGAGCAGCTTCTCGGTGTTTATGACGATTATCTTGTGGAGCCTCTCGCACAGGTACTCGTAAGCCTCGGGGTAAAGCGCGGTATGGTCGTCTACGGAATGGATAAGCTTGATGAGATCTCGCTTTCCGCACCTACCAAGATCTGTGAGATCAAGGACGGATGGTACAAGACCAGGACCATCACTCCCGAAGAATTCGGATTCGAGACCTGCTCCAAGGATGACCTTAAGGGCGGAACTCCTGCTGAGAATGCACAGATCACAAAGGATCTTCTTTCCGGAGCAAAGGGACCAAAGAGAAACGCTGTTCTTTTAAATGCGGGCGCTGCGCTCTATATTGACGGAAAGGCTGAAACCTTCGAAGAAGGTGTAAAGCTTGCGGCTGAGATCATCGATTCAGGCAAGGCAATGGAGACACTTGAGAAGTTCATTAAAGTAAGCAATTCATAATATTATTGTGGAAAAGTAAACAGGGGGCGAATTACGTTGTTTCGCAAAAAGATCATTGCGAAAAAGAGTAAGCCGTCCCCTGTTTTACATTAGAGTTCTTATTTCTATTCAAAGACTGTTGTCTTCAGCGATTCAAACGGTACATGAAGCGGTTTTCCGAAGGCTATATGGTCAAACAGGTCGGTTATAAGTTCCATATCCTCATCGATCACGGCATGGCCTTCCTTATGAAAATGGACAAGAAGATGTGAATCCAGGTCTTCGGCTTTCAACAGCTTATCGGCTTCCCTGTAGCATTCCCACATGGCGGGAGCATTGACCCAGTCCTCCCCCATGTAAGAGGCTATGATAAAGTAATACCGTTTATCGGACACAGCCATTACCGGAAGCATGAACTGTCCCACGGGAATGTCCCCGGGCTTTAAGTATTCAAGGAATCTGTCGTTAAACCAGCCTCTTTCCGCATCGGACTGAAGGCAGTCCAGTGGTTCGTTCTTACCGTAGGTATAGTCCGAAGGTCCTCCGATAGACGTAAAGTCATAGGTTTTTCCTTCGGATACATAATCAAATAATGCAAGCCCGCCTGCTCCCGAGCATGCGGGTATTGTCATTTTAAAGCGCTCATCAAAGGCTCCGCACACTGCCGTGGCTTTGCCCCATCTTGAAACTCCGGTGACCATGGAACATTCGGGATCTATCGAAAGATCTTTCCCCAGGCCGCCGCAAACCGCATCAAGGATCTTGGATGCGCCCCAGGCCCATGCCATCAGAACGCCGGTCTGCTCATCCTTATCTTCTCCGTACGGATACAGATCATAGAATGCACCCTTGTGCGCAGTGTCATCCGTAGCAATCTCCGAGGCGGTCATAACCAGAAGTGCATAGCCTTTCTTCAGTGCAAGGTCTGCGGCCGGAATAGGATGCATGCTTATAATGAAGGGAGCTGGGCCTTCGGATGTTTTATTCTTTTCATCGGGAAGATATGCATGTATGACAAAGGAAGACGATCTGCCGTCCTTTGAAGCGCAGATCCTTACGAGTTCGCCCCCCGTCACTTTAAGAAAGGCCGCGAAGCCTTCGGGCTTTTCATCCGTATCCGGGTCGGGTCCCAAAAGCTCGTAGGAGATATCCTCGCCGGTTCTCCATTTTCCGTATATGCTGTTTTGATAGAACTGCCTTAGTTTTTCTTTTTCCATATGCCAAGTATACTACAACGCTTTGTCGGTAAACAGAGGTGAAACAGCGTAAGCCGTCCCCCTGTTTCACCTGATTTGACAAAAACAGGCTCTTTCTGTAATATCAATAACTAAATACGGAAAAAACGGCATTTTTGTAAGTACAAGCCGTCCGTATAATCTGTGACCGGTAATAGGAGGGAAATTTTTTACTTTATATGGACAGTCCGGGCCCCATAGAAATTGTTACACTTATAATTCTAATATTCTTATCAGGTTTTTTCTCCTCTGCGGAGACGGCTTTTGTATCGTGCAACAAAGCACGCATTAGGAGCCTTGCTGACGACGGCAATAAAAAGGCCGCCAGAGTCCTTCGCATCCTCGAAAAAGGTTCAAAACTGCTCAGCACAGTGCTGATAGGCAATAATATAGTTAATCTTACCGCGTCGGCTATTTCGACAATGCTGGCGACGGAGTATTTTGGTATTCCCGTAGGTATCATGACGGGTATACTTACCTTTGTCATTCTCATCGTGGGCGAAGTCGTTCCCAAGACCTGGGCGACGGTTTCGGCTGACAAGATGGCTCTTGCTTACAGCGGCATCATCGAGATGCTGATGGTTATCTTTACACCGTTTATTTTAATTGTTAACGGCGTGGCCAAGGCCATACTTTTCGTCATGCGTATAGATGCGGACGGCAGACCGGATGCGATCACCGAAGATGCGATCAAGACATACGTCGATGTCAGCCACGAGGACGGCGAGATAGAACCGGAAGAGCGTGATATGATCTATAACCTCTTCGATTTTACCGATCATGTTGCCAAGGATATCATGATACCCAAGGTACGTATGGTCAGCATAGATGTCGAGAGCAAATACGAAGAAGTTCTTGCCGTGTTCAAGGAGTATATGTACACCAGACTTCCCGTTTACGAAGGCGAGAAGGAGAACATCATCGGTGTCATCAATATGAAGGAGTTCATAGGACTTGATCGTAAGGGCTTCAGCGTGCGAAATATTATGCGTGAAGCATATTTTACCCACGAGTTCAAAAAGACCCAGGATCTGCTTGCGCAGATGCGTAAGGAAACCTTCAATATCGTTTTCGTCCTCAGTGAGTACGGTACGGTAGAAGGAATGATCACCCTCGAGGACCTTCTTGAGGAGCTTGTAGGCGAGATCAGGGACGAATTCGATGAGGATGAAAAAGAACTCATACAGAAGCTTGAAGACGGTAAATACCTCGTTGAGGGTGCACTCAGCATCGATGACTTTAATGAAGCCGTCGGAACATCGCTTTCCAGTGAAGAATATGATTCGATGGGCGGTATCATAATCGAACGCCTCGATCATATGCCTGAGGACGGAGATGAGGTCACTCTGGAGGACGGAACGGTCCTTAAGGTCATCGGAATGGATCAGAACCGTATTGTAGAGGTTGAGATAACCCTTCCACCCGAGGTTCTTGAGGAAATTGCCAAAAAGTCAGAATCTGAGGAAAAGCAGGATGATGACGAGGCAAAGGACGAAGAGGCGGCAAACGATAAATAACAAACGATATTCCTTATTTTTCAGGGCTAAAAAGTGCTTGATGGAGGTAAATAATTCCCTTGCCTTATATGGGCTCTTATGCTATGATTCATAAGGTTTTTCGAAATAAGACTTTTTATCCAAGGAGGATATCATGAAGCATATCAAGACTCTCCAAACCAGAGATCTTAAGGAATCAGCAGTAAAGGGCGGATGCGGCGAGTGCCAGACCTCCTGCCAGTCTGCTTGTAAGACTTCCTGCACCGTAGGCAACCAGTCCTGCGAGCAGCTTAAGAAGTAATGTATCTTGAAATGATGCCGGCCTGAGCCGGATAAAAAGCAGTGTCTGAAAATGACACTGCTTTATTTTGTGGAACGGCACATGAAGGAGTTTTTATGATCCACCAGTTTAAAAGTGAAGGCTACAATATTATCCTTGATGTCAACAGCGGGTCCGTACACGTTGTCGACGATCTTGTCTATGACCTTGTAAAGACCGTTGAGGCTATCTACGAAGGCGGCGTTACGGATGTCGATACCATGAAGGCGGCCGTAAATGTCGCAGGCGATATGACGGCCACAGAGGAAGAGGTCGACGAGGCGGTAGAGGAGATCATGGAGCTTGCCAAGGCCGGCAAACTCTTTTCCAAGGATGTCTATGAGCCTTATATCGATAAGTTTAAAGAGGGCAAGCACTATGTAAAGGCTCTCTGTCTTCACATCGCACATGACTGTAACCTTGCCTGCAAGTACTGCTTTGCGTGCGAGGGTGAATATCACGGCGACCGTGGTCTTATGAGCCTCGAAGTCGGCAGGAAGGCCATTGATTTCCTTGTCAGGGAGTCCGGTTCACACGTTAACCTTGAAGTCGATTTCTTCGGCGGTGAGCCCACGCTCAATTTCGATGTCGTAAAGGGCATCGTCGAGTACGGAAGAAGCCTGGAGAAGGAGCATAACAAGAAGTTCCGTTTCACGCTTACCACAAACGGCATTCTTCTCAACGACGAGATCATGGAATTCGCCAATAAGGAGATGCATAACGTCGTACTTTCCATCGACGGTCGTAAAGAGGTCAATGACCGCATGCGTCCCGGCAGGGGAGGACAGGGCTCCTATGACATCATCGTTCCCAAGTTCATTAAGATGGCAGAGTCCAGGAATCAGATGAACTACTATGTCCGCGGAACCTATACCCATTACAATTTGGACTTTTCGGAGGATGTGCTCCATCTTGCGGATCTCGGTTTCGAACAGATCTCCGTTGAGCCCGTCGTTGCACAGCCCTCGGACGATTATGCCCTGAAAAAGGAAGACCTTCCCTATCTGAAGGACCAGTATGACAAGCTCGCTCATGAGATGATAATCAGGAGAAAGAACGGCAAGCCCTTCAATTTCTTCCACTTTATGATCGATCTTTCCGGTGGTCCCTGCGTTTACAAGAGACTTTCCGGCTGCGGTTCGGGCTGTGAGTATATGGCAGTCACTCCCTGGGGAGACCTTTATCCCTGCCACCAGTTCGTGGGAAATGAGAAATTCCTTATGGGTAATGTGGATACGGGAGTTACAAAGCCCGAGATCAGTGAAAAATTCTCGGCATGCAATGTTTATCAGAAGCCTGCCTGCCGCGACTGCTTTGCAAGGTTCTATTGCAGCGGCGGATGTGCGGCAAATTCCTATAATTTCCACGGAAATATCATCGATGCCTACGAAGTCGGCTGTGAGCTTGAAAGAAAGCGCGTAGAATGTGCGATCATGCTCAAGGTTGCCGAGAACTTCGGAGAGGGTTTTGAAGACAGTGTAGAAAGCGATGAAAACGCTTCCTCAGATTGATTTTTCTTTAATTAGGTAGTAATATCTTTTTGTTTGGTTTTTTGCACTTTTAATTTGAAAGGAAAGTATTTGTCATGAAAAAGAGTAAGGCTCTCCTCATTATCATCGTAGTGCTTGCCCTTACACTGGGAATCGGCTACATGGATATATGGGG
>JAEEQL010000077.1 GCA_016285265.1 Lachnospiraceae bacterium
AGAGCGCCTTCTGCAGTCTGTACTGCGGATATACCGTCCTGTGCGTTGGTAGATGCCTGGGTCAGACCTCTGACCTGACGTCTCATCTTCTCGGAGATTGCAAGTCCTGCTGCATTATCTGCTGCACGGTTGATCTTGTATCCTGATGAAAGCTTCTCGGTAGACTTAGTAAGTGAATTAGTCGTAAGACCGAGCATTCTGTTTGAATTCATTGCTGTAAGATTGTGCTGAACTACCATAATATTATCCTCCTTGAGTTGCCCTCGCCCCTACTGTTTCGGCGGGGCATTACCAGTTAACCTTTTCCATATTTAGCGGTTTTTTCATTTTCTTTCCGCTTACACTCAATATATCGACCCTAAATCAGAAAACTTTAGTCTTATAAAGCAAAAAATTTAAAAATTTTTCATAATTATCTTGCAATAGTCTTCTTTTTTATCCCTCATGATCAAAAGACCCATTTCAAGTCCATCTAATTCAAGCTTATGGCTGATCAATCGGGATGGGTGAATATTCTCCACGGAAATCTTTTCCAATGCATAATTCCAGTCATTATCCGGGTGATTTTGGCTGAATGATGAGTTCCAGATGCCTGATAATGTTATCTGATTCCTGAGAATCTTCCACCAAACATCCCTGGAAAAGGTCATATCGGAATATGGATTGCCTACCAAAATAAGTCTGCCACCGGGATTAAGAGTCTCGATTCCCAGGCTGATAGTCTCATTCTTTCCGACGCATTCATAATAAGAACAAACGCCTCCCGTTTTATCGGAGATCCACTTCAAAGGATCAGTCTTAGTACTGTCACAGTAGAAATCTTCTGAAACGCCCAGTTCCAAAGTTCTGTTCTTCTGCCCGGTTTTGTTACCAATAGCGTATATTTTGGAAAAACCGGCATTCTTCAGAAGCATTGTTACCATAAGGCCTATGGTTCCAAGTCCGCAGACCGCCACAGGCTTGTCAGGATCAAGACCTTTTGTCCCTGTTCTTACCGCATTGGCCGCAACAGCAAATGGCTCAAGCATAGCAGCCTCTTCAAAACTCACATTATCCGGTATTTCCAGAAGATTTCCGATGGGTGCGGTTACATATTCCGCAAAAGCGCCATCTCTCCTGGAACCAATATAATCATAATTTCGGCACCGTAAAGGAAAACCCGACAAGCACATATCGCACTTTCCGCAGGCTATTTTAGGGAATACGGCAACCCTTTTCCCGATAAGCCCCGTATCTACTCCGGGACCAACTTCATCCACCACTCCGGAGAACTCATGTCCGGGTATCAGCGGCATTTTATGAGCTCCCGTTTCATATATTCTGGGGATATCGGATCCGCATATCCCGGCTGCCATTATGCGAATCCGTACTTCATTTTCCTTAGGGATCGGAATAATCACATCTTCATAACTAATTTTTCCTATATCATGGAGAACCCACGCCTTTGCCATTATCTGTTTTCCCCCATAACAGTCAGATACCGTTCCATATCAGCATCCGTGGTTACCTTAAAATTCCTCTCCTCTCCCGGAATCATAACTATATCCATTCCAGCCATGATTGCAGGTTCGGACGCTCCGTTCACATTTAGGATCTTATCAGGCACCAGGACAACATTTGCCTCATAGTACTTCTTAAACATAAACAGTTCCGGAGCCTGGCCGGCAAAAACCTTACTTCTATCCAGGAGTCCGGATATCTTTTTTCCGTCTTCGCTGAAGTAAACGGTATCCTTCATAGGAAGAACCGGCATAACTCCGTCATGTCCATCCAGTGAATCATATATCTTTTCCAACAGTTCTCCGGAAAGAAACGGTCTTGCGGCATCATGAATCAGAACGGTATCGTTTTCACCCGGCTCGCCTTGTTTTACGATGAGCTCATTCATACCGTTAAGAGCCGAAATCTGGCGGTTTTGTCCCGGATCGGCATAAGAAATAAGTTTCGAAGTATCATATCCTGCTGATCGGATATCTGATTCAATCTCAGTTCTCCTGGCAGGGTCGGATACAATACATATTCCGTCGATCCTGTCGCACCCCATAAGAATCTTCAAGGCTTCGGTTATCATCATATGAGAACCTGCCCTTAAAAACTGCTTGGGAATATCCGATGAAATTCTGCTTCCGGTCCCTCCGGCTAAAAGAATCGCATAATTCATTTCAGAACCTCATCTCCCTTATCCTACTGAGTGTTTCCCCATAAGAAGCCTTCTTTCCGAACAAAAGCGTAGTTCCAAGAACGAACCCATCCACTCCGAGTGGTGCATATTCCTTGATCTTATCGGAACCGCATGCTCCATCCCAATATATCTTAATATTCATCAATTCCTTTATTGCAAGAAGTTCATCATACTTCTCCCTTACATATGGAAGAAACATCTGAGACGCATTTCCGGGGTTTACACTCATGACAAGAACCTTTTTCACTATTCTGAGGAGCATTTTCACTTCTTCAATGCTCGTTCCGGGATTGATTGCTATGCCGGGAGTAATTCCCGCATCGATGATTCTCTGTAAAGTGGTTGAGGGATGATATTCCGCTTCAGGGTGGATGTATATGGTATCCCCCTTCTTCAGGTTATGCGTAAACAGATCTATGGTATTAATGGGATGCTCCACCATAAGATGTACATCCAGAGGCTTATCCGTAAGCGAGCGTATGCATATAAGATCGTTTAAAGACATTGCGAAATTCGGAACATATCTTCCATCCATGATATCTATATGGAAAGAATCGATTCCGCCTTTTTCAAGTTCCTGTACTTCTTTTTCAAGATTTCTGTAATCGGCACACATCATGGATGCCATAAGTTCAAATGCCATAATCCAAGTTCCCCCTTCAAAGAATCTTCATGAGCATAACAGGTTTCTTAAGATTTCTGCACCTATGTGCAAGAACTCCCGCTGTCCCGTAATATCCGGATATACTGTTCAGATAATTCTCCACCTTATGATCTGAGTCTATTATTACATTTTCACGGTTGTTTAGCGACTCGGTAAATAATCTGTATTCCCTCCACAATTCGGGATCGATTGTCTCAATACTGTCGACATCTTTGCAGGCAGAAAAAATGCACGCAATGCTGTCTGACGCTTCACATATTGTTTTCATTGCGTCTTTCAGCTTTTCAACCGCCCTGCTCTTATTTCCCATAAGGAACGAACCATCAACGGAAAACACAAGGGTTTTGCGTCCTGATATCTTGTTCTCCCACTCCTCGGGAAACCGGACAGATGCATCAACAGTCTTCGGTCCGGCATTTTCTATCACATTAATTTTCCCAGCCCAATAGTCCTCATGTCCGCATATCGACGAAAGAGAATTAATATAGCATATTCCGAGCTTATCAATACTTACGTCAATTCTGTCCGAATAAAGCACCGCAGGCTGTTCCAGCATAACTTTGATAGAAGTGACCGCTTTATCATTCTCATTTTGGGGAATATCCGGGGTAAAACAAGGAACGAAAACAAGTTTATCCGTATATGACCTCAGATTCTCCGAATAAAAGGCTTCGGGAATATCCATAGTCGCTCCCCAGCCATCATAGGGATAGGATGTTACGATCACATCGGGATACCTTTTTGAAATATCATATTCGGTACTGTTCACAATATTCAGATCTCCGGGAAGAAGGTCACTGTCATTACGTTCTTTACCGTTTATTCCAACAACCTTGTCTGCCACGTTATATGAAACAGGCATCACACATACTTCCACATCCTGCATCAAACTGTAATGATTATATACAGGAGCAAGCTCTTTCCACCATTCAGCCTTTGTGACAACGAACAATATTTCTTTCTTTTTATTCGCAAAGTATGCTCTTACGGCTTCTTTGATCTCTTGTATCGAGGAATCCAGCTTTTTTACGCTTTCAGTGGACCACGATTCGCTTGATTCAAAGATCAGTTCACAATAATCTTCCAGTCTGCATACCAGCTTCTCACTGTCCTTCATACGGTTTTCCATCAGAGTACCGAGGGAAACAGCGAGAGTCTGACATTTTTTTAGAAGAGTTATGGCAGAGTCTGCATTTTCTGCCGCCACCAATGTATCTATATGACCATGAACCTGCAAAAGAAGATCGGTGATCTCATAGCATTTTTCTTCCGTTGTCTTTTTGACGGAGGCAGATTCAACCGCCTGTCCGGTCAATGTATATCGGAATGGATTTCCATTATTCTTGGCTTTAAGAATTTCTTCCTGTTCGCTGTAGACGGGATATTCATGAATCCCTCCGCCTTTACGGACAGCCATATAATCACCGTATTCTATTTTGAGCACCTCTTCATATCGAGCGGGAACAGGAATGCTGATATATTCAAACGGAAGGTATAATGTGTCTTTATACAATTCCTTACCGTACTTATGATTATGCTTTTGTACCCAGAACGGCATCAGTGCAATATATTCCACATCATCCGATGTATGCATCATATACAGTTTTTCAGTAAGCAGACGGAGTTCCCTGAGTAGATTTCCTTTTCTGTGAAGAATGATATGATTATCGCTTTCGATTTTTGCCAAAAGGGAGCGACATTCCTGAGCGTCGCCCTTTCCTGCATCGATCATCTCATATGCATCAGCAACATCGGAAGCAAGTTTTCTTCTGCGTTCTTCCGTTTCTTCATCATTCGAAAGATCGTCAAGCGGAAATATATCAACCCCAACCGTATACGGGCATCCGAAAAACTCCTTCAAATGGCTGTCACTGTAGTCTATTGCATGGGAATTAACCACACGTCCGATGATATTTTCATATTCGGATTCCGATTGAAGAGTCAGAACACTGTAATCTTCAGGCAACTCGTCCTTTGCAACCTCAAAAAAGCGGAGCCAGTCGTTCCTGAGCATACAGATATCCATATCATCATCCCACGGTATCATTCCGCCATGGCGCACTGCGCCCAGAAGTGTTCCGCAATCGGCAAACCATCTGATGTTATGCTTTCTGCAGACTCTGTCAATTTCGGACAGGACTTTTATCTGAGCAGCCCAATATCTTTTCATCATAGAAGAGACGAAGAATCCTTCACGGACTTCGTCTTCAAAATATTCCACTCCGGGATAATCGGGAGAAACCAGATATTTAGATGTTTCTACATCTTCACTCATATGATCATTGTATCTCAAAATCATAACAAAATGAACGCAAAGCCTATTGTTTTCATCGGTTTTGCGTTCATTTATTTCAATTAATCAATGTTTACTGCTTGGAATCAACATAGAATGATTCCGTTCCGTTTCCCGCACGTTGTGCCTGGAAATAACTGTAAGCAGCATTCAGGCTTGTCCTGCCCTTGCCTATCTGTCCGCGGGCATTCTGGAAGTAATCTTCCATAAGTTCCCTGTTAGTTCTTTCCTGGGACTGGAGAGATGAGCTCTTGTCAGTAATCTCTCTTATAAGATCCTGAAGTCTTCTGATCCTGTCGGCATTGTCCTTCTTGTTCTCCTTGAGGGAATCGGCAACTCTTTCGTAAAGAGTCTCAAAACCGTTATCGAGTGAGTTCAGTTCATCGATCAGTTTGCCTTTTTCCTCTACATAAGAATCGAATCTGTCAAAATCAGGCGTCTCTGCGTTTCCCGTAAAGATGTCCTTCTGCTTCAGATTAAAGTCTTCTATCTTATCCAGGATGGCTGACTTTTTTACCAATGACTCTTCAAGCAGATCGAGATAATCTTCCATTATGCCCCCTTAGTTCCTCCAGGTTATGCCGTTAAGCTTCATAACTTCTTTCCAGGTATCCCTTACCGAGTGAAGATGTCCGTTTACTTCCTCAAGTATCGCAGGATCCTTCTTCAAGTTTGCTTCTATAAGTCTCTGCGAAAGATAGGAATAGATGTTCTCAAAATCCTGCGCAACAGCATATTTCATATCGAGAGTCTGTCTCAGATAATCAATGATGTGCTCTGCCTTAAGGATATTGGTATGGGCCTTCTGGACATCCTTCTCCTCAATTGCACCAAGTGCTATGTTGAGGAATTTGATGGCTCCGTCATAGAGCATAAGAGTAAGCTCTGCAGGGGATGAAGTCATTACTTTATTATTGGCATATTGCTGATACGCATTGGGTAAAGGCATTCCCTTATCTCCTTAAAGAGTGTTTTTACTGACCTGTTCCGAGAAGGCCGGCTAAAGCTGAACTCTTCTTCTGAAGGCTTGCAAGCGCCTTCTCCATTGATGAGAACTGCTTATACAGCTTATCCTCGTAATCATTGGCTTTCTGCTCAAGATTCTTGATGGTGGTATTATATCCGTCATAATCGGATTTCATCTTCCTGTCATCATAGAAGTTTCCGTAGCTTCTGTAGCCTTCAACCGTCTTGGAAGCACTATCTAACTTAGAGAACATCTCCTGTGACAGTTTGCTGAAAAACTCGGTAACAAGCTCGGGGTCGGATGCGATCATTTCCGATAATTTATCGGCCTTATCCTTAAATGATGCATCATCCTTATCACCGTCGATATGAAGAGCATGCTTTTCATTATCGGCAGATGTGAAGTAGTTTCCGGTGCCGATTCCAAAATCTGACAGATGATAGGTCTTCCCATCTATCTCAATGCCCATTGACATACCTTCGGTAAAGAGAGAACGAAGAGACAAAAGATTGGTATCTCCCTTGAGCAAGCCGGATTTGATCTTATTTTCGTACTCTTCAACTTCCTTCTCAGACATAGCTTCCTTCTGTTCATCGGTAAGCATAGAGTATTTCCTGATCGAATCGGCATTGTAATACTTGTCGATATCATTTATAGCCTTGTTGTACTGGGTGACCATATCCTTGATCATTCCGTAGATACCGCTGGTATCAGTGGTGGTAGTAAGAGTAATTTCCTTATCTCCGGTCTCATCAAGGGCTGTGATCGTAAGATTATTGATCTTGAAAGTATTGCTGTCGCTGGTGAACTTCGCACCGTTAAGATAAATGGTCGCATCGGATCCGTCTATCTTGGATGCATACTTTTCGGGATCATAATCGTCAGCTTCCATTTCGGATTTGGTAGCAACCCTAAGTCCGAGAGCTTCAAGTGCCCCGTTTCCTCCGTCTGAAAGAGTGAAATTTTGGGACGATCCGGTGGATTTCGCACTGACGAAGAACCTCTGTGTATCTTCATCAAATGACGCATTAAGTCCTGCGTCTTTCAAATATGTCAGAACATCGGAAATCGTGGTCTCACCCGTTACAGTAAGGGGATCCTGATTGGTTCCGCCTATGTTGAGGCTGATCGTATCACTCGCCTTGTTAAATCCAAGATCCGAAAGCGTTGTGGTAGCCGAATAAGTTTTATCCTTGCTTTCTCCGTTAAGGTCTACGCCGGTCAGATATGCACTCTTTGCAAGCTTATCAACACGAAGCTTCTGGGTTGCATTAACCGCACCGTCACCCGTTATAACACTGGCAACGGAAGAATCGGAAACTGCAGTCGTCATCTTTTTATATGAGCTTGAAAATCTCATTTTTGAAAGATGTGACTGGAACAGTCCCTTGATATTGGAATTAATGCCATCATAGATTGTACGCTTCCAGTCAAGCTTTTTCTGCTCGCCCTTGGCATCCGTTACCTTTTTTCTCTTTGTACTTACGAGGGACTCTATGACAGCGTCGGTATCCATTCCGGATATGAGTCCACCCATTCTTATCCTATCAGACATAGCTCCCCCTCCTTATCTTTTTTCGTCGACCATAAGGCCCGCAAGCTCCCATACCTTAGCGATCATATCAAGCGTCTTCTCGGGAGGAAGCTCCTTAATGACCTTCTTGGTCTCTTTGTCGACTATCTTAATGGTTACTCTGTTGGTTTCTTCATGGAAACCGAAAACTGCCTCGGAATTCTCGAGCTGACCCTTCTTAAGCTGCTCGACAGCCTTCTTGAGCTGTTCGGGAGTGGTCTGCTGATCTTCCTTATTGTCCTGATAATCGGCATTTCCCTTTGCGGCGGCATTTTCAACTACAGCTATATCCTCAAGGGGAGTAGCTGCGGTGTTCTCACTGCGCAAAGTATCGGATGCTTCAGCGGGCTGAACAGCCTTGGGAGCAGGATTATAAGTCTGCTGCTGAAGTGTCATTACGCTGTTAATAGGTTCAAGTGCCATTTTGATCACCTCCGTGTGATATGTCGGATGTTTTCCTTCTCATCCTTAGGGTTTATGGTTTCATTCTTCATATTATATGCTCCGGCATGCAAAATGATGCTGAAGATACTTTTCTGAACTTTACATCGGCATTTTTTGCCCGAAAGATAACCCTTTTTTATCAAAAAATATGAAAAAATATTAAATATCAGCTGTTATGGCTGAATGTGCTCATCTACAAGTATGTCCACGAAGCGTTCCGTAAGCTCAATCACCAGGACATCGGGAGTGTTTTCCTCCAGAATGGAAGGATCCCAATATTCCTTCGGAACCATTCTGATGGTGTTAAAGTGCTCTCCGAGGAAGTATCTCATGATGTTGCAGAAGGAATCCCTGTATATCACCACGTCCCTGCTATCCCTTCCGGGATTCATATATCCGACGATCCCGTTTACATCATCCGAGATAATCTGCATACCCTCCACAGGATATCCATGGAATACGTAATCCGTATCATTAAAGAGATCGCTGGCCCCGAGATTCATAAGATTGGTCAGATCTCCCCAGGTTTGGTACCTTTCGACCCTCTCGCGGTCCCTTTCGTCTGCCGGGGGTATCTCTATACCGAGCTCTCTCAGAAGTGCCCTTGAGCCGATATACCCTCCCAGATAATTCCAGTGAGTATCCAGATGATAGTACATGGGCTCATCAGGGTGATCCTCTTTATATTCGAGCATATCCTCATATGCCCACACGACGCGGATATCGGTATTAGCCCTGAGATAATCCACAAGCTGGTCGGTATTGCAGCCGTCACCCTGTCTGTAGGTCTGATATTCATCGGGCATATACTCACTGTATACTCTCTCTTTATTGGGAGCTATGAAAAGAACAAATTCACATCCGTGCTCATCGCACCATGCTTTGGTTGCTTCGAGACTTGCCGCAGCCCGCATCAGTTCCTCATCGGTGAATTTCTCAATCCCCTTGAACTGTCCGATGCTTATTCCGTTTCCGATATTTTCGGCATTATAGAACAGCCAACCCTCTTTACCGACTATGGTAGCCGCACTTCCCTCACCGAGGAGCTGATAGGAGATCCTGCTGTTGAGGGTTATGAGTTTGCTCCTGAACGGAAAATTATCATTGTAATATGCCTCGTATTCCAAAGGGTAATCATCGATCGTCTCTAGTGAAAAGACGGGTTTTTCCGCAAGGTTTCTGTTCTCAAAATTAACGGTATCAACCTTAGATCCGATGAGCAAATAAAGGAGAGGGAATCCGATAATGAATCCCCAGAAGGTTATATGCACGAATACGAGCCTCATATTCAGTTTTCCGCTCTTGTTTTCTTTCATCTATACTTATCGGGCTTTGACAGCCCTCCGGGATCACTTATATCTGCTTATCAGCTTTTTAGGATCTTCATCATTCAAAGTCATTAACTCTATATCAAGCTTCTTGATCTTGTCACGTACAAAGCTGTTGCCATAGCCACCCGTCACATGATCTACGCGCAGGTCTCTCAGCCTTTTCAGTTCACCCAGAGTGTCCATGACATGATCGCTTTGTATATCAGCCAGCACTCTTATCACACCGTAGTCGTACATCTGAATGATCTCATACTCTATTGCAGAACGAAGTGCATCGTAACTTTCCAACTTATCCTTAAGCCCCGTCAGTGCCTTCATGGCTTCATAGATATTGTTCACATACGAGACTGATGACTGACCTCTGGATACGGAATCAGGTGAAGCGGAATACCAATAAAGAGTATCCTCGACCGCTCCGATACTTTTCGCATAAGCGATAAGCTCAACAAGAGTCTCCGAATCTTCAAGAATGCAATTTTCGCGGAAATGTACGCCATTATCGAAAAACAATTCCCTTCTGAAAAGCTTCGACCAAAGATATCCGCCCGCCACGATCAAGCCGATCCTCTTATTATCATCCAAAGTACCTCTCAGCTCACGTCCGGTATGCAGGACGGCTCTGTCTTCTCTTTCGTCGAAGTAACCGCAGTCCACAAAATCATGACCGCCTTTTTCCATCTCCTCAGCGAGCTTTTCCAAAAACTCTGTATGGATGTAATCATCACTGTCGACAAAGGCAAGGTAATCTCCGTGAGCATATTCAAGGGCAATATTCCTGGCCCCGCCCGCACCGCGGTTTACGTCATTACATACGACCATAATCCTTTCGGGATCGGTCTGCTCCAGGCGCATCATCACTTCGCGGGACGAATCTGTCGATGCATCATCCACCATGATTATCTCCAGATTACGGTATGTCTGGTTCAGGATGCTGTTTATGCATCTTTCAAGGGTCCGCTCCGCGTTGTAGACAGGAACGATCACACTTATCAGTTTTCCGCTTTTTACATCACTCATTTACTCGCCGCTTGGATATGAGTCAGGGAAACCGCTCCCGTGACCCACTCGCACCTTAGAATCTGAAATAGATAAACGGATTATATGTATTGCTTGCAAGGAGCATGATGCAGGTTCCGAACACGAAAGCGCACCATATATATCTTACGACGGGGTTCTCAACAGCTTTCTTCACAAAAGGCACCTTAGCCGGGATCAGCTGGAGTATACCTGCACCGAGGATTCCGAGCACCGCGATTATCATGCACCTGTGTGACATCATCTCTCCGAGTGAATAATACCTTGTAAGTCCGGGCGTGAACATCTTCGAGGCGATGATGAACGCATTCCTAAGTCCGCCCACGCGGAAGAAGACCCAGCCGAGGTTAACAACGAAGAATGTGTAGACCCAGGCAAGCGGCTTGCACTTTTCAAGAACCTTCGAAAAGCCCAGGCGCTCAATAACGCGGAAGAAACCGTGATATATTCCCCAGAAGATGAAGGTAAATCCCGCGCCGTGCCAGAAGCCGGTCAGGAAGAACACGATCATCAGGTTCACATAGGACCTGAACTTGCCCTTGCGGTTTCCGCCGAGGGGGATGTAGAGGTACTCCCTGAACCACGTTCCGAGGGAGATATGCCATCTTCTCCAGAACTCGGAAATTGACTTGGACATATAGGGGTAATTGAAGTTTTCCAGGAATTCGAAGCCGAACATCTTGCCGAGTCCGATCGCCATATCCGAATAGCCGGAGAAATCATAATAGATCTGAAGTGTATAAAGGATCGATGCGACCCACACAGTCGATGCTGCCATGCGTGAAGGATCGTAAGCATAGATCCTGTCCGCAGCTTCCGCCACGGTATTTGCGATTATGACCTTCTTTCCGAGACCGATGATAAACCGCTCAATTCCCGCTACGGACTTTTCGATGGTCACGGTACGGTTTTCAAGTTGCTCGTTGATATCCTCGTATCTGACGATGGGACCCGCAATCAGCTGGGGGAAGAATGAGATGTAAAGTGCAAGATTTATGATATTCTTCTGCACCGGGAACTTGCCCCTGTACAGATCGATCGTGTAGGACATTATCTGGAACGTGAAAAAGGAAATACCGATGGGAAGTGATATCGAAAGCGGTGTCATCGGAACGTGCAGGTAATTAACCAGCACAACGCTTCCGAAGGACGCATATTTGAAGAATCCCAGCAGTCCCAGGTTGAAGATCAGGTCAAGAACAAGAATGAGCTTCCCCTGTTTCCTGTGACTGTCCATCAAAAGACCGGCAAAGTAATTGACGATGATGGAAGCAAGCATGAGCAGAACATATACCGGCTCTCCCCAGGCATAGAAGAAAAGGCTGGCAAGGAGCAGAAATACGTTCACATATCTGTTTTTATGAAGGATCCTGCTGCCGATGAATACCACGGGCAGGAAGACCATTATAAAAATGAGCGAGCTGAAAAGCATATTTCACCAATGTTAAAAGGATTTAAAAAACTGCCCGCATATAAACATACGCAGACAGTTTATTATACTATATTTTCAGTTTTTTAGCACCTTTCGGGGCTTAAGAATTCCTTAAAACGGAGGTCTCGGAATCCTCAGGATAATTCTCCTTCCGAGACAGGCACTCTCGGAACGCTTACCGGAGAAAAAGATCATTTCAGCTTTCCCGCCAAAACGGTCTTAACTATCTCGAGAGCCCTCAGAAGCACGGTGTGTGAAGCTGCCACAGCCCTGTATCCGTTTACCGCAGCCTCTTCCCTGGCATCGGAATTTTCAAGATAATATGCACACTTATCCGCCAGCTCCTCATAGGATGAGAAGACATCCAGCATCTTCGGAGCCTCCAGCACCTCCTCAAGCGCAGGAACCTTATCCGTCAGGACAAAGGAACCGCATCCCAGGATATCCCATATCCTCTGCGGAAGTCCGTTGGTTATCGTACGGGATGTCAGGTTCAGGTTGATACAGGACTTCCTGATCACATCCGGCATTTCCTTAAGGGTCTCGACCCCGCCGTGAACCACAATCCTCTTATCCAGTGCCCCGGTATCCGACCTGGTGAACAGGTGCACACTGCCCTCGGGAAGCTTTTCCGCAAGCAGATTCAGTGCCTTCACCCTGTCAAGATATGTCAGGTGATTTCCGATGTAATTGTTTATCGCAACATATGAATCGATATCACATACCGCATCCTGCGCCGAGTAAAAGGAAGTATCCGCGTTCTTCAGAGCCGCTACGTCCTCAAATGTGATCCCCTCCCTGATGATATCAAGTCCGGGCACGTCTTTCTGGGCATATATGAGCCTATCCATATTCTCGGAAGCATCGGCGGAAAGCGCGCCGCTTTCCTTAAGCTTCATATATCTGTCCTTTTCGTTGTAGAGAGATCCTATGAAGCTCACGGGATACTCATAAACCTCGGGAAAAGCAAGCTGATCCAGCCTTTCGACTGCAGCGCCGAGCGGCATGTAACGGATATTTCCGGGATTTTCATCCTTTATGCTCTCATACTGGTCCTTATCGAAAAGAAAAACTCTGTTGCAGGACTTCCTTATGGCAGGGTCATAGATCTCCGCCACCGGGCAGTCAACCGACAGTGCGGCATATGTGATGTTCATCCTTTCACAGACGATCGAGATGAACGGAAAATAATCTATCGAAAAGACAAATAAAGGCTTATGGGCAGCTATTCCCTCAAGAAGGATCCTTGCCCTCTCCTCACCGGACATACTCTTTCTGTACATTTCCTCGGTGATCTCGGCAACCTCAAGACCTGCCTTTTTAAATGCCTCGATATAATCCGGCTCGCATATGCTGTTGTATCTGTAGAATAAAACCTTCATTTAACTCCCCGAAACAGGTGAACAGGGGGACGGTTCCTCCGTTCACTGCGGAAAAATATCCTCTATCGCATCAAAAAGATCCTGCATCGAAAGCATCTGTGACACCCTGCCCCTGAGCTTCGACGCACCGGGCATGCCGTGGGTATACCAGGCAAGATGTGCCCTCATTTCCCTTAC
>JAEEQL010000078.1 GCA_016285265.1 Lachnospiraceae bacterium
TCAAAACAATGATCAATGCATTCGGATGCGGTTTTTCGGAAGGCTACGGAAATGATTTCGATATAAGCAAGCTCCGCTATGACAAGATCATCATCATGGCCGATGCGGACGTCGACGGTGCACATATCTCGACGCTTCTTCTTACTCTTTTCTACAGGTTCATGCCCGAGCTTATCTTCGAGGGACATATCTATATCGCAATGCCTCCTCTTTATAAGGCTATGCCTTCAAAGGGTGAGGAAGAGTATCTCTATGATGACAAGGCTCTTGAAAAATACAGGGCTTCTCATAAGGGACCTTTCACTCTTCAGAGATACAAGGGTCTCGGTGAGATGGATCCTGACCAGCTCTGGGAGACCACCCTCGATCCCAAGACCAGAAGACTCAAGCAGGTGGAGATTGAAGATGCGAGAATGGCTTCCGAGACAACGGAGCTTTTAATGGGAACCGATGTACCTCCCCGTAAGACTTTCATCTATGAACATGCTAACGATGCCAATCTTGATATTTGATCTTAAGGAAAAGTAAATGGCTAAGATAGAAGAAAAGATCATCAAAACAGAATATTCCGAGGAAATGCAGAGATCCTATGTGGATTATGCGATGAGCGTAATAGTATCCCGTGCACTTCCCGATGTGCGCGACGGACTTAAACCCGTTCAGCGCCGTACTCTCTATGATATGAGAGAGCTCGGACTTACCTTTGATAAGCCTTTCAGAAAGAGTGCGAGGATCGTCGGTGATACGATGGGTAAATATCATCCTCACGGCGATTCATCCATATACGAAGCTCTTGTCGTAATGAGCCAGGATTTCAAGAAGGGACTTCCCCTTGTAGACGGACACGGTAACTTCGGAACCATCGAAGGTGACGGAGCCGCAGCAATGCGTTATACCGAAGCCCGTCTTCAGAAGGTCACACAGCTTGCGCTTCTTGACGATCTCGATAAGGATACAGTCAATTTTGTTCCCAACTTTGACGAGACCGAAAAGGAACCCGAAGTCCTTCCCTGCAGGATTCCGAATCTTCTCATAAACGGATCGGAAGGTATTGCAGTCGGTATGGCAACAAGCATCCCTCCTCACAATTTCGGTGAGACAATAGATGCCATGAAAGCCTTTATCATGAATGAAGACATAAGCACCAGGGAACTGATGAGATATGTTAAGGGACCCGATTTTCCTACCGGCGGACGTGTCATCAACAAGGATGACCTCAAGGATATCTATGAAACCGGAAGCGGAAAGCTCAGGATCAGAGGTGTCGCAAATGTAGAGAAACTTAAGAACGGACATCAGAATGTCGTCATTACCGAGATTCCCTACACAATGGTCGGTGCCGGTATCGGCAAGTTCCTTTCCGAGGTGGCTGCACTTTCCGAAAGCAAGAAAACTCAGGATATCGTTGATATTTCCAATCAGTCTTCCAAGGAAGGTATCCGTATAGTCATCGAGCTCAAGAAGGATGCCGATGCCGAGAACTTCATAAACCTTCTTTACAAGAAAACTCATCTCGAAGATACCTTCGGCGTCAATATGCTCGCGATCAAGAACGGACGTCCCGAGACCATGTCCCTTAAGGACATCTTTAAGTCCGTGGTTGATTTCCAGTATGAGATCAACACCAGAAAGTACAATGCGCTTCTTGCCAAGGAAACCGAGAAAAAAGAGATTCAGGAAGGTCTCATAAAGGCCTGCAGTCTGATCGATCTGATAATTGAGATCATCCGCGGATCAAGAGACCGCAGGATGGCTGAGGACTGCCTTGTAAGAGGAATCACAGACGGAATTAAGTTCAAGACCAAGGAAAGCTCCATCATGGCCAGCCAGCTTCTTTTCACCGAAAGACAGGCCAAGGCCATCCTTGATATGAGACTTTACAAATTGATAGGACTCGAGATCGATGCCCTTAACAAGGATCACGAAAACACTCTTGCCAATATATACAGATACGAGGACATCCTCGACAGAAGAGAGTCCATGGCTCAGGTCATCATCGCCGATCTCGAAACCCTTAAAAAGGAATTCTCAAGAAAGAGAAGAACTGTCATCGAGAACGGTGAGGAAGCCGTCTATAAGGAAAAAGAATTCGAAGAGATGGATGTTTACTTCATCATGGACAGATTCGGTTACTGCAAGATGATCGACATTCCCACCTTCGAAAGAAATAAGGAAGCCATCGACGAAGAGATCAAGTACAAATGTCCGGTACGCAACAACGGAAGAGTTGCCGTATTTACCGAAAAGGGACAGATGCATACCATTAAGATGATGGATCTTCCGATGTCCAAATTCCGTGATAAAGGTGTTCCGGTTGATAATATAACCAATTACGATTCATCGGATGACATGATAATCTTTGCAGAGGATCTTTCGACCGTTCTTCTTGGAAAGTACCTCTTTGTTACAGCAAACGGAATGTGCAAGGTTACTTCCGGAACCGAATTCGACGTAAGCTCACGCCGTACCGTAACTGCAACCAAGCTTAACGAAGACGACAGGATAGTCACCATAAGAAAAGTCCGTACTGAGGAAAATGTCATCCTTCAGTCTTCAAACGGTTACTTCATCAGATTCTCCATAGAAGAGATCCCTGAGATGAAGAAGACTGCTGCCGGAGTTAAGGGAATGCGCCTGGACGGAAATGACAAGGTCGAGATCGCATATATCACCGATGTTGTAAGTGAAGCTTCGATCGAATACGGATCAAGGACAGTTTCGCTAAATTCGATCAAGCTCCTCGGACGCGGCTCAAAGGGTACCAAGATACGCTCATGATATATCGTTTTGCACTATGCCGGATAAACATTTTGAGGTAAAAAGAATATGAGAGTAATCGCAGGAGAGTGCAGGTCGATGCCCCTTAAGACACCTGCCGGAGACGATATCACAAGACCCACACAGGATATAATCAAAGAGACTCTTTTCAACATCATACAGGGAGATGTTCCGGGCGCTGTGATGATCGATCTTTTTGCGGGAAGCGGACAGATAGGTATCGAAGCGCTCAGCCGCGGTGCGACCAAGGTATACTTTATCGATAACGGCAGGGAACCCATCAAATGCATCACCGATAACGTGAATTTCACCAAGATGCAGGATAAGGCTGTCATCCTCAAGCAGGATGCCGTAGCCGGACTTCAGTCCGTTTTTGAGAAGCACGTCGATATCGTGTTCATGGATGCCCCGTATCTTAAAGGATACGAGAAAAATGTCCTTAAACAGCTGTCGGTCATGAGATATGTCGATAAGGATACCATCATCATAATAGAGGCTGACAAAAAGGATGATTTTAGCTATACTGAAGAAGTCGGATTTGAGATAGTCAGAAGAAAAGAATACAAAGGCAATATGCATCTTTTCCTGAAGAAGATCTGATCTCAATACAGGAGGGAATATATGAACAGAGCATTATATCCCGGAAGCTTTGATCCCATGACTTTGGGACACCTTGATATCATTAAAAGAGCATCGCTCATGTTCGACGAACTCATTGTCGCCGTGCTGAACAACAGTGAGAAGACTGCATTGTTTTCGGTTGATGAACGTGTTAAAATACTGACTGAAGCCACGAAAGATATGAAGAATGTAAGAGTTGATTCTTTCAGCGGTCTTACTGTCGATTATTGTCTTCAGAATAATCTGCATATCATGATCAGAGGCCTCAGAGCTGTCACCGATTTCGAATACGAACTCCAGATAGCCCAGACCAACAGAAAAATTTCCGACAATAAAGTAGATACGGTTTTCCTTACCACGGATCTGCAGTATTCATATCTCAGTTCATCGACGGTCAAAGAGATCGCACGCTACGGAGGCGATGTAAGCCATTCCGTTCCGGACTATGTCGAAGCGGCTCTTAAGGAAAAATTCAAAAGTATCCGCTCTTAAGGAGAGACAATGGAAAGAAAAATGGAAAGCCAGATCTTTGGCGTCATCGATGAGCTTGAACAGTATATTTCGGAGTGCAAGCCCAAGCTCCTGTCCAATACAGAGATCTACGTTGAAAAAGAAGTAATTCAGGGTTATATAGATGAGCTCAGGAGAAAGGCTCCGGAGGAGATCGCCAGATATCAGAAGATCATCAGCAATCAGGATTCGATCCTTGATAACGCAAGGAAGATGGCTGACGGACTTATCGAGAAAGCAACCGCTCAGACCGATGAGATGCTCTCACAGAATGAGATCATGAAGAAGGCTTATGAGCAGGCAGATGCCGTAACGAGCCAGACTATGGCCGAGGCTCAGCAGATCCTTGACAATGCGACCAGCGAAGCAAACGCATGCAGGGATGCGGCCATGGAATACATGGAAGATGTCATGAAGTACGTTGAAGGACTTCTTGCTTCATCTTCAAGAACCGTATCGGATCAGTATGATTCTCTTCTGAATGCCCTCAATTCCAAGCTTCAGGCTGTAAAGGCCGATCATGATTCTCTTAAGGAATCACGTTCCGGAAGAGATGAAAAGCCCGGACCTTCAGGCCCCAGTGTCAGTACGGTTTATCCCGATACCAATAAAGAATAAAATGATAAACCGGCTTATTAAAAGCCGGTTTTATTTTTCTCATTGTTTATGAAATATACTGCATTGAAAAAATGCATATCCGTGTTACTGCTCTTTTTCCTGGTCTCGATACCGGAATTAAAAGTATCTGCCGCGGACAGAGTTTTTCCCCGGGATGACAACCTCGTTATAGTCATAGATCCCGGACACGGCGGAACCGACACCGGCACACAGGGCGGCAGGATCCAGGAAAGATTCATGAACCTTATGACCGCACAGGCTCTTGCCGAGAGACTTAACCTGTACGAAGGCGTTACCGTATATATGACAAGGTTCGATAACGACACAACAATGAGCCTTACCGACAGGGCTAAATTCGCCGAAAGCGTCGAAGCGGATTTTGTTTTCAGCATTCACTATAATGCATGCTATGCTCATGACAGATTCGGAATAGAGGTTTATACATCCCGTATCGCACCTTATAACGGATACGGATATCAGTTCGGAAACCTTCTGATGCACAGATTTGAGGATGAATTCGGTATTTATCCCAGAGGTGTGAAGACCAGAAAAGGTCTCAGGACGGAAGGTGATTATTACACCATAATCTCCGCAAATGTTTACAGGGAGATTCCTGCTGTCATCATAGAACACTGCTTTGCCGACGGAACAGTCGATGCACAGTTTACCGGAACGGGAGACCAGCTCAGGGAATACGGCAGAGCTGACGCCGATGCGATCGCCGAATACTTCGGGCTCAAGAGTTCGATACTTGGGATCGACTTTACGGGTCCATCCGACGATCTTATTTATGCGGATACCTCGTCTTTTAATGATGCCACCTATGAAGACAGGACCGCACCCGATAATGTAAGTATATCGGTCAAGAGCATTGATCCCGAAGCCAATACGGTAACCGTTACCGTAACCGCAACAGAAGCGGACGGTATGATGATGTTCTATGCATTATCAACAGACGGAGGATGGACCTGGCAGGAATCAAAGCCATGGCCCGGCGCGGATACTTATAACGGTACATTCGACGAAAGCTTTGATCTGGTTCTTCCTTTTGAAAGCGGATACAGACCGACCATTGTCATCAAAGGCTTCAACAGATATGATGCCTATACCAAATCGGAACCCGTAACCTTCCTGGAAAGCTTTAACGGTGAGTCAACACCGCTTTACAGGACCGGCACGATCTACGGAGGATAATCATTTGAAATATATCGCTATAATCACAGGAGCATCATCAGGTATCGGACGTGAATTTGCCATGGCACTCGATCAGAGCATGGATGCACTGGATGAGATCTGGATCGTTGCAAGAAGAAAGGAAAGACTCGAAGAGCTTGCCGAAAAGCTTCGTCATCATGCAAAGGTCATAAGCGGGGATCTTTCCAGCAGAAATACCGTAAACAGGATCTCTGCAATGCTCCGTGCCGATAAGTGCAGGGTTAGGTTTCTGATAAATGCCGCAGGATACGGAATCCTCGGTGAATTTACAAAGGGCGACAGGAAGGAAGAGACGGGTATGTGCGATCTTAACGTAAGGGCACTTACCGATATAACCTATGCATGTCTTCCTTTCATGGGTAAGAATTCCAGGATAATAAATCTGGCTTCGAGTGCGGCTTTCGTTCCGCAGCCCTCGTTTTCTGTTTATGCCGCTACCAAATCCTATGTCCTCAGCTTTTCAAGATCGCTCAATGCTGAGCTCAGGGACAGAAATATTTATGTTACAGCTGTCTGCCCCGGTCCGGTCAAGACCGAATTCTTTGATGTTGCCGAAAAACTCGGTACGAGAACTCTTTCCATGAAGAAATGGGCAATGACAACTCCCGATGTGGTTGTTAAAACAGCCCTTAAGGATTCCTTTGCAAGGAAGGAGATATCAATTCCCACAGGAATGATGAAGCTGTTTTATATCTTTACAAAGATAGTTCCTCATCATGTGATAATTTCATTTACTGACAGGTTATATCGTTAATGACTATTTCCAGACTTTTTTCGGGTGAAAATTTTAAGGGTACTTATCTGTATCTTGATACACAAAAAAAATACGAGATTGCCAAAACAGCAATCCTTTATTCGTTATCTGTCGCGATCTTTCTTACAGGTTACATTTCGACCGGAACCAAGAAAAACTTACTGACCATTGTGGCTGTCCTCGGAGTTCTTCCCGCATCCAAAGCACTTGTGTCGGTAATAATGTTTCTCAGATACAAAAGCTTTAAGGAAAAGATCGAGTGTGAAGGAGTGCTTTGCGCGTACGATATGATCTTCACATCGGAGAAGATCAATTACAGGGTTTCACACCTGTGTGTTTCCGATAACTGCATTATCGGTTATTCGGAAGATCCAAAGTTTGACGAGAATAAATTTAAGGACCATGTAACCTCGATCCTTTCCGTTGAAAACATTAAGAACATTACCGTTAAAGTGTTTACCGACAAAAAAGCCTATCTTAACAGGATCTCATCCCTTAAGCCTTCGGAAAGTGCAGATGAAGCTGTTATGTCAGTGCTGAAACAGATAGTTTTGTAATGAAAGAAATCCCGGTTACAAATGAATCCGCAGGGCAGCGTCTTGATAAATTTCTTAAAAGGCTTCTTCCTTCATGCCCGGGAAGCTTACTCTATAAACAGCTGCGTAAAAAGAACATAACTTTGAACGGAAGCAAGGCTGACGGTCACGAGCTTCTCTGCGCCGGTGACGTTGTCAGTGTTTTCTTTTCCGACGAAACATATGATAAGTTCTCAAAAGGGGAAAAGACCGACACCTCAAGGTATAACAAGGCCTTTGAAGAATTTGGCAATTTAGATGCGGTATATTCGGACCGTAATATACTGATATTCAATAAACCCGCAGGAATACTCTCACAATCCGATGCAAGCGGTGATCTTTCCATAAATGATTATCTGATCGGGTATCTCTTAAGCAGCGGCGATATCAGGGAGGATGAACTTTCATCCTTCAGGCCCTCGATCTGTAACAGGCTGGACCGTAATACTTCCGGACTCATTCTCTGTTCAAGATCTCTTCTTGGTGCGCGTTTTCTTAATAAGATCCTTTCGGAAAAAGAAGCCGAAAAATACTACCTTGCACTGGTAAAAGGGAGATTCACAAAAGAAGGTATCCATACTTCCCATGTAAAAAAGGATGAGAAGAATAACAGGCTCCTGTTCACAGATAAAGCAGTAGAAGGTTCAACAGAGATCAAAACGGGCTTTGAAGTGTTATGTTCCGCAGATGAAGCCAGTCTTTTGAAGGTAAGACTGTTTACCGGAAAGAGCCATCAGATAAGAGCGCATTTATCGCATCTTGGACATCCCATCATAGGAGATCCCAAATACGGAGGAAAAGGGTTATATAATGCCTCAAGGCAGATGCTTCATGCTTTCGAGATCAGAGTGACGGATGTTAACAGCGGATATAACGGAAAATGCTTTAAAGCGCCGGTACCCGAAGATATGATCAAAGTATATGCGAAAGCTTTCGGTTCAGAGGAAATGCCTTTATGACTACCTGGAAATCAAGAGGACTCAGAGGATCCACTCTTGAGGATCTCATAAACAGATCAAATGAAAAATATGACGAAGCCGGGCTTGCGCTTGTTCAGAAGATTCCGACTCCGATCACTCCTATAAATATCGATAAGGAAACCAGGCACATCACGCTCGCGTATTTTGACCAGAAGTCCACTGTCGACTATATAGGTGCCGTTCAGGGAATACCCATTTGCTTTGATGCCAAGGAATGTGCTACCGATACTTTTTCATTAAACAATATTCATGAACATCAGGTTGAGTTCATGAGGAAATTTGAAAAGCAGGGCGGTATCGCATTTTTTCTGATCTATTTTACGGGAAGAGGTGAGCTTTATTACCTTCCGCTTCAGATGCTTGAATTCTTCTGGGACAGAGCCAAAAACGGCGGAAGGAAATCCTTCCGCCATGATGAACTTAATCCCGATTATATAATTCCCGAATCACCCGGCATACCCGTCCCGTATCTTGATAAGGTTAATCTGGATCTCGCCGACAGGCCTGAATGACTTTGTATCAGTTAAAAGGATCTCTGTATCTTGACGTTACATAAACAGAGACGCAGTAATCGGCAAAATATGATTCGTGAACATATACATATATGTCATACATGTCCGTCGTGATTGAGGTTTTTATTTCTTCTCCGTTTTTTCCCGCATATTCTGCTATCATTGAATCGATATCCGCTGTTTCCCGAATATCGAAATCATAAAGTTCGTTCATGACCCTTATTATCTTTGAAGTATCATCTCCGTAATAGAGATCATAACCGATAAAAGATCCGTCGAATTTCACTCCGTCCTCGGTCACTTTAAAATAGATCCTTACCGAATTTTTAAGATATGAATCGGAAGTATCGACATAATCTATATAATGATAAGTGTTGCCGGGTATATATCTTACTTCACGCTCAAATCCCAATGGTTCCAAAACCGCTGTCTTGGAATCGGTAAACGCACCGATATCACGGTTATAAACCTCTGTTTTCTTTATACCAGCACATAAGATGAAATAAATGCATGCTCCGTACAATGCAAGCTTAAGCAGTACGAAGATAAATCCCCTCAGTGGTCTTTTTGTGAAATAGGACTGCGAAGGATCAAATTTTTTATAATGATTCGGTATCAGAACGTCCTCATCCCGCATGATCTTTTCGTTAAAACCGGAAAACAGGCGTCCCTTATCATTTATATCACCGGATTCGGTCACCGAAGTCAGTATCTTTTTGACGCGATGGCTTTTACCGGATATACGACTGTCGGCGCTTGCAATATATGAAACGTATCTGTCATGAATACGCTTATCGGCTTCTTCTGCGGTAGAAAACAATCCTTTTTTCCATGTCTTTACCCTGACCGTATGTCTTATTACGTAGAGGTTCTTTCCGTCCAATACATAAATTTTTCTTCGGAATGAATTATGAATAAGCAAATACAGAAGCAAAAATACCGTAACATATACCAGCGATACGGATTCGGTATATACGACCTGTTTTTCGGCAAAATAAAGAACAGGAGACGAAAGGTACAGGTTTACGTAAGCTACGGGCAGGATAATGCACAGAACAAAGAAATCGAACAGCGCCGATCCGAATAATTTTGATAAGAAGCTTTCTGCCCTGAGTTTAATATTATTCTCATCGGGAAAAAAATACTCCTTAGTATATACCTTGGTATATTCTTCGGCGGATTCCTGTTCGGTTGTACCGGTCATATAAGACGTTAAAGGAGATTTCTGATCGGCTTTTGCGGTGTTTTCATTATTTTCTTTTCCAAAATATACAGATTCCATATTATACCCTAACGCATATGATTTAAAACTTGTTCCGGCTGCCTTTAAAAACCTGTTGACACATTGATATTCAGTAAGTATAATTCAATGTGTTAGCAAATTAGCATATTAGCATAGTAAAGCGTTAAAAGATCCGTCAAACATAGTTATTTTACCACGAAAAAAGGATATAATCAGTTATTATGAGCAATTTCAAGAACAATTTACTGCATACCCCCGACGGTGTAAGGGATATCTACGGAAAAGAATACGACAATATCAAATACGTAAGGAAGACCATATCCGATTGCCTGTCATCCTACGGTTATTCCGATATCCAGACACCTTCATTCGAATATTTTGATGTTTTCTCCAAGGAAGTCGGAACAATCCCTTCAAGAGAGCTGTACAAATTCTTTGACAAGGATAACGAGACCATAGCGCTTCGTCCGGATTTTACTCCTTCGATCGCCAGATGTGCGGCAAAGTATTTCATGGATGAAGACAGACCGCTCAGGTTTTCCTATATCGGATCGACCTTCCAGAATATCTCATCGCTTCAGGGCAAATATTCTGAGGTTACTCAGGAGGGTGCGGAGCTGATAGGTGATGCTTCCGCTTATGCCGATGCCGAAATGGTATCCCTTCTTATAGAAAGTCTCTTAAGGACAGGACTTGAAAACTTCCGTATTTCGGTGGGAGAGGTCGACTATTTCAAGGGACTTTGTTCGGAAGCAAAGCTTTCTCCCGAAGAAGAAGCCGATCTGCGGGATCTTATCTCATCCAAAAATCCCATTGCCGCAGCAGATCTTTTAAAGGAATTAAATATATCCGATGAAATGAGGGATAAGCTTTTGCGGATAACGGATACATTTGCCGATCATTCGATGCTCTCGGAGCTTGAAAAGGATGCCGGCAATGAAATATCCAAGAAAGCCATAGAAAGGCTCACTTCTTTGTTTGATCTTCTTAAGATAAGGGGATATGAGAAATATGTTTCCTTTGATCTCGGAATGCTTTCAAAGTACCAGTATTATACAGGCATAGTATTCAAAGCTTTCGCTCTGGGTGCCGGTTCACCCGTTGCAATGGGAGGAAGATACGATAAGCTTCTTTCTTATTTTGGAAAGGACGCTCCCGCTGTAGGATTTGTAATTCTGCCTGACGATGTGGAAAAGCTTCTGGAAAGACAGGGCAAGGCATTTCCCGAAGAATCATCAGTTGAAGAGATCAACTACGATCCGTGCGATCCTTCAAGCTATGAAGAAGCCGTAAAGAAAGCGTGCCGCATACGTGAAAATGGCGGAAGAGCGGCACTGATAAAGAAATAACCGAATTCGGAGATTATTATGAACAGTTACGATGATTATCTTACTTTTGCCCTCGGAAAGGGCAGATTATCCAATAAAACAATGGAGCTCTTTGAAAAGATCGGTATCAGCTGCGAAGAGATGAAGGACCCTTCTTCCAGAAAGCTGATCTTTACGAGTGAGGATACCAAGACAAGGTTTTTTCTTTCCAAGGGACCGGATGTACCTACCTATGTAGAGTACGGTGCAGCCGATATCGGAGTAGTCGGAAGAGATACCATTCTTGAGGAAAACAGGAATGTATATGAGATCCTGGATCTTGGTTTCGGAAAATGCCGTATGTGTGTATGCGGTCCGGAATCCGCTTCGGACAAACTTCTCCACCATGAGAGGATAAGAGTTGCGAGCAAATACCCCGTGATTGCCAAGGAGTATTTCAATAATAAGAAGAACCAGACAGTTGACATCATCAAGTTAAACGGCAGCGTTGAGCTGGGCCCGATCGTCGGTCTTGCGGATGTCATTGTAGATATTGTAGAAACAGGTTCAACCTTAAGGGAAAACGGCCTTACAGTGCTCGAAGAGATCTGCCCGCTTTCCGCAAGGATGATCGTAAATCCCGTAAGCATGCAGCTTAAGGGAGACCGTATAAGGGAACTTGTCATAAAACTTAAGGAATTGTTATAAAATTATAGTCCGCCTTTCATTTATAATGAAAACGACGGTTTTGGAGGAAAAAGAATGAAACTCGTTAAATTGTCACAGGATTCGATTGCGGAGATCCAGAGCGCACTTCTCAAAAGATCTCCCGCCCAGTACACGGAATATGAATCCACAGTAAATGATATCCTTGCAAACATCAGGGAAAACGGAGATAAGGCTCTCTTTGAGTATACCGAAAAGTTCGACGGATTTAAGCTTACCGAAGATAACATCAAAGTTACAAGGGCCGAGATTGACGAAGCATATACTAAGCTTGATAAGGAATACATCGAGGTCATCAAAAAGGCCGCAGAAAATATCCGTGAATTCCACGAAAAGCAGCTCCGTAATTCCTGGTTTGAAACCAAACCCGACGGCACGATGCTTGGAATGAAGATCACAGCCATCGAAAGACTCGGTGTATATGTACCCGGCGGAAAGGCTGCATATCCTTCAAGCGTTCTCATGAACATCGTTCCCGCCAAGGTTGCAGGCGTTGACCGCATCATCATGTGCACACCTCCCGGCAAGACGGGAGTTATCGATCCCGGAACGCTTGTGGCCGCAGACATTGCAGGAGCAGATGAGATCTACAGGGCAGGCGGAGCACAGGCTATCGGTGCAATGGCATTCGGTACAAAGTCCATACCCAAGGTTTATAAGATAACCGGTCCCGGCAACATTTTCGTTGCACTTGCCAAGAAGGCCGTATACGGATTTGTCAGCATCGATTCTATCGCCGGTCCTTCCGAGGTTATGGTTCTTGCAGATCAAAGCGCTAATCCCAGATATGTGGCCGCAGATCTATTGAGCCAGGCCGAGCACGATGAGCTTGCCAGCGCAATACTTGTAACTACCGATGAAAAGCTTGCCGAGAAAGTTAACGAGGAGATCGATGGCTTCTTAAAGACTCTTTCAAGAAGCGAGATCATAAAAAAATCCCTTGATAATTACGGATATATCCTTTTGGCTTCGGATATGGATGAGGCAATAGATACCGTTAATACCGTCGCAAGCGAACACCTTGAGATTCTTACCGAAGATCCCTTCGCAGTAATGACCAAGATCAGAAACGCCGGTGCGATCTTCCTCGGAGAGTATTCCTCGGAACCCCTCGGTGATTATTTTGCAGGTCCCAACCACATCCTTCCCACAAACGGAACCGCAAGATTTTTCAGCCCGGTCAATGTTGATGATTTCATTAAAAAGAGCTCTGTTATATACTATTCAAAGAATGCTCTTGAAAGGGACTCCAAGTCCATAGAACTGTTTGCGAATAACGAGGGACTGACAGCTCACGCAAACAGCATAAAAGTTCGTTTTGAATAATTATTTCATTAATCCATAAGGAGGCAGTTATGCCCGCAGCAAAGAAAATAAGAAAAGCAGATGTTTCCAGAAAAACCGGAGAGACTGATATCAGGATCAGTCTGACCATCGACGGTTCGGGAAAGAATAATGTCGATACGGGCA
>JAEEQL010000183.1 GCA_016285265.1 Lachnospiraceae bacterium
TGGTGCATTTTGATTACAGCGATGGCAACTACCATATCGATATGGATACGGGTGCGATTACAGTATTCGATTTTGACAACTGTTTAAACTGCTGGTATATGTTCGATCTTGCCAATCTCTGGATTCATAACGAAGGCTGGACAAGGCAGGAAACAGATCCCGGAAAGCGCTTTGAGTTGATGCATCAGATCTTCGAAATTCAACTGCAGGGTTACAAAACCGAAACGGATCTTCCGGAGGAAATGTCGGAAAAGTTGCCACTATTCATCGACATGGTGTTGATCGAGAATATTGTGGATGAATTTGAGTGCTGTATCCGTGAAGGGGAAGAACTTGATTATGAAGATATCGAGGATGCCGCAGAATGCCTAATCCACAAAATCCCTTATGCAGGGATTGGGTAGTAAGACTATGTGCAAATAGGTATAGATGCCGAGGACTATTACGGAATCAAAGATGCAAAAAATGATTGATTGTAAAGATAAGGTTTAAAAAGGAATATGGAGGTTGAAATGGGTGATATAGAAAAGTATAAGAAGTATTTTACTAAGGAATATTTGATGGGGCCGAATTCTTTCAGACTGCTTGATGAATTGATCAGAAGATGCCCGGAAGACGTGAAATTTGACCGCACTTTGGATCTGGGATGCGGATATGCATTAACATCGCTTTTTATTGCCAATGAAACAGATGCAAATCACGTTTATGCGTTTGATCTATGGGTTCCGGCAACCGAAAACTATACAAGGATAAAGGATAACGGACTCGAGGATAAGATCATACCGATCCATGGTGACGCAATGGATATGCCATTTGCAGAGGATTATTTCGATAGCATTGTCAGTGTGGACTCTTATCATTATTTTGGGTGTAAGGAAGGAGTATTTGCAGAGAAGATCCTGCCGTTCGTCAAGGAAGACGGTTATGTGATGATCGCCATTCCCGGATTGAAAGAACAACCACAGGGCGAGATAAAGCAGCTGTTTGAAACATGGGCCGAAGGCGATGATTCCGAACTCTTTAAAACCGCCAAATGGTGGTCAGACTTGTTAAACAAAGAATGCGGTGACTGCTGCAGTATCGATGTCAAAGAAGCAGAGTGTTATGACATCGCATGGCAGGAATGGTTTGAATCGGGACATGAATATGGTCTAAGAGATAAGGACTTTTTGGATAAAGGGTTATATGACATACTGAATTTTCTGCTGATTTACGTCAGAAAAGGGAAATGAGTTATTGGGGACCATGACCGGATAAGGGAGACAAGCAAAATAGGATGAATTATTTTGTAGAAGGTTTGCAGGGTAGTGGTAAAAGTACGCTTGTAGGGAAAATAGCAGACAGGCATACGGATTATGAGGCTGTACGTGAAGGAGATTATTCTCCTGTAGAACTTTCGTGGTGCGCTTATGTGACTCGCGAAAAATATAATGAAATACTTGAAAAGTATAGCACTATCCGCAGAGTAATTGAGGAGAAAAGCGTCGAGGAAGGTGATCATATGATCATCTGCTATACGAAGATCATTACGGATATTCCCGGCTTTCATAAAGATCTGGAACAATATGAGATTTACAATAACCGTGTATCTCGTGAGACGTTTAAGAAGATTATTTTGAATCGGTTTGCGAACTGGAATACTGACGGAAACATATTCGAGTGCTCTCTTTTTCAGAATATAGTAGAGGATATGAGCCTGTTCGGAAATGCAACCGATGAGGAAATAATTTCTTTTTACAGGGAGATAAAAAATACTCTGGGTGAAAGGGATTATCGTATCATCTATCTTATGAGCGAGGATATCTCTTCGAATATTGATGTGATCAGAAAAGAACGGGCAGATGATCAGGGGAGAGAAATGTGGTTTCCGCTGATGCTTGGTTATTTCAATGAGTCTCCTTATGCAAAGAATAATGGACTGTCCGGTGAAGTGGCTCTGCTTTCGCATTTCAAACACAGACAGGAATTGGAACTGTCAATCTGTAAAGAGGTATTTCCGGACAGATATACCATTCTTAAGTCAAAGGATTATAAAGACGAGGACCTTCTATAATTGTTTTTTTGTTGTTCGTAGAACCGAACGTCGAGGTCGCAACGCTCCTTGAGCGGGTAAGGAATGCGAAGGAGCATATCGAAATTACAATTGATGCTGAGGATTATTATAGGATCAAGGATTCCGAGAAGAAACAGGATGAGTAAGTAATCGGATTGAAACAATCCACAAATAGTCCGGAGAAAGAGGTTTATTATAAAAGTGGAAATGGACAAGGATTTCAGAGGAAATGCATATATCGTTCACAATGACGAGGTGATTTTGAGTTACAGCGGCGGATTTTCCGATATGGCGAATGAGATACCGAATACGCTTAACACAAGATTTGCAACTGCATCCATGGGTAAAACATTTGTGGCCGTGGGGATCCTTCAGCTGATCGAAGCCGGGAAACTGAGATTTGAGGATACTCTTGGAGCTAT
>JAEEQL010000184.1 GCA_016285265.1 Lachnospiraceae bacterium
GTTCCCGAGATCCCGGGTGAAAAAGAAGCAAAAGAAGCTTCGGAGAATGCTTCAGACAATGACTCCGAGACTCCTTAAGTCCTCATTTGCCTTATCCGGATCGGTAAATACGAACGCATTGAAGCCGCAGTCTTTTGCGGCTTTTATATTTTTCTCAAGATCGTCGAAAAATACGCACTCTTCGGGGATAAGGGAATATTTATCGCAAAGAGTCTTATAAAATGCCGGATCGGGCTTTATGAGCCTGACCTCGCAGCTTAAGAGGCCGCCGTCGCAGTGAGGGATAAAGTTCAGGGCATCCCTGCATTCATCGGCTGTCTTGGCCGAGAAATTGGAAAGATAATAAACCCTGCAGCCGGCCTTTTTGATACTTTCTATCCAGGGGATCGCATAATCCCTTCCGGTAACTATTCCGGTCATGTCGTCAAAGGCTTTGTGAAGCTCGGATTCTATTTCGGGATCGGCGGATATGAATCCCTTCATGATCTCTTCAAAGGGCAGCTCGCCCCTGTCATATTCATGCCAGTACCATGTCTCTATCGAAGCCTTTGCGATGCGTTTTATCATCTCATCGTCAAAGCCCTTGTCCGCAAGGAACTTCTCCCAGCACCAGTCGGTAAGTACATTCCCTATGTCAAATACAACATTTTTTATCATATTAAAACCTTAAAAGCCGGAATTCCCCTTAAGGAATTCCGGCATCCTTTATCATTTTGAAAGAGGTGACTTCCTGTAGATGATATCGTCTCTGGAAGGTCCGTTGGATATCATTGTTATCGGATATCCGATCTCCTTTTCGATGAACTCTACATAGTCGCGGCACTCCTGAGGCAGGTCATCGTAATTCTTGATGCCTCTTATGTCGGTCTTCCATCCCTTGAATACCTTGAGAACGGGCTTAGCCTTCTCGAGCTTGCTTGTTACGGGGAAGTCCTTGGTCTCTTTTCCGTCGACCTCGTAAGCCACACATACGGGGATCTCATCGAGGTACTTGAGGATATCGAGAACGGTGAACGCCACATCCGTTGTTCCCTGAAGCCTGCATCCGTACTTGGAAGCTACGCAGTCGAACCATCCGACTCTTCTGGGACGTCCGGTCGTTGCTCCGTACTCTCCGCCGTCTCCGCCGTTACGTCTGAGCTGTTCAGCCTCGTCGCCGAAGATCTCGGATACGAAAGCACCGGCTCCTACAGCTGATGAATATGCCTTGCAGACGGTTACGATCTTCTTTATCTCATAGGGAGGGATTCCCGCACCGATTGCACCGTATGCCGCAAGTGTTGATGAAGAGGTTACCATGGGGTAGATTCCGTGATCGGGATCCTTCATGGTTCCGAGCTGACCCTCGAGCAGGATCTTCTTTCCGGCTTTGATTGCCTCATCAAGGAAAAGAGAAACATCGCAGACATAAGGAGCGATCATATCCCTGTACTCCCTGAGAGTCTTAAGAGTTTCCTCAACGCTTATCTCGGGCTGGTGGTAAAGCTCTCTTAAGAGAACGTTCTTCTGGACAAGCACTCTGGGAACCTTCTCCTCAAGAATCTCGTCGTCGAAAAGCTCGCTTACCTGGAAGCCGATCTTAGCGTATTTATCCGAATAGAAAGGAGCGATTCCGGACTTGGTCGATCCGAACGACTTTCCGGCAAGTCTTTCTTCTTCGTACTTATCAAAAAGAATGTGATAAGGCATTACGATCTGAGCTCTGTCGGATACGAGGATGTGGGGCTTGGGTACGCCCTTCTCAACGATGCCGTTTATCTCATTAACGAGGACGGGGATGTTGAGTGCAACACCGTTTCCGATAATGGAAGTCGTATGTGAATAGAAAACTCCGGAAGGAAGCGTATGGAGGGCAAATTTACCGTAGTTATTGACTATGGTGTGACCTGCATTTGCTCCGCCCTGAAATCTGATGATGATATCGGAATCCTGGGCAAGCATATCGGTGATCTTGCCTTTTCCTTCATCACCCCAGTTAGCGCCTACGATCGCTGTGACCATTTAATTTCCGCCTTTCAAATCTAAAACAACTTGTTCCGGGGACGAGCCCCGACTGTCTATTATATGTTAATGCTTTATTTTAGTAAAGCATTAAATTATACATTTATCTCGGCACCCATTCCGAGCACATCCGCATTGGCCTTAAGCACGGGATCAACCACATCCCTGAGGTAAACCTCGACCTGCCTGGGAGCACGGCCCACATAGTTCTCGGGCTTAAGTGTCTTCTTAAGATCGTCAAGATTCATTCCGAAGTCGGGATCGGCTGCGATCATCTCGAGAAGATCGTTGTCACGTCCCTCTTCCTTGACATGCTTTCCTGCTTCCATGGAAAGGGTTCTGATCTTCTCATGGAGCTCCTGACGGTTTCCGCCGTTCTTGACGGCATCCATCATGATGTTCTCGGTAGCCATGAAGGGAATCTCTGCCATGAACTGCTTCTCGATGACCTTGGGATA
>JAEEQL010000185.1 GCA_016285265.1 Lachnospiraceae bacterium
GTCAAGGATAATTTTGATAATATTTCAAATATGGATACATTTTTTCGCAATCTTTTCGTGTTAACAGGAAAGACGCTTAAAAATAGAAGGGGTGTGATCATCTTTGATGAGGTTCAGTTCTTTCCCAAAGCCAGGCAGTCGATAAAGCAGCTTGTAAAGGACGGCAGATTTGATTATATAGAGACCGGATCTTTGATTTCCATTCAAAAGAACGTAAAGGATATTCTTATCCCTTCGGAAGAAGAGAATATAAAGATGTATCCGATGGACTTTGAAGAGTTCCTTTGGGCTGTAGGTAATAACGTGATAGTTGATACTTGCCGGGAGGCTTTTGAAAAGAGAAAACCTCTGGGAAATGATATTCACAGAAAAATTTTGAAAGAGTTCCGTGTGTATATGGCGGTTGGAGGAATGCCACAGGCTGCCCAAGCATATGTCGACGGAAAGACTTATAAGGAGATAGACAGGGTAAAAAAAGGCATCCTAAGACTATATATAAATGATTTGAAAAAACATGATTCTGAGGACGGTGATAGGGCTGAAGTTGTGTTTAAGTCCATACCGGAACAACTGTCGAATCATAACTCGGTATTCAGATTATCAGTGGTAGATGAAAATGCCCGTACGAGAAACTGCGGCAATGCGATTGAATTTTTGAATGAGGCAATGATTGTAAACAACTGTATCAATGTTACGAAGCCTGAAGTCACACTGGAAATGTACGCTGACAGGACGAAATTCAAGATGTTCATGGGCGATACGGGTCTTCTCATAACACATATTTTAAATAATGGGGGAGATACGGATAAGATGTATCGTTCTCTGATCATTGATGATCTTGGTATCAATCAGGGAATGATATTTGAAAATATGGTTGCTCAAATGCTTCGAGCTAATGGGCATGAATTGTATTTTCATGAATTTGAACATTGCCCAGAGGGAAACAGCGTTAGCAAGACATACGAGGTTGATTTTCTCACGGTAAGAGGAAAGAGACTGTCACCGATAGAAGTAAAATCGTCTGGATATAAAAGCCATAAATCCTTTGATTATTTCAAGGACAAGTATCAAGTTAAAATGAATGACAGATATATTATTTATACGAAGGATTTGGCGTTTGAAGATGGCGTGTTATATATACCAATCTATATGACCATGTTTTTGTAGTATAACAAAATAAAAGATATCCCCCACCTCTTAGCGGAGCATCGTTTTGTTACCGAGGAAACGCTGAAGGCGTTTTCGAGGTGACTTTGACTAAAGAACGGGATGATATATACTGAAATGGGGCATATTTCAGGTTAGGAGCGGCTATATTTTAAGTGTGATGAGATATGGAGAAAATATGCTGAAGGCAACTTATTCTATAAACGAAGTTTCAAAAATGACCGGACTTACGACCAGAACCATACGGAATTATCTGTCTGACGGAATTGCCACTGCATCGAAAATAGATGGAAAGTGGGTATTTTCCGAAGATAATTTCCTGGCGATGTTGGAAAATCCTTATATCGCACCGGCGATTAAGGCAAAGCACTATGCACCGGTGTTTGACTTCTTAAAGGCGGACAAGAAACCAGGCAATGAATTATGCCTGGTCATTGACAGGTGCGTAGCTGAAAGTGACTCCGAACCCTTGGTCAGCAAAGTCTGTGACCTTATGAAGGATGTTGAAAACGTAGAGTTCAGGTGCGAGAAGAAAGATAAGAATATCAGGTTTATATTTATGGGCGATGAGGAGCAGGTCAAGCGGATTTACCTTGAGATATGAAAAACCCATCACTTTTCAAATTGAATCCTAGTGCCTCATTTTGGTATTATGTATACAGAAACTGAGAACAATCATTATACGGAGGTACCAAAATGAGACATTTTCATGAACAGGTAAACCAAAAACTTAACAGTATCGATTTTGATGCTATTTATCCCGGATTCCATAAATACAGATTTGCACTGTACAACGATGATACCATCTGGTTCGAGGACAGGGAAATCCCTCAGCAAGGCTTCTTTGGCAACACAGCTAAGGAGTATGAAGGGGAGTATATAGCGATATGGCATGTTGACCAGCCGCTAGGTTCATACGACCTCGATGTATTTACTGCAGGTATCGTGCACGAGATGTTTCATGCGTTTCAATATGATACATTGAAGGATGTGGAGTTCCCAAACGATCTGAAACTACTGCAGTATCCGGACGATGAGGAGAATTATCTTATTAAGCAGAATGAGGACGAGTTACTGGCTGAATCGACTGATGCGGATCCGAAGCGCAAGGCCGAAATCCTGAGAACGATTCTTGCTAGCAGAGCCTTGCGTGAATTGAAAATCGGAGAGTTTGTTCATCAGGAGGATCTGATCGAGAAGTTCGAAGGTCAGGCCGAGTGTTCGGGAATGCTGGCCCTTAAGCAGCTTTCAGAGGAGAAGTTCAACCAAAAGATCCATGATTATGC
>JAEEQL010000079.1 GCA_016285265.1 Lachnospiraceae bacterium
AGACGGAAGACAACAACCTTAAGCTCAGGGAAGAACTCGTTTCCTTCATCAACAGAAACGATACCGTTCTTACATCCGTCAGGATCCTTAAAAAGGGAGCAACCTTTGATGATGTTGCGGATGAAAAGAATGCCGACGGATCGAGACCCATTTCCATCAGCCTTGTCGGTGCGAGCGACGGAGCATGGATCCCCGCATTTACATCCAACGAGCAGAAGACTCTCGGTGCGGGACACGAGCTTCTTGAGACCGGTATCATCTGGCTTCTCGACTATGCTCTATCCGTTAATGATGTAAAGGGCGTCACCATCAATCCCTTCGGCGAGCAGCTTAACCTCGACCGCGACTCGATCAGAACCCTCCTTCGCGCAGCCAATGTCGAAGCGGGTCTGGGCAATTCCGAGGACTGACGGCTGAGTGACTGTGATCCCGGAGGATATCATATGCATGAGGACAGATACAGAGGAATAGATTATCCCAAGAGGGAAGCGAGCGAAGAGTTCATAAACGAGGTCATAGCACATCTCGACAATGAGCTTGAGATCGGTGCGGTCAAGATGACCGTGGAGATGGACGACCACCAGGAAGAGCACTCCAAGGTCTCGCATAAATGCTCCAAAGCCTACGGGCGCGAGGCGACCACGATGATCGCGCAGCTCGACATGATCCACGACATGTACCTGTCGGAACTTGAAGACGAATAACCAACCGGGACGGCTCCGCCGTCCCGGTTTTTTGTGAACGAGGGGACGGTTCCGGTGTTCCCTGTATACTTTGTCCGCGGGTGACGCGAATGTATGTGAATTCGAGACTTCGTCGTCTGCGTTAGAAACGGCCGCCTGGCCTGAACGAAGTGAATGGCCTGCGGCATGAGATGAAGCTAATGTCGAACAAGTTTCGCGCTTGACGACGAAAAGCGAGAATTCGCATACATTCGCGTCATCCGCGAAATACAGAATAACGGAAACGCCGGAACCGTCCCCCTGTTTTGCACGGGTGAACATGGCGGAAGGGAGCTGACGGGTATTTTAGAAAAGTTTTAGAACTCGGAAAATGCAGTAAATACAAGGGTTTGCGGCACTTTGTTAGCACTCTTTTGACTTGAGTGCTAATTTTTTATTGACTTTGCGCGGGTGGGGTCCTAATATAGTGTTTGTTGAAGAAATGCGGCGAAAATTACCGCGTTTAAGGAGGCGTATATTATGAACGAAAAAATGGGAAATCTTTCGATAGACAGCGAAAATATATTCCCGATAATCAAGAAATGGATGTATTCGGACCACGATATTTTCTATCGTGAGCTTGTTTCGAACGGATGCGATGCCGTTACCAAGCTTAAGAAGCTCGACATGATGGGTGAGTATGAGCTTCCCGAGGGCTTCAAGGGCAGAATAGATGTGCAGGTGGATCCTTCCGCCAAGACCATTACCATTACAGATAACGGACTCGGCATGACCGCCGATGAGGTTGAAGAGTATATCACCAAGATCGCATTTTCCGGCGCTACCGATTTCATCGAAAAGTATAAGGACAAGAGCAATTCGGACCAGATCATCGGACATTTCGGACTCGGATTCTATTCCGCATTCATGGTCGCAAATGAAGTCCATATCGATACCCTTTCCTACAAGAAGGATGCGAAGCCCGTTCACTGGGAGTGCGACGGAAGCACCTCATACAGCATTAAGGACGGCGACAAGGCTGAGGTCGGAACCACGATCACTCTTTTTGTAAACGAGGACTGCCTTGAGTTCTGCAATGAGTACAAGGCAAGGGAGGTTCTCAAGAAGTATTGCGGCTTCATGCCTACCGAGATCTACCTTACCAAGAAAGATGACGATGCTACCGAGACCATCGACCTCGAGGATAAGAGAGACGATGATGTCGTAGTCGAAGAGATCCATCCCACGGTAGAAAAGAAAGAAGACGGAACCGAGGAGGTTAAGGGCAAGGAGCGTCTTAAGATCAAAAAGCGTCCCGAGCTTATCAACGAGACCAATCCCCTTTGGGCAAGGAATCCTTCCGAATGCACCAAGGAACAGTATCTCGAGTTTTACCGCAAGGTATTTCAGGATTATAAGGAGCCTTTGTTCTGGATCCACCTGAACATGGATTATCCCTTCAATCTCAAGGGAATCCTTTACTTCCCCAAGATCAATATGGAGTACGATTCTCTTGAGGGAACCATCAAGCTTTACAATAACCAGGTATTCATCGCGGACAACATCAAGGAGGTCATTCCCGAATTCCTTATGCTCTTAAAGGGTGTCATCGACTGTCCCGACCTTCCTCTGAACGTATCGAGAAGCGCGCTTCAGAACGACGGTTTTGTCACCAAGATCTCCGAGTACATCACCAAGAAGGTTGCCGAGAAGCTTTCCGGAATGTGCAAGACCGACAAGGAAGAGTACGAGAAGTACTGGGATGACATCGCTCCCTTCATCAAGTTCGGATGCCTCAAGGATGACAAGTTCTGTACCAAGATCAACGACTACATCCTCTTCAAGAATATCGACGGCAAGTATTTAACTCTTCCCGAGTGCCTTGAAGTAAAGCCCATCGACACGGAGGATGAGGACGGCGAGAAGACAGAGGGAGAGACCGAAGAGAAGGCTTCCGAAGCTGATGCAAAGGAAGACAAAGCGGAAGATGAAAAGAAGGAAAAGACCATCTACTACGTCACCGATCCCACCCAGCAGAGCCAGTACATCGCAATGTTCAAGGCTGCCAAGATGGATGCGGTCATCCTTACACACAATATCGATATGCCTTTCATCCAGCAGCTTGAGAGCAAGAATGAGGGCGTAAGGTTCAAGCGTATCGATGCCGATGTCACCGATGCAATGAAGACCAAGACCTCCAAGAAGACCGAGGAAGAACTCGGAGAGCTTACCAAGACTGTTGAGAGCATAATGAAGAAGGTTCTCAAGAAGGACAAGATCACTGTCAAGGTTGAAAAGCTCAAGAACAAGAAGGTCGCTTCAATGCTCACCCTTTCCGAAGAGACCAGACGTATGCAGGATATGATGAAGATGTATGCCGCAAGGGGCATGGATATGGGTGATTTCGGAAGCGAAGGAGAGACTCTCATCCTCAATGCCGGACATCCCCTCGTCAAGTATGTCACCGAGCATGAGGACGGTGAAAATACCCGCCTTATCTGTGAGCAGCTTTACGATCTTGCCAAGATACAGCAGGCACCTCTTTCCGCAGACGAAATGGCAACTTTCATCGCAAGAAGCAACGACATTCTGATGCTTCTCGCAGACGAAAAATAAAAGTCAAAAAATACTCAAAAGCCCCGTATTTTACGGGGCTTTTTTGTTTACTAAATTCAGAAAATTTGCTATAATTTCAGTAACTTTGTGAATGCATGGTGAGGGGTAAATGCGCCGGGTTCTTTCGAGGATTTTACAGGGCAATTACACATCTGAAGATCTGTCTCTTGATTTTTCCTGTTCCAGGATCGAGCTTGATATTCCGATGGGGGAGGAATATGAAGGGTCATTTCACGTTTATTCGCCGGCGGGTACCGTTCCCGAAGGAAAGGTCATATCCTCGGATCTGAGACTTGAACTTGTTTCCGACACCCTTACCGGTTCCGATTCAGAGATCACATATCTTCTCAAAAAAGAATACTGTAACGAAGGAGACACCATCAAAGGTGTATTTTCCGTTATCTCAAATATGGGAGAGTACTATATCCCTTTTTCCGTTAACATCATCAGGCCCGTTCCGGATTCTTCCATCGGGCCCGTTAAGAATCTTTTCCATTTCACCAATCTTGCAAGGGCAAACTGGGATGAAGCCGTCGAGCTTTTCTATTCCAGGGAGTTTCCATATGTCATAGCGGATTCCGATACGCAGACCAAGCTTTCATACAAGGCTCTTTCGCACAAGCGCGGATCCGAGCAGGGTGTTGAGGAATTCCTTATCTATGCCGGCAAGAAGAACCGCGTCACTTACAATTACCGCGGCGGTGAGATCAATGTGAATGTATCCGCAAGGAACAGAACCTCCGATCTCAAAGAGATAAGCATTGAGATAAATAAGGACGGCTGGGGATATACGAATCTTTCCGTAAAATGCGAAGGCGGATTTATATTCACCGAAACCAAGTCACTTTCATCAGCGGACTTTTCCGGCAATATCTGTCCCCTGAGATTGTTCGTCGATCCTTCCGGATGTGCGCCCGGACTTCACCCCGGCAAGGTCATTCTTTTTAATTCATATACCGAGCTGGTCATCCCCGTATGGCTCAGCATTGACAGAGGCGTCGGAAGCACCAAGACACAGCGTGCGAGAAAGAACCTTTCCATCAGGGTTACCGAATGCTATATCCGCAGCATACTCGGTCTTACGAGCGGAAGCTCATTCATTGCCGAGATGGGCAGACTCATCGACCAGATGCTCACTCTCGACGAATACGATATAACCGCGAAGCTCATGCAGGCACACCTTCTCCTTATCCAGGGAAGGGACAGTGAAGCCGAGTGGACCTGCAGATATGCAAGTGAGCTTCTCGAAAAGAACGAAAGAGGACGTGCAACCAATTCCAGGACCTTTGTCCTTGATATGGCATACCTTGATTATCTGAGCACCTCGCTTCCCAACGAGACGGTCGCAAAGCGTTCACGCAGGCATCTCGACGATATGTCCAAACGCTTCAGCGATGACTGGAGGGTAAGATGGCTTCATGCGAAGGTGCGCTTCCTTGAAAACGGCGATGCCGAAGGCATGTGGAATGCGATGAGGAAGCTCTGCGAAGAAGATTGCAACAGCCCTGCCATATTCGCGGAAGGAACAATGCTTCTTAAGGATAACCCCAGGCTTGCATCTGAGCCTGACAGATATACCCTTCAGACGATCCTTTTCGGACTGAGGAAGAATGTTCTCGGAGAGGAGATGAAGGAGAACCTTCTGTATATCTCCGGAAGGAGCAGGACCGCGCTTCCGCTTCTTTTGAAGGACCTTGAAGCGATGTATACGGTAAGTCCCGATAACCGCATACTCGAAGAGATATGCTCACAGCTCATCAGAAGCTTCAGGCGTGACAGCGAGGCCGCAGCATGGTACAAGAAAGCAACACTTGAGGATATAAGGCTCACCAATCTCTATGAGAATTACGTCATGAGTCTTGATGAGGATTCCTTTGACGATATCCCCATGAACGTCCTTAAATATTTCTCCATGTCCGATACGCTCGATCCTCTTCATACCGCGTATCTGTATCACTATGTGATCAGACATAAAAGAGAGCTCGGAAACCTCATGGAGGTTTATCAGCCCAAGATGGAGAGCTTTGCGATGGACCAGATCTCAAAGGGTATCATCACAAGACATCTTGCGGCCGTTTATTATGACGTACTCAGCCCCGCATCGCTTGACAGGAGCAATGCGAGGATCTTTGCCGACATGCTCTTCTCAGTATGGCTCCAGTCATCGGATACCAGATTCGCCAAAGCGTATGTTTACCAGAAGGGCTTTAAGCACCCCTGGGAATACAAGCTCGGAGAAGGCGGAGGCTGGATATCCGTTTACGGCAGCGATTATGTGATCGCGCTCGAGGACGCGGCAGGAAACAGATATGTAAAGAGCGGGGATTATACTCTTGAAAAGCTGATGCTTCCCGGCAAGTTCCTGAAGGCGGTTTCCGACTGCGTATATGACAATGACAGATTCAATATGATCACTCTGTCATCCTCCAAAAAGGATGAAAGGATCGATGACAATAACATACTCAGATATCAGAATCTGGCTGCTTCCGAGGAACTTGAAAGAAGCACTGCGGATGAGTACCTGTTAAAGCTCCTCGATCATTTTGCACAGAAGGGTGACCGTTCTTCACTTATAACCGGCCTTAAGCACGCCCGTCCCGAACTCATGACTCCGGCGAACAGATGTGAGGTCATGAGACTCATGCTGATGACGGCCGACTATAGGCCTATCTACGATATCATCAAAAACTGCGGCCCGTATTTTGCGGATCCCAGATATATGCAGACATTCCTTGACAGGCAGCTGTCAGAGCCTTCAGAGGAAGAAGATCCTATCCTTACCGCTTCGGCTGTCTATTGCATCAGTCTGGGCAAAAAGGACGGAATAATCCTTTCGTATCTTTCGAAGTATTACCGCGGGCAGTGCAAGGATCTCAGGAATATCTGGAAGATGGCCGGCGGATACGGAGTTGACCGAAAGAGCCTTGAAGAGAGGATGCTTGTCCAGATGCTCTACAGCGGAGCGTTCGTCGGTGAAAGAAATGAGATATTCACCGATTACCTGACACAGTCTCCGGACCCCGAAGTGGTCAAGGCATTCCTTCTCCAGTCGTGCTACGACTACTTCGTACACGAGAAACTTATATCTCCCGGTGTCTTCGACGAACTCGGAAATCTTTCGAGCGAAGGAGAACAGTTCCCCAAGGAAGCCGCACTCGCATACCTCAAATATTATTCCGAGAATCCCAAGGAGATCACTGATGACATCCGTGTCAGGATCATCAAGCTTCTCGGCATGATGATGAAGGAGAGGATCCATCTCGGAATGTTCCAGAGTTTTCTTTCGGAGGATTCGTTCCCCGAAGGCGAACTCAGGATGAAGCTCCTTGAAGTCCTCGATGTCATGTGCGACAGGACGATCATTGATTACAGGGCATCCGAAGGAAATACCGCGATCATCCATTACACATTCGCAAGCGAATCCGGCGAGACCGGTAAGTACAGGGAAGAGCGTATGAGGGAAGTGTGCGGAGGCGTATGCTTCAAAGAATTCATCCTCTTTTTCGGAGAATGCGTACAGTACTACATAACCGAGGAAACCGGAAATACTTCCGAACTCCGTACGAGCGGAGTGCTCAGGAAAAATGACGTCCTCGGGCCCACCGAAGGAACAAGGTTCGGACTGATATCCGATATGCTCGTCAGCAATACCCTTCAGGACGGCGAGACCTTCGACAAGCTTTACGACGAATACTATCAAAAGGAGTACATGAACAAGAAGTTGTTCAGTCTGGAGTGATATGTTAAAACTTCCCGGCGGCTTCGGCGGCAGCGGAAAAAGGTATATTGTGGGATTTGACATCGGCGATTCATCCTGCGGGATCAGCTACAGTTCTGATCACGGAGAGATCCGTACCGTTTCTCTTGTTGCGGGTTCCGAGGAGTATGTCATTCCCATGGCTCTGTCAAAGAGGCACGGAGCCGGTCAGTGGTTTTTCGGCAAAGAAGCATTTGCTTCATCCGATGCCGGAGAGAGCGTGCTTGTGGAAGATATCTACAGAAAGGCACTTGATGGTGAGGACACGCAGATCGACGGGCTTGTCTACAGCGCGGATTCGCTTTTCACCCTTTACCTGAAGAGAGCATTCGGACTTCTCCAGAATGTGGGATCATCCGACAGAATGGAAGCCGTCATGTTCACGCTTCCTGAGGTCACAACAGATGCGATGGATCTTATCAGGGAATCGATGAGGAGCCTTCACATCAAGACCGACAAGGTCTATTTCATGACCCACTCGGAGAGCTTTTATCATTACGTATCGCACCAGGGCGAAGACAAGATCTACTCCAACCCCATGCTCTTTACCGTTGATGAAAGAAAGCTCTGCATGACAAGCCTTCCCGTCAACAAAAATACCAGACCGCAGGTCGTACATGCCGACACAACGTATTTCGAACTTCCCCAGGGAAGGGGAACGCTTCCCGACGAATTCGATGCGATACTGTTCAAGGCAGTGCAGAGCGGATGTTCGTTCGGACGCGATTACTCTTACTATCTTGTCGGAGAGGATTTTGACAGCGAAGGGCTGCCCAATTCGCTCAAGTATATGTGCAGCAAGGGCAAGGTGTTCGGAGGAACCAATCTCTTTTCCAAGGGAGCCGTTTATGCACTCCTCGACAAGAACCTTCTTTCGGACGGACGTCCGGGAAAGGAACCCGTAGCAGCGGAGCATCCGGATCATATCTTCCTCGGAGACGATAAGCTTTCGAGCAATATCGGAATGCATCTTCTGAGTCAGGGATCCGACGTGTACTACGCGCTTCTCGATGCGGGTACCTGCTGGTATGAAGCGGAATCTTCGGTTGAGTTTTATATCTCGGGCGGAAATGAAGTCACACTTTCCGTTTCCTCGATAACCGGAGGCGGTAATTCCGACGTTATCATCACTCTCGAAGGCTATGAGGGAGAACTTACAAGAATGAAACTGAGCGCATCGATGTCAGCGATCAAAACGCTCAGCGTGGTAATAGAAGATATGGGCCTCGGTGCATTTACGCACACCAAGGCCAACACTTGGGAAGAGGAGATCACATTACCGTAATGGCATCAAGGATTTCACTCGGAATAGGAATATACTCACAGGTTCCCTATGTGATACCCGGAATCGAGATACCGGTTTATTGCATAGAGGAGCTTTGCGTTGCATTCCGCGAAAATGCCGTGCTGATCGATGACCAGATAATGAACAAGAATCTTCTCGAATGGATCTACAGGGATCTCGGACTCCGCGAGCTTGCGGATGCTCTCATGGGTATCCTGAACGGCAAAGCAGGTCTCGGAGATTTCTGCAGATATATTCTCGAGTACACCGGTCTGTTTGAAAGAAGCGTTGTGTTCGAAACTGTCAAAACGCTTACAATGGGCGCCGGAATGTCGGTTATGGAGCGCCAGAAAAAGCAGGCCGATACCCTTGCCGAATCGGGCAATTACGAAGCGGCGATCCACGCCTACAGGAACATCATAGACAAGTGGAGCACGGAAGGGAGCGATAATTCTCCCGTGAAGACTGCATTTATGGGAAGCATATATCACAATCTCGGATATTCGTATGCGGGAATGATGAAATACCGCCTTGCTGCGGAGAGCTTCAGAAAGGCTTTCGAATACGATCCGACCCAGGCGCACCGCCACAGCTATATCGCAGCACTCAGACTTTCCATGAGCGGAACTCAGTTCATCAAATATGTTGCGGAGAATCAGGATCTGGGTCCCGATTCCATCGCCATCGAAAGTGAGATGGACGCTCTTAAGAAGGAATACGAAGCATGCGGCGAAGGCATCTCCCATATGATCATGAAGAATATCAGACAGCAGATCGCCGAGGATGACGAACACGCTGATAACGAGCATATCCTTGAAGGCCTCAAGGAGAAGTACAGAAGCATGGTTCCGGTGAACTAAATGGGATTTTTTAAGGATCTTTTCAAAAAAGCATCACGCGCCGTGTCTTCCTTTGACGAAAGTGAGAATGAAGACATAGTCTATGACCGCGAAGGTATTGACTTTCACGATCAGCAACAGCGTACCAGATACATCGCGGAATGCCTTGAGCAGATAGCGGAGGGCAGCCGCGAGATGGATATGCTGAAGGGCGAGTATGAAAAGGTAACCTCGTATCTTAAGGACATGGAGGAGATAGAAGCTCTTCCGGATGCCCAGAGAGCCGAGGTTAATTCAGTTGCAAGAAAGCTTCTTTCCTATGAGAACGACATCGAGAAGTTCCGTACCAGAAAGTCACCTCTCACGGACGAACAGTTTGCTTCGCTCAGACGCAGGGAGAATGAAATAGAAGGCGGTCTTGCATCCATCAGGGAAAATGAGCGCATGGCAGTTCTTATCAAGAAGGACTTAAAGCGTCTTGACGGCGAAAGGAAGGCGGTCGCATTCAGAAAGAGCGAGCTTAAGGATTCAATGGAGAATCTTCGCGGAATGGCTGTGATATTTACCGCAGCGGCCGCGGGCCTTATGGTCATACTTGCCGTCATGCAGTTCGCTTTCGATATGAACGTTTATATAGGATATTTCCTTTGCATCGCCACGGCAGCAGTCGCAATAACCGTTGTATGCGTGAGATACATCGATGCCGACAAGGAGCTCGGCCGGGCTTCGGGTAATATGGGCAAGCTCATCCAGCTTCAGAACACGGTCAAGATCAGATACGTCAATAACAGGAACCTCCTGTCATATCTTTACATCAAATACGAATGCAAGAACGGACAGGAACTTGAGCAGCTCTGGGGAATGTACAAGCAGGAGGCCGAGGACCGCAGGCAGTTCAACGAAAATACCGCAGGCCTTCATCAGGCCAAGGAAGACCTCATAAGACTTCTTGCAAGGTATCATGTGACCAGTCCCGCCAGATGGATCGACCAGCTTGCGGCTCTTCTGGATAAGAGGGAAATGGTCGAGCTCCGCCACGGACTTATCCTGAGACGTCAGGCTCTCCGTGAACAGATCGACTACAACGAAACCAGGGCACGCTCCGCCAAGGACGAGATCACAGGAGTCGCCAAGGCCTATCCGATGTACGCGGAAGAGATCCTTGAAATGACGGAAAAATTCGATCCCGAAAACGAACTGTGATCACGGATGTGCTGCCAAGGGGCATATCACGGGCACAGGCACCGGTATTTTGCTTTTCGGCTCATTGGCCGTTCGCTAAGCCGTTCTAAGGAATGCATATACACAAATGGCTCCGCACCGCCGGCATTCGACATCCTGTCTCAGTGCCGGCTGATTTCGCCATCCGGGCGAAATTGTGCTCAGTGGGATGCATTCCTAAGAACGGCTAAGCTTACTCTTAAATCGCCGAAACCCAAAATCCCGGCACCTGTGCCCTGGGATATTGTTTTTGGGTCAGAATACGTTCCGGGTTCGAGGATATTTGCAAGAATAAATAGAAAAGTGTATAGTATTTTGGTCTTTGTAAAGACCGTTTGGAGGAGATAGAAAATGGAAGAACTTAAGCCGGTAAAAGCAGGAAAAGTAAGAGAGATCTATGATAACGGGGATTCCCTCATCATGGTGGCAACCGACAGGATCAGCTGTTTCGACGTGATCCTTCACAATATCGTCACCAAGAAGGGCACCGTCCTTACCCAGATGTCGAAATTCTGGTTCGATTATACGGGGGACATCGTTCCCAACCATATGATCACCGTTGATAACAACGAGATGCCCGAATTCTTCAGACAGCCTCAGTTTGTCGGTAATTCAATGATGTGCAAAAAGCTCGAGATGCTTCCCCTTGAGTGCATCGTAAGAGGATATATCACCGGAAGCGGCTGGGCTTCTTATCAGAAGAACGGCACCGTTTGCGGCATCAGGCTTCCCGAGGGACTTAAAGAGAGCGAGAAGCTCCCTGAGCCTATCTACACCCCTTCCACCAAGGCTGAGATCGGCGATCACGACGAGAACATCTCTTATGAGCAGTCCATCGCACATCTCGAGAAGTACTATCCCGGAAAGGGCGAGCAGCTTGCAAAGCAGCTTAAGGATCTTACCATTGCTCTTTATAAGAAGTGTGCCGATTATGCACTTACCAGAGGCATCATAATCGCTGATACCAAGTTCGAGTTCGGACTTGATGAAAACGGCAATGTAGTACTCGGCGATGAGATGCTCACTCCCGATTCCTCCAGATTCTGGCCTCTCGAAGGCTATGAGGCAGGAAAGGGACAGCCTTCCTTTGACAAGCAGTTTGCACGTGACTGGCTCAAGGCTAACGACGGAAACCATGACTGGACACTTCCTCAGGACATCGTTGACAAGACTATCGCCAAGTACCTTGAGGGCTACAGACTCCTTACCGGAAAAGAGCTCTGATACATAAACGGTACGTATAGAAGTAAGCATTATTTCAGAAAGGTTTTATTATGGCTACAGATTGCTATTCAAGCCCGCTCTCCGAAAGATACGCAAGCAAGGAGATGCAGTTCATCTTTTCACAGGACAAGAAATTCCGCACCTGGAGAAAGCTCTGGATCGCACTTGCTGAGACTGAGATGGAACTCGGGCTTTCCGAAAACGGTAAGCCCGTCATCACTCAGGAAATGATAGATGAACTGAAGGAGCATGCAGAGGACATCAATTACGATGTGGCACGCGAAAGGGAAAAGGTCGTACGCCACGACGTAATGAGCCATGTTTATGCATACGGACAGCAGTGCCCCAAGGCTGCGGGCATCATCCACCTCGGCGCGACCAGCTGCTATGTGGGCGATAATACCGATATCATTCTTATGAAGGAAGCTCTTGAGCTCACCCGTAAGAAGCTCCTCAATGTCATCTCCAATCTCGCAAAATTTGCAGATGAGTATAAGGACCTTCCCACACTTGCGTTTACCCATTTCCAGCCCGCCCAGCCCACTACCGTAGGCAAGAGAGCTACACTCTGGATGAATGAGTTCATGATCGACCTTGAGGATCTTGATTATGTCCTCGGATCTCTCAAGCTTCTCGGTTCAAAGGGAACAACCGGAACCCAGGCTTCATTTAAGGAGCTTTTTAACGGAGATGATGAGACCATCGACAAGATCGATCCCATGATCGCAAGGAAGATGGGATTTGATGCAGTATATCCCGTATCCGGACAGACCTATTCACGTAAGGTTGATACAAGAGTGGTCAACGTCCTTGCGGGCATCGCAGCTTCCGCACACAAGATGAGCAACGACATCAGACTTCTCCAGCATTTAAAGCAGGTTGAAGAGCCCTTCGAGAAGACCCAGATCGGATCTTCGGCTATGGCTTATAAGAGAAATCCCATGAGAAGCGAAAGAATAGCTTCCCTTGCAAGATATGTAATGGTCGATGCACTCAATCCCGCGATCACTTCAAGCGTACAGTGGTTTGAGAGAACCCTCGACGATTCCGCTAACAAGAGACTTTCCGTTCCGGAGGGCTTCCTTGCAACAGACGGAATCCTCGATCTGTGCATGAACATCACCGCTCCCGGCGGAATGAAGGTATATCCCAAGGTCATCGAGAAGCAGTTTATGGCAGAGATTCCCTTCATGGCTACCGAGAACATCATGATGGATGCCGTCAAGAACGGCGGAAACCGTCAGGAGCTCCATGAGAAGATCAGAACTCTTTCCATGGAAGCGGGAAAGCATGTCAAGGAAGAGGGACGTGACAACGATCTTCTCGAGATGATCGCAGCCGAT
>JAEEQL010000080.1 GCA_016285265.1 Lachnospiraceae bacterium
TAAGGAAATTCTGTCCGTATTTTTTCTGCGCTCTGATATTATGCTTGCGCACGATGTTCATCGTGGCGTTTTTCTGATCGGAATAAGGCATTCTTACGCTTTCTTTTCGCTACGGAGCTTTTCTGCGAAGCGGGCAAATCTCTTCATTGCCTCTTCGAGTCTTTCGAGTGAATATGCATAGGATATTCTCAGATATCCTTCACCGCTGTCGCCGAATGCTGTTCCGGGAACCGCGGCAACCTTTTCCTCCCTCAGGAATCTCTCGGCAAATTCCTCACTGGTCATGCCGAATTCCTTGATGCAGGGAAATACATAGAAAGCACCGAAGGGTTCGAAGCACTCGATGCCCATCTCCCTGAACGCATTGAGAAGGAATCTTCTGCGCCTGTTGTAGCTTTCCCTCATCATCTCGACATCCGCATCACCGTTCTTAAGCGCCTCTATCGCGGCATACTGGCTGGTGGTAGGTGCGCACATGATGGCGAACTGATGGATCTTGGTCATCTGTGCGATGATGTTCTCGGGTCCGCATGCATATCCGAGTCTCCATCCGGTCATTGCATAAGCCTTGGAGAAACCGTTGATGAGAATGGTGCGCTCCTTAAGGCCGGGGAGGGTTACGATCGATACATGCTTTCCCTTGTAGGTAAGCTCGCTGTATATCTCGTCGGATATCACATAGAGGTCGTGCTTTACGATGACCTCGGCGATAGCCTCGAGATCGCTCTTTTCCATGATGGATCCCGTGGGATTGTTGGGGAAAGGAAGGATAAGGATCTTGGTCTTATCGGTTATCTTTTCCTCGATCTCTTCGGGGGTAAGGCGGAATTCGTTCTCTGCCTTAAGGTCGATGATAACGGGAACGGCGCCCGTCAGAACGGCACAGGGCTCGTATGATACATAACTGGGCTGGGGAATAAGGACCTCGTCTCCGGGGTTGCACATTGCCCTGAGAGCCATGTCGATACCCTCGGATCCGCCGACCGTGATGAGCACCTGCTTTAAGGGATCGTAGCTCACCTTCTGGGTACGGTAAATATAATTGCAGATCTCTTCCCTGAGCTCTTTGAGTCCGGCATTCGAGGTATAGAAGGTGCGTCCCTTTTCGAGAGCATAGATACCTTCATCCCTTATATGCCACGGTGTGTCAAAGTCAGGCTCACCGACGCCGAGTGAAATGGCGTCCTTCATCTCGCTGACTATATCGAAAAATTTTCTTATGCCCGAAGGCTTTATATCTACTACTTTTTTTGAAAGAGGGTCTCTCATGGTGTGACTATCTCCCTGGTGTCTTCCTTCTTTTTGCCAAGTATGGTTCCGTGATCCTTGTACTTCTTGAGAATGAAGTGGGTCGCGGTTCCTGTTACGGTCTCAAGCGCGGAAAGCTTTTCGGATACGAATCCGGATACTTCCCTGATTGTCTTGCCTTCCAGGATGACCATAAGGTCATATCCGCCGGCCATAAGATATACGCTCTCAACCTCGGGGTAATTGTAGATGCGCTCCGCAATATTGTCGAAGCCCTGTCCTCTCTGGGGTGTTACCTTGACCTCAATGAGGGCGGTAACCTTTTCGGTGGACATATTATCCCAGTTGACCATGGTATGGTAACCGCAGATGGTGCCGTCGATCTCAAGCGCCTTAAGCTCCGCCGCCACCGCTTCCTCGGTGACGCCCAAAAGCACCGCCAGTTCCTTGGTGCCGATGCGGCTGTTTTTTTCGATTATACGGAGCAGTTCTTCGCGGAATTCCATATTTGCCTCCTGAATTGATTCTTATATTTTTTCACCCGGTCTGTTCAGACACGAACTGACCGAGCCGTTGAACACTATCTTGTCCCTGCCTTCGCAGGTATTTCCAATGAGCTTCATGTCTTCGGGATAAGGAAATGTGTAAAGTCCCATCTCCAGATCCGCAGATTCCAGCTCGTATATGTCGAGCCCCAGAGCTTCGGCTGTCTCAACCGCCTCCTGCTCGAGAGGTATATCCCTGAGCGATACTTTAAATCCGGTCTCTTCTCCGAGCTCCCATAAAAGGGTGTGCATTCCGGGACTTACTTCGGATCCGGCGTACCTTTCAAGCGCGCCCGCAGCCCATTTTCTGAGCTTGTTCCAGGTATACTCCCTGAGCCCTTCGGGAACTCCCCCGGTTTCCATACAGGCTTTTGCCGCACCGTACGATCCGGCATATCCCCTGACCATGATAGAAAAAGAGGCGCCGTTAGTCCCAGCGCCATTACAATTATTCATTCTGTAGACCCCCGGCGCACGGTTCGCATTGAATCAGCCAAATGCAGATGCTATAATCGGTACTATCATTGCAAGCGCAAGCAGTATACCGAGAACTGCTGCAAGGATCTTTTTGGTTTTGCGGCTGTGAAAATTGATCATCGTGGAACTACCTTCTTTATCGGGATATCGGGAAGTATTATAGTATGAAATACCCTGTTTTTGCAAGTTTCATAATACTCATACTGGTCATCAGGCATGCCATCAGAAGAAACCGCCGTATCGGTGAAGAAGCCGAAAACTCATTCTGGAAGCGGGAGCACGATGCCAACGAAGTCAGGAGAAAGCCTCTTGACGACCTGATCTATGTAATTCCCGACACTTCTTCTTTTCCGATGGATGTTCTCGCAGACGACCCTGAGATCGCAGACTGCAGGAGACTTGTCGATGAACTTAAGGAGCAGAAGATCGTAAATCTCACGGGCCAGACCAACACGGACTTAAAGCTCCGTTACGGTGTTGCCAATCTTCCTCTGCTCACGGAGTATGATGACAGATATACCCTCCTCGTGCAGACACTTCAGAAGTGGGCCGACAGGCTCTGGGAAACCGGTCATACGAAGGAAGCGATACCCATTCTCGAAGAACAGGTCCGTATCCATGCGGACATCTCATCCGTGTACAGAAAGCTTGCATCCTATTACAGGGAAAACGGAAATGCCGGCAGGATAGACGAACTTAAAAAGACCGCAGAGACCCTTAATTCCGCAAGCAAGGCTTCGATCCTCAGATATCTCGATGAATTCTGATCAGAGGATCTCTCCGGGACCGTCCCCTATCTCAACAACATAGAAATCGGCTGCATATCCGATCTTTTCCAGATATTCGGCACCGACCTTTTCTATGAATGAATCCACACAATCGTCTTTTACAATACTTACGGTACATCCGCCAAAGCCCGCGCCTGTCATTCTCGATCCGATGACGCCGGGCTGCTTTCTTGCCGCGTCTACAAGTGCATCAAGCTCGGGTCCCGTAACCTCATAATCATCCCTTAAGGATTCGTGGGATGCGTTCATAAGCTGTCCGAAGAGAGCGATGTTTTCTCTCTTTAATGCCTGGACCGCGGTGATCGTCCTTCTGTTTTCATATACCGCGTGGCGGGCTCTCTTTGCCCTGACATCATCCTTGATCAGCATCTCGGCCTTGCCGAATGTGGCTTCATCGAGTTCGCCCAGGCTCCGCACGTCAAGAAGAGTCCTTATCTCCGAAAGAGCCTTCTCGCACTCGGCTCTTCTTTCGTTATACTTGGAATCCCCGAGACCTCTCTTTTTGTTGGAGCAGGCGATGACAAGCTTGCATCCGGTAAGCTTTATCGGGGCATATTCATACTGAAGGTTGGACGTATCCAGGAAGATGGCGCAGTCCTTTTTGCCCATCGCGATCGCAAACTGGTCCATGATGCCGCAATTGACACCGTTGAACTTGTTTTCCGAATACTGACCGATCTTGGCAAGATCGATATTGGATACTTCGAAGCCGAACAGACTCTTAAGTATGAATCCCATAAGGACCTCGACGGATGCGGACGACGAAAGACCCGATCCGTTGGGGATATTTCCGTACAGGACTATGTCAAAGCCCGAAGGAACCTTCATTCCTCTTTCCGCAAATGCCCAGATGATTCCTGCGGGGTAATTGACCCATTTCAGGTCATCGGAAGGCTTCAGCTCCTTATCAAGATCGAGGGAGATCACGCCCTCATCCTCGAAGTTCATCGAATAAAAGAACGCCTTACGGTCTTCACGGACACGGACTGCCGCATAAGTACCGATGGTAAGTGCACAGGGAAATACATGTCCGCCGTTATAGTCGGTGTGCTCTCCGATAAGGTTTACTCTTCCGGGCGCAAAAAATACCCTTGCTCCCTCGGAAGAACCGAATTTTCCGGCAAAGACATCAAGGATCCTGTTCTTTATTTCCCCTGCATTTTCCATATCCGTACTCCGTTATCACTGAATGACGACCGCCGTTCCGCTTGCCGTCACCATGAGCATTCCGTTATCCGCCCCGAGCACCTCATAATCGATATCAACGCCGACAACGGCGTTTGCCCCAAGCTGTGCGGCTCTCTGCTGCATTTCGTTTACAGCCTGCTGCCTTGCCTGGATAAGCTCATCTTCATAGGTTGCGGAACGTCCCCCGAAAATATTGGAAAGCCCCGCCACCATATCCTTGATCATATTGACACCGGCAATGACCTCGCCGAATACGATTCCTTTATACTCAACGATATTGTGTCCCTCTACACCGGGTGTTGTCGTAACTATCATAAAGTTCTCCTTTTATCGAAGTTATGCGAGAGCCTGGGCAAGATCCTCGATGATATCATCGGCATTTTCAAGACCTACGCTGAGTCTGATAAGATCGGGACCAACGCCCGCAGCTACAAGCTCTTCGTCGGTAAGCTGTCTGTGGGTTGATGATGCGGGATGGAGCACGCAGGTGTGTGCATCCGCAACATGGGTGGCGATCATGGCAACTTTGAGCTTTCTCATGAAGTCCTCTGCAGCCTTTCTTCCGCCCTTAACGCCGAAGGAGATAACTCCGCAGGTTCCGTTCGGCATGTATTTCTGCGCAAGCTCGTAATACTTGTCTCCCTTAAGTCCGGGGTAGGTGACCCATGCGACATTTTCATGGCCCTGAAGGAATTCGGCAACCTTCTGTGCATTCTCGCAATGTCTGGGCATTCTTACCGCAAGGGACTCAAGTCCGAGATTGAGATAGAATGCGTTCTGGGGAGCCTGGATGGAACCGAGATCTCTCATGAGCTGTGCGGTGCACTTGGTGATGAACGCGCCTTCCTTGCCGAACTTCTCTGCATAGGTGATGCCGTGATAGCTTTCATCGGGTGTGCAGAGTCCGGGGAACTTGTCGGCATGTGCCATCCAGTCGAACTTTCCGGAATCAACGATGCATCCGCCTACCGCAACATCATGTCCGTCCATGTACTTGGTGGTGGAATGGGTTACGATATCAACACCCCACTCGAAGGGTCTGCAGTTGATGGGGGTTGCGAAGGTGTTGTCCACGATGAGGGGAACGCCGTGCTTGTGCGCTATCTTGGCAAATTTCTCAAAATCAAAAACGGTAAGTGCGGGGTTTGCGATGGTCTCACCGAATACCGCCTTGGTGTTGGGCTTAAATGCGGCTTCCAGCTCTTCCTCGGTGCAGTCGGGAGAGATGAAGGTAAAATCGATACCCATCTTTCTCATTGTCACGTTGAAGAGATTGAAGGTTCCGCCGTATATCGAAGAAGATGAAATGACATGATCTCCGCAGTTCGCAAGATTGAAGACCGCGAACATATTGGCTGCCTGTCCCGAGCTTGTGAGCATAGCGGCGGTACCGCCCTCAAGAGCCGCGATCTTGGCTGCCACATAATCATTGGTGGGGTTCTGAAGCCTGGTATAGAAATATCCGCTCGCCTCAAGATCGAAGAGCTTACCCATATCCTCGCTGGTATCATACTTAAAGGTGGTGCTCTGAACGATAGGGATCATACGGGATTCGCCGTTCTTGGGAGCATATCCCGCCTGGATACATTTAGTTTCTGCTTTCATATTTTCCTCCTGGAAGTGGTCAAAATTCCTTTATATTTTAGCCCCCGCATTCTGCACCTGCAAGGAAATATTTGATAAATTCCGCATTTGTGTACACAAAAAGAGGACCCTTTCGGATCCTCTTTGTTCTCATACTTCATTCCTAACTGTAACTGGTATAGTCTCTGTATTTATTCCATACCAGACAGATCCAGGTCTTTCCTTTGTTGAGGATGACCTCTTCATCTTCGTTATCCGCATACAGATATCTGGTCTGTGCATATAAGTCATCCGAATAATTCAGGTCCCTGTCAAACGGTAGCTCTCTCGCCCATTTCAGGTTGACACACTTTCCGTTTGTGAAAAGAAGTCCGTCTCCCGCACCGAATACTACGAAGTTCATATATCCGGAAGAATCAAGTACTTCACCGTCAACAAACTTTATGATGACATTGGTGACTGCGAGCTGTTCGCCGTTTGTCTCGTCGATCTGAGGTTCTCCGTTCTGATATCTGTAATAGAGATGATCCTCGGGGTTATATACAAAGTAAGGGTTAAGCTCGCTGTATCCGTTTGCGTTTGTCTGGTTATGATCTCCGCCGGGATGTATTTCCGTTACATCGGGATAATCCTCATACTCCGCGAGGGCGGAATCGGTAGCAAAGGGAAGCGGGAATGTGTAATTATCCGTGGGATAATCTGTACTGTATCCGAGACGTGAGACCGCGGCATTATATCCGTCAAGACGCATCACGCCGGTATATTCAAGAGACCATCCCAGCTCCTGACGCTCCTTGTCCCTTGAAAATGCCTCGTCCGCGCCCACATCAATACCCTTTACCGAAGCGCTGATGTTATCTACATAATCACTGTTTATGAGCGGGCCGACATATGATTCGGCAAGTCCCCAGTTGCAATATATGGCATCATAACTGAGTGCTTCCTGAAGGAAATAGTGTCTTGCGCTTCTGATGGGTTCGATGAATTCCAGATCGTCATAATCCTGGAAGATTCCCATGAGTCTCGTACAACTGCACTTTTCCATCGGAGCTTCATAGATGATATCCGCATAGGATACTCCGTACTGGGGAAGCGCGTTGCGGTTATTGGGGATCATGACAGCCATGGGTCTGCGCTGTGCTATATCCGCATCGATCCATTCGCCGGTAAGATAGCTCTCCATCTTGCCGTCATCACGTATATACCTCTCGCCTATGGCCATAAGCCCCGGAAGGACCGAGGGGCCCGGAACCGGTGTATCATTTGATGAAACCCCGATAGGCTGATCCTGATAGTCGACCGGCTTGTATTGGTCCGGATTTCCGCAGGCGGTCAGGGTAAGAATCGCCGCGGAGGCTATTATCATATATTTTTTAGCAAGTTTTCCAAACTGCATATCTTTTTCCTCAAAACAGATTACAGAGCAGTGCGGGTAGCCGGACTCGAACCGGCACGGTGTCGCCACCGAGGGATTTTAAGTCCCTTGCGTCTACCTATTTCGCCATACCCGCATCTTCAATCTGCAAGAAGGGATTGTATCATAAGGGCTTGTAAAAAGCAAGAATCATGGCTGATTCCGGGGGGATCGCGATGTCCAGCATTCCGCCCGTAAGCTGGTATACGGGACCGGTCATCGAGTAGCCCTCGCGGGTGGTCGAAAACACCGTTCTCATAAGCCCGGATCTGGTCGTTCCGATCTCCCAGACGGTGATGTTCTTCAATATTTCGTGATCGTTATTGTTGATGAGAATGAGGATCTGTTCGCTCCTGTCAAACCTTCCGTAAGCCAGGAAATTGTAATCGCTGTCCACCATCTTGATGGAACCGGTCCTGAACACGGGATGCCTGTTCCTGAGCGAGATCAGATCCCTGTGAAAGGAGATCATCTCCTTATCCTCATGTCCCCAGGGGTAGGTACGCCTGTTGTCGGGATCGGTAAAGCCGCATACTCCGGCTTCGTCCCCGTAATAGATCGTGGGGGCTCCGAACCAGGTCATCTGTATCACAACAGCTTCCCTGAAAACGGCCTTATTTGTATTCTTTTCCGCTGCAGCGGGGCCGAGGGTTCCGGTCCGGCCGACCATATGGTTGGTACGGGTCAGGAATCTCGAATGGTCGTGATTTGAGAGCTCATTCATCGCCGACTGAAGGCTGGGAGTTGAGAACGTTGCACCGTGGTGCTTCATCGCACCCCAGAAGACATCGGCATTTCCGAGAAGGTCCTCCCTGAAATCATCGGAGTGCTTCTCCATTCCGGTAAGGAACCAGGTCACGGGCTCCATGAACGCGTCATAGTTCATTACGGAATCCCACTCATCACCCTGAAGCCATGCCTTCTTGTCTCCGTAATGCTCGGCCAGGATCAGGGCATCGGGATTGGCTTCCTTGACCGCCTTGCGGAACTTCTTCCAGAAAAAGTGATTATACTCGGACGAGTGTCCGAGATCCGCGGCAACATCGAGTCTCCAGCCGTCCGCATTAAAGGGCGGGGAAACCCACTTCTGTCCGATCTTGAGCACATAATCGAGGAGCTTGTCCGAACCTTCGTAATTGAGCTTGGGAAGCGTATCGTGTCCCCACCAGCCGTCATATGACCCGTTGTAGGGCCACCCGTTTTCGTTGTTAAAGGAAAAATAATTCCTGTAGGGGCTCTCGGGACTTACAAACGCGCCCTTCTCATAGCCCTCTTCGTTCTCGTATATGCGCTCCCTGTCCATCCACTTGTTGAACGAACCGCAGTGATTGAAGACTCCGTCCAGAATGACTCTCATTCCTCTTTTATGTGCTTCGCTCACCACCTTTATGAAGAGCTCATCGGATGCGGTGAGGTTCGCCCTTCCCGCGGTCCTTCTGATGTACTTGGTCGCAAGACGGTTTTCCTTCTGTCCCGGAGGGAGCACATCGCCGCCGTCATCTACTATCCTTCCGAAATGGGGATCGATATGGTCGTAATCCTGGATATCGTATTTATGGTTCGAGGGCGAAACAAAGAGCGGATTAAAATATATGACCTCGATGCCCAGACTCTTGATATAGTCCATCTTGTCGAGGACTCCCTGAAGATCTCCGCCGTAGAAATTCCTTACATCCATCTGCGAAGGAAGCTCGTCCCAATTTTCCACCTTGTGAACGGGCTGCCCGATATATGCATACTCGCCGTCGACGACATCGTTGGTCGGATCGCCGTTACAGAAGCGGTCCACATAGATCTGGTACATAACGGCTCCCTTGCTCCATGCGGGAGTCGAGAACCCGGGAAATACGACAAAATCATAGTACTCATTGGGATCGGATATGGGGCCCCTCGAATCAAAAAAGACCTTTACCGGCCCCGATACTATCTCAAAATGATATGAAAATCTGCCGCCGGAGAGAACGGTCTCCGTCTCGTAATAATCAAAATGCCTCTCGGTCAGCACCTTGTGCATGACGTAACGTCTGCCGCCGCTGACAAGGCATACGGTATCCACATTGTTCTTGGCTGTACGGAACCTGATACGGACCTGCTCGCCGGCCTTCGGCTCCTCGGGATCGAGATAATTAGAAGTGGTATCGGAATACAGGGCTCTGCTGTTAAAGACAGGCCTCATGTTAAGTATATAGTTCAGATTACCAAGTACTTTCTTCCGATGTTCTAGATCTACGGACATGAAAAACCTCCGAAAGTTCAAAACCACAATATATTGTAGCCCATTTTAAAACCATACACAAGGGAAAGGAAAAAGAAAAAGGACAGCCGGGGAAGCTGTCCTTTCTCCAGAGAATCTATCTCTTGGGGTATTTCCAAAACAAAATGTATTGGGGGTACACTGATATATTATCATCAGCCCCCATATAGCAAAATGCCAAAGATTCACAAATCTAACAGAGACTTTGTTTTCTTTTTGTGCAACTCTGACAATCAAGTTGCTGTGAACAGGGCTTCAAACTCTTCCCTGCCGATCTTTTCCTTCTCGAGGAGAAGCTCTGCGCACTTGTGAAGCACGCCTTCGTTCTGAAGGATTATATCCTTGGCCTTGGCATAACAGTCATCGATGATCGACCTTACCTCACGGTCTATCTCGCTTGCAACCTCTTCGCTGTGGGACTTGGCATGGGCAAGATCCCTTCCGATGAACACTTCATCGTCGTCATCGTCATAGCAGACAACACCGATATTGTCGCTCATTCCGTAGCGGGTGACCATCCTGCGGGCTTCCTTGGTGGCGCTCTTTATGTCCGCCGATGCGCCTGTGGTGATCTCTCCGAAGATGATCTCCTCCGCGATCCTTCCGCCGAGGGAAACCATTATATCCTGGAGCATCTTGCTCTTCGTAAGGAACATCTCGTCCCTTTCGGGAAGGGGCATCGTATATCCCGCAGCTCCTACTCCGGTAGGGATGATGGATACGGTATAGACGGGGCCGACATCGGGAAGTACATGGAAGAGGATCGCATGTCCGGTCTCGTGGTAAGCTGTGATCTTCTTTTCCTTGTCGGAAATGATCCTGCTCTTTTTCTCCGATCCGATACCGATCCTTATGAAGGCATCGTTTATCTGGGACATTGTAATGAAGGGATTGTTCTTCCTGGCCGCGCCGATCGCAGCTTCGTTCATAAGGTTCTCAAGATCCGCTCCGGTAAATCCTGCGGTCGTGCGTGCGATCTTCTCGAGATCGACGTCCTCGGCAAGCTTCTTGTTTCTCGCGTGAACCTTGAGTATCTCCTCACGTCCGGCCACATCGGGTCTCTGAACGGTGACTTTTCTGTCGAATCTTCCGGGTCGGAGGATCGCGGGATCGAGGATATCAACCCTGTTTGTCGCCGCCATTACTATGATGCCGGAATTTTCGGTAAAGCCGTCCATCTCGACAAGGAGCTGGTTTAAGGTCTGCTCTCTTTCATCATGTCCGCCGCCGAGTCCGGTTCCCCTTCTTCTCGCAACGGCATCGATCTCATCTATGAATACGATACAGGGCTTGTGCTTATTGGCCTCTTCGAAAAGATCCCTTACTCTCGATGCACCGACACCGACAAACATCTCGACGAAATCGGAACCCGATATGGAAAGGAAAGGAACCCTTGCTTCTCCGGCGATCGCCTTGGCAAGAAGCGTCTTACCCGTTCCGGGTGCACCCTCAAGAAGGATTCCCTTGGGGATTCTCGCTCCGAGTGCGGCATATTTTCCGGGATCTTTGAGAAAGTCGACTATCTCGGAAAGTTCTTCTTTTTCTTCCTTGAGTCCGGCAACATCCGCGAATGTGGTCTTGCCGTCTCCGTTGATGATGTTTACACGTATCTTGCCGAAATTGAGCATCCGGTTTCCGGAGTTCTGGTTTCCGACAGGCCCGAGCATGGCGGAGATAAGGAATACCATGACAAAAGCAAGAAGGATGATCGGGATCAGGATATTGACCACCCAGTTCATGACCGACTTATCCTTGATGGCAGGATCGAGTCCGGCCTCGCGGAGAACCGATTCCGCCTCACTGACATCGGTCACATATAACCTGTGGCTTACACCGCCCTTTCCCGAAACGTAGATATAACCGGCATTTCCCGTGGCGTTCGGTGTGATGACCGCCTCGACCACCTTGCCTTCGCTTAAGTCATTTACCAGCTGACCGTAAGTGTAATTGACGGCGTTGGTCTTAAGTGTCTGAAATACCCAGAATATGACCAGCATTATAAAAAGCAGCCATAAATAGGGTCTGAATGGATTTCTAGTGCTCTTTTCCAAAACTTATTTCCTCCAAAAGGATCAATCGAACTTCACAACTCCGATATAGGGCAGGTTCCTGTACATCTGGTCGTAATCGAGACCGTAACCTACCACAAATTCATCGGGGATCTTAAATCCGGTGTATGCAACATCCACATCGGTAACACGTCTTGAGGGCTTGTCGAGAAGAGTGCAGAGCTTAAGGCTCTTGGGGCCTCTTTCCGAAAGCATCTTAAGAAGATAGCTGAGGGTTCTTCCGCTGTCAACGATATCCTCGACGACAATGACCTCCTTATCCTTAAGGGGCTCATCGAGGTCCTTGACTATCCTGACCAGTCCGCTGGACTCGGTTCCGGAGCCATAGCTGGAAGCGCTCATGAAATCAAGCGATACGTCAAGCTTTATGCGTTTTGCCAGCTCGCACATGAAGAAAGCACCGCCCTTGAGCACGCAAACCATATGTATCTGCTTTCCGGCATAATCCTTTGTGATCTGATCTCCGATCTCCTGGATCCTGCGGTCAACTTCCTCTTCGGTAAACATTACTTCGATATGATGTTTATCCATATTACTCCTTTACCTCAAGCCTCATAATATTAACAGTTTTATCGTCAAGCTTGGCGGAATCAGCCATTCTGCGGCCTATCACCCACAAAACCTCGCTTCCGACGGCACATACAAGGATATTCTCCTTCTCATCGGGGGCAAGCTTAAGATCGGTCAGATAGTCTCCGATCTTCTTGGTCGCAGCTCTGCCGCCTGCGGTGATCATCATATGATCGCCTTCACGTCTTTTTCTGATCTCGAAATATGGGGGATCCGAAACACCCTCAAGGGATGCGATAGAGGATATTTTATCACAATCAAAATATTTAGTGTAGCCGTCACCTGCAAACGCGGGATCCGTCATGGCTTTTCTTTCGTCTTCGCTTAAGTCTTCCGCCCTGAAATACACCGCACTGACGAATACGTCCCCGGCACCGTTACTCTTTCCCACGGCATCGGAAGTTCTGAGAAGGAGTACGTCCCCCGATACGTCCGCCTTGATACCGTACGGAAGGTCAGCATGTTTCCCCTCACCGCCACTAAGAAGCGAGATCACCGCATCCGCGTGAACCTCCCCTATATCCTTTTTGTGGGGGGTAAGGTCGGTCAGAAGCTCCAGAATAAGGAGCGATGCGATGATATCCGGAAGCTCATCGAAAGCCTTCCTGTCCACCCTGCAGGTTCCGGGGGCATCCGATGAAACGGTATTTTTCCTGGCCTCAGCGACTCTTTCGCCGAGGTAATCCGATATCTCACGGAGCTTTCTTGACGCATCAGCTATATGCTCCGGCGCCGCACTGCATATCCTG
>JAEEQL010000081.1 GCA_016285265.1 Lachnospiraceae bacterium
GTGAATGGCCTGCGGCATGAGCTGAAACTTACGTCGTACAAGTTTCGCGCCTGACGACGAAAAAGCGAGAAGACTCATACATTTCGCGTTAACCGCTTAAGCAACAAAAAAGTCAGGAGAAGCTATCTCCTGACTCTATATAAAATCTGATTGCTTTGATGCGGTTTATTCCCTGATGATCACTTTGATGACCACGGGATTGTGATCCGAATCCCTGAATTGCATATCCATGGTCTCGCAGGAGATCACCTCGAGATTATCCGAAACGATGAATCCGTCGATCACGTAGAACTGGAAGTGGTCCTTATCCGCAGCTGTCGCATAGGGCTGGTCCAGGGATCTGCAGGTGGGAGCGGAAGGGTCCTGAAGGAATAAAAGTGAAGGGTCGAATGCATCCTCGTCAATGAGTCCGCAGTGCCATTTCCCGGGGTATTCGGGATATGCCGAAGTGTCTGTTCCCGAGAATGCCTGGTTGAAATCTCCCGCCGCGATGACATAGTTTCCGGCATCGACCTCTGACTTAAGGATATCGGCAAGCATATTGGTCTGTGCGATCTTGCCCTCGCCGGAATCGTAAGCTTCAAGATGAAGATTCACGATAACGAGTTCCTTATCGCTGTCGTCCAAGGGAATCCTGTTAACGGATACGCACCTTTTCAGGTTGGCAACCCTGATGGGCCATTTGAAAGGGCAGGGGAGTGAGATCCTCTCTGCTGACGTTATGTCATATCTCGAAAGAGTCATGATTCCGCTTTCGACATGTCCTATGGGCGGAATGGGGTAAGGGACTATATCCACCTTGAAGTTGTATGCGAATGAGTAGTCAAATCCCGGGAATGCTTCCGATATAACCTCGGTCTCATCGGTGTGATAGGACCTGCTGGCGTCGAGATCCGTTTCCTGAAGAAGCATGATATCGGGATCTATGTCCGAAAGCGTTCCTATTATCCCGGACAGATTTCGGCCTACACGTTCCTTGTCGGCGGTATATACCATCTCGCCGTAATCCATGAAGAAGTCCGCATTGTCACCGAGAGTTCCGCATCCGACATTCCAGGTTACGACGGTCAGCTCATCGCCGACCTTCGGCTTTTGCATATCCTGACCTTCGAATGCCGTTACCAGGGTTTCCCGTTCATCCGGCCTGTATTCACGAATCGTCAAAAAGGCGAACAGGAGGATTACAAAGGCCACGGCTGCCGAAACCAGGGATAAAACAATCTTGATCAGTATTTTTATGGCTTTTTTCATTGATCGTTACCTCGATTTTTTAATTTTATCCCAAACGTGTATAATAATCCAGACATTTGGGGGCCGGACAGCCCAAAACAAGCCCAAAACGAGCGAAAAAGCCGAAAATGTGGTATACTTAAGGTTGTTTTTGAAAACGAAAGACCATAAGAGGTAAGCCCCGATGTCCTTATCATTTACCGAAAAAGAATTCATCCCCGTAATGCTCGGGGGAGATATCAATACATACTCGGTTTCGAGGGCGTTTTACGAAAAGTACAACGTAAAATGCCATGTGTTCGGAAAGTATCCGACGGGCCCGAGTTATGACAGCAGGATCATCGAATACGAAGCAAACCCCGCCATTGAGACGGATGAGTACTTCGTAAAAAGGATGAACGACTTTGCCGCAGAGCACAGTGACAAGACTGTAATACTCGTAGGATGCGGAGATTCATATGTGGCACTCTGCTCGAAGCATAAGGCGGAGCTTGCGGAGAACATCATCACTCCCTATATAGACTATGACCTCATGCATTCGCTCCAGATGAAGGAGACCTTTTACGGACTCTGCGACAAGTGGGGCATCGATTACCCGGGAACGGTCATCTATGACAGCAGCATGGGAGATGACTTTGCGATGGATTTCCCGTATCCGGTCATCCTCAAGCCTTCTAACGGCATCCAGTACTGGGAGCATCCCTTCGATACCCAGAAGAAGGTTTACACGATCCATGACCGTAAGGAGCTGATAAGCGTCATCCACGACATCTACGGTGCCGGATATACAGATACGCTCATCATTCAGGACAGGATTCCCGGTAACGATGAATATATGAGGGTTCTCACATCATATTCCGATCGTAACGGAAAGGTTAAGATGATGTGCCTCGGACATGTTCTCCTCGAAGAGCATACTCCGCACGGACTCGGAAACCATGCACTCATCATAACCGAGCCCAACAAGGAACTGATGGAGAAGGTTAAGAACCTCCTTGAGTCGATGAACTATGTCGGATTTTCCAATTTCGATATCAAATATGACACTCGTGACGGAAAATTTAAATTCTTCGAGATAAACACAAGACAGGGAAGGAGTAATTTCTATGTCACCGGTTCCGGCTTCAATGTTGCCGAGTACATTACCGAGGATTATTTCTATAAGAAGGACCTGCCGCTAAGATATGCCGAAGAAGAGCATCTCTGGACGGTCGTTCCCAAGGGCGTAGCTTTAAAATATGTAAAGGATCCCGCACTGAAAGCCACGATGAAGAGGCTCTGGAGCGGGGGCAAGGTGGTCAATCCGATATTCCTTAAGGGTGATTCGAATCCCGGAAGAATGTACAGGATGATCAGAAACTATTTCAGCCACTATGTAAAGTTCAGGAAATACTATAAGGTGTGATGATGAAGAAGATCTTAGGCGTCATCGGAGGCATGGGCCCCGAAGCAACCGCATACTTTTACGAAGAGATCATAGCTCATACCAAGGCTCTGAAGGACCAGGACCATATTGACATGGTCATCCTGAGCCATGCTTCAATGCCCGACAGGACGGAGGCTATCAATACGGGTGAATATGATAAGCTTCTTGCTTCAATGAAGGGTGAGATAGAAAAGCTTGAAAAGTGCGGCGCGGGCAATATTGCGATCCCCTGCAACACATCGCATTTCTTCCTTGATAAGATACAGGCGATGACTCAGATCCCCGTTATCAATATGATAAAGGAGACCGCACGTTATATCGCGGAGGGCGAGATCAGGGTAAAGAAGGTCGGAATACTTGCGACCGACGGAGCAGTCAAGACGGGTCTCTACCAGCAGGCGTGCAGTGAGTACGGACTCGAGAGTGAGATACCGGATCCCGAATTCCAGAAGAAGGTGATGTCCCTCATCTATGACGACATCAAAGCCGGAAAGCTCGGCGACGAGGACAAGTTCCATGCTGCGGTTTCGAATCTTCAGCAGAAGGGATGCAATGTGATAATCCTCGCATGCACCGAACTAAGCGTTTACAAAAAGCATCATAAGGTTCCCGCACACTGCGTCGACGCGCTCGATGTACTCGTAAGAGAATCAATCATAAGAAGCGGAGCCGGGTACGAAGAATTATGAGTTTAATACTTTCAATATCCGAATACGAAAAGGCACTTGATAATGCGGGACTTCTGCAGAAGTGCCTTTTAAAGGAAAAGTTTTCCGAAACAGTCTCTCTTGTGACTTACGATTCCAGAGAGGTTGTTGCGGGAACTCTTTTTATATGCAAGGGTGCGGCATTTAAGCCCGAATACCTTAAGTCTGCGATAGAAGACGGTGCGGTTGCCTACGTGTCCGAAAAGGAATACGGGGAAGGCGCAGGCGTTCCCGCGATCATCGTATCCGACATAAGGAAGGCGATGCCGGTCCTGGGTGACCTCTTTTACGATTATCCCCAGAATAAACTGAAGATCACCGCGTTCGGCGGAACAAAGGGTAAATCGACATCGACATATTACATGAAGTCTGTAGTCGACGAGTATCTGGCTTCCGAAGGAAAAGGAGAGAGCGCAGTTCTTTCATCCATAGACAATTACGACGGCGTCATCAGGGAGGAATCCCACATCACCACTGCCGAATCGCTTGAACTCCACAAGCACATGGCCAACGCGGTCGCAAGCGATATAGATTTTCTCGAGATGGAGGTATCCAGCCAGGCACTCAAATACGACAGGGTGCTCGGCATGAGATTTGCCGTTTCGGTATTCATGAACATTTCCGAGGATCATATCAGTCCTAACGAGCATGCAGATTTCGAAGACTATCTTTCCTCCAAGATGAAGATGTTCGCCCTGACCGATACTGCCGCAGTCAATCTCGATTCCGACTGCATAGAAAGGGTTCTCGATGAAGCAAAGGCCGCAAAAAGATTTGTGACCTTCAGCTGCAGGGACGAAGCGGCGGATTATTACGCACATGATATCAGGAAGGATGGCGAAAGCATCTTCTTTAAAGTGACAAAGAAGCTTTCTCCTTCTTTTGAAGAGGATTTCGAACTGACGATGCCCGGGCTGTTCAATGTCGAAAATGCCCTCGGTGTCATTGCCGCGGCGGACATATACGGGATCCCCGTCGGATGCATCAGGGAGGGACTCCGCAAGGCTAAGTCACCCGGAAGAATGGAACTGTTCAAGAGCAAGGACGGACTTGTAAATGCGTTCGTCGACTATGCACACAACAAGCTGAGCTTCGAAGCGCTCTATTCATCCGTCGAAAAGGAATTCCCCGGCTATGACATAGTCGGTATCTTCGGCTGCCCCGGAGGAAAGGCATATCAGAGAAGGTATGAGCTTCCGCAGGTTGCGGCAAAATATGCGGACAAGATCTATATCTGTGCCGAGGACCCCGGTCCCGATCCCGCGGAGGAGATTTCCGAAGAGGTCGCAAAGTACGCAAAGGAAGCCGGCATCGCATATGAAGAGATAGAGGACAGGGGTGCCGCAATACATAAGGCCATCCTTGAAGTCAGAAGGCCTACGGTACTCCTTATCACCGGAAAGGGCGAGGAGACCAGGCAGAAATACGGTACGGTCTACGCTCCCTGCAGATCGGATGCCGATTATACGAAAGAATATATCAGGGAGTACGACGAATCGCCCCATCACGCAAGGAAATGAGGGGACATGCGTAAATTGAAATCACGCCTGCAATAGGGTATTATACAAGATGTAGTAGATTTGCCTTGGTCAGGGTGGCATATATGGCACCCGAAGAAGACCGGGCACATATCCCGGAGGATTTATGAACATAGTCATAGTCGGTTGTGGCAAGGTAGGAATGGTCATAACCCAGCAGCTTTCAAGTGAGGATCACAATATCACGCTTGTTGACGAGGACAGCGAAGCCATTGCGGCCGTAACCAATCATTACGATGCGATGGGTGTCGTCGGTAACGGCGTAAGCTATCAGACCCTTGTGGAAGCGGGAATCTCGGACTGCGATCTTTTCATCGCCGTCACCGATTCCGATGAGAAAAACCTGCTGGCCTGCCTGATCGCCGGAAGAGCCGGAAAATGCAAGACTATCGCAAGAGTCAGAAATCCCATATATTCGCATGAGATCGAATTCCTCAAAAGGGAGTTCAACCTCGCAATGGTCATCAATCCCGAGGATGCTGCCGCAATGGAGATATCCCGGGTCTTCCTTTTCCCTTCCGCATTCAAGATCGACACCTTCTCGGGCGGAAGGATAGAGCTTTTCCATTTCCACGTAACGGAAGGAATGCCCGTCTGCGGGCAGTCCCTTATGGCACTGCGTGAGGATATGCTGAAGGGCATCATCGTATGCACCATCAAAAGAGGAAACGAAGTCATCATCCCCAAAGGAAATTTCTCCTTTGCCGCAGAGGATAATGTAAGCATAGCCGCAACAAGAAAGGATGCGCTTGCATTCTTCAGAAAGCTCGGCGAAGTAAAGGGCAGGGTCAGGAATGCCATGATCGTCGGCGGAGGAACGATGTCGTATTATCTTGCCGAGAGACTCTTAAGATCCGGAATAGATACGACGATCGTCGAGATGGATTACAAGAGATGCGAAGAGCTTTCGAGCAAGCTTCCCGCTGCAAGGATCCTTCACGGGGACGGAACAAACAGGGATCTGCTCGACCAGGAGGACATTTCCACATTCCAGGGATTCGCGGCTCTTACCGGACTCGATGAGGAGAACATCCTTCTTTCGCTTTACGCGCGCAAGCATTCGTCCGCCAAGGTCGTCACCAAGATAGGACGACTCAATTTCGGATCCGTTATCGACGCACTTAATCTCGATACCATAATCAACCCGCAGAAGATAACCGCGGATCACATCATCAAGTTCGCACGTTCTATGAGTGCGGATGCATCCGATGATGTTGAATCGCTCTATAAGCTTGAGAACGGAAAGGCCGAAGCGCTTGAGTTCAAGATCAAGGTAGAGTCGCCCGTTACCGGAGTTAAGCTCAGGGATCTGAAGCTCAAAAAGAACGCTCTTGTATGCAGCATATTCAGAAACGGCAAGAACATAATCCCCACCGGACAGGACGAACTCATGGTGGGTGATTCCGTTATAGTAGTCGTCGGCGGAGCCCACATAGCCAATATCAGGGAGATCCTCGAATAGTAATGAAAAAGAATTCGATAATACTTTATATAGTGGGGATACTTCTGATCTTTGAAAGTGCGTTCCTGATACTTCCGCTGATCGTATCCGTGATCTATTCCGACGGCAACTGGATGTGGTACCTGCTTACCATATTCATCTGTCTCATCCTCGGATTTCCGCTTACACGCATCAAGAGAGGAAAGCATCTTTCCCTTAAGGAAGGATATATAATCGTCGCGCTGTGCTGGATAGTTCTCTCGCTGATCGGTGCGCTGCCCCTGATGCTCAGCGGTGATATTCCTAATTATATCGACGCACTCTTTGAGACCGTTTCGGGTTTCACCACCACGGGAGCAAGCATTCTTTCCGATGTCACCGTTCTCAGCAGATCCGGAATGTTCTGGAGAAGCTTTATGCACTGGATCGGCGGCATGGGAGTCTTTATGTTCATGATGGCGGTGCTTCCAATGCTCGGCACTTCCGATCTGAACCTTATGAAGGCGGAGTCCACCGGACCTTCTGTCGACAGGATCGTTCCCCATGTGCGTGACAGCGCAAGGCTCATGTACGGAATGTATTTCGGTATCACTCTTGCCGAGATCATATCGCTTCTCATAACCGGAATGGATCTGTATTCATCCGCACTGCTGACCTTCGGAAGCGTCGGAACCGGAGGATTCGGAATGGTCAATGAATCCTGCGGAACATATACCGCCGCACAGCAGAACGTCATCGCATTCTTCATGGCGGCAAGCGGTATCAACTACACATTCTATTTCTTCGTGATATCCGGCAAGATAAAGGACGCATTCCATATCGAGGAAGTAAAATACTATATCGGCATCATCATAGCTTCGACTCTGCTGATCGCATTCAATATCAGCAAGATATACGGAAGCTTCGGAGATGCGTTCCATCATTCCTTCTTCCAGGTGGCTTCCATCATGACCACCACGGGTTACTCCACCGCGGACTTTGATGCATGGCCCGAGCTTTCAAGAACCATACTTCTGATCCTGATGTTCATCGGCGGATGCTCCGGATCGACTGCGGGCGGCGTCAAGGTTTACAGGGTTGTTCTTCTTATGAAGCAGTTCAAGAAAGAACTGTCTGTGCTCCGTCATCCCAGGGAAGTAAAGATGCTGAGAATGGACGGAAATACCGTCAAGGAATCGGTCATCAGATCCACCAACGTTTTCATATCGATCTATTTCGTCATCTTTTTCATATCGCTTCTGTTCCTCAGCATTGAAAACTATGACTTTACAACGGGCTTTACCGCAGTCACGGCGACGATAAACAATATCGGCCCCGGACTTTCACTCGTAGGTCCGACCTGCAATTACGGATTCTTTTCCGTCTTTTCGAAATTAATATTGATATTCGACATGCTCACCGGAAGACTCGAACTGTTCCCGGTATTGCTTCTTTTCAGCATGTTGCATACCAAAAGGAGATAAAATGGTCTACACTTTAACACTTAACCCTTCGCTCGACTATGTAATGTATCCGGCAACCTACCTTAAAAAGGGCGGAACGAACAGGTCGGAAAGAGAGGAGCTCCGCGCGGGCGGAAAGGGTATCAATGTATCCGTCGTTCTCAAGAATCTCAATGTTCCCACCAAGGCACTCGGATTCATTGCAGGAACTACCGGCGATGAGATAGAAGGAACCGTGCGTTCCATAGGCATACGTACCGGCTTCATAATGCTTCCTTTCAAAAACGGAATGAGCAGGATCAATGTCAAGATCAGGGTTCCCTACGAAGATGCGAGTGACCGCGGATTTGAAGAGACCGAGCTCAATGCGGCAGGTCCCGTTGTCGAGAGCGGATCGGTCGATGAACTCTGTGACCAGCTCGAAAGATTATCCGAAGGAGATGTGCTTGTCCTTGCGGGAAGCATGCCCACACAGGCACCTGCTGATATGCTCGAGAGGATCCTTTCGGCGGTTCCGGAAAATGTAAAGACCGTTGTCGATATGACCGGAGACAGACTAAGGAGAGCACTTCCGTTTAAACCCTTCCTGGTAAAGCCAAATCTCGAGGAACTCTGCCAGGCTGCGGGACGCGAGCTTAAGGATGAAAAGGATATCATCTCCGAAGCGGAAAAGCTTCAGAAGTCCGGAGCGGAGAATGTAATAGTATCGATGGGTGCGGACGGTGCGATCCTTCTTGACAGGACCGGAGAGATCCACAGATGCAAGGCACCCAAAGGAAAGGCACTCGGTGCGTTCGGTGCGGGCGATTCCATGACTGCCGGATTTATAAAGGGATTCCTGGATGAGCATGATTACGGATACGCACTCAAACTCGGGATAGCTGCCGGAAGCGCTGCAGTGTTCGAAGGAAAGCTTCCCGACTACAAGGAGATAATGAAGGTATTCGATGAAGTATAAAGGCCTTCCCGTAGGCAAAGGAATAGTGATGGGACGCATCAGGTCAAGATCTGCAGCATCGACGGCTTCCGCCGAAACGGAGGTCTTCGACGCGGATCTTGAGAGGATGCGTTTTTTTGACGCTCTCCTGGAATTCGAAGGTGATATGAAAAAGCTCGCAGCATCGGCTCCGAGCAGGGAAGGAAAGGAGATCATCTCGGGACAGATCATGATAGCAAGGGATCCCGTGCTGTCAGATGAGGTCACGGGACTGATCGATTCCGGAAAGAGAGCGGGCGAAGCTCTTGAACAGGCATGCAGGAAATATGAGGAGCTTCTCAGGGCTTCCGGCGATGAACTGTTCATGGAAAGAAGTGAGGATCTGTTCGAGGTAAAGAGCGGGATCCTTTCCCGTATGGGTGAAACGAACGATGTACCGGGAGAGAAAAGCGAAGATGACGGAGATGTCATTTTTGCCGAAAGACTGAGCGCGGCAGAAGTGATAAGCCTTCTTGATGACGGGATCAGAGCCGTAGTCATGAAGACCGGAACAGCCACATCCCATGTTGCCGTAATACTGCGCTCAATGGGGATAACCGCGGTCTTTGGCGTGGCATATGACGGCGAAAAAGCCGCATCGGGAACGGAATGCATTGTTGACGGAAACCGCGGGACGGTCATTGTCTTACCTTCGGAAGATGAGAAGAGTGCGTATAAAAAGCTCATCGAACAGTCCGGGGATAACGTGAAGGCGGTGAAGGAACCCTATGCACCGAGTGTCACGATGGACGGCATCACCATAGATGTGATGTGCAATTTAGGATTTGAAAAGGTGCCGGGAGTAAGTTCAGCATCTGACGGAGCGGGACTTGTCCGTACCGAATTCCTTTTCATGAACGAAAGCAAAATCCCGACAGAGGATGAACAGGCGGAAGTGTATTCCCGAATAGCAGATTCCTTCCGCGGGAAGCCGGTTGTCATAAGAACGCTTGATGCTGGCGGGGATAAGGAACTTGTTCCCTCCGGCGAGGGTGTCCGTGAAGACAATCCCGCTCTCGGATTAAGGGGGCTTCGTGCGAGTCTTTCCGACAGGGAACACTTCAAGATACAGATACGTGCGATACTCCGTGCATCAAACGGACGCGATGTGAGTATCCTCATTCCCATGGTCACATCCGTCAGCGAGATACTTAATGTCAGAAGCATCATGGAAGAATGCAGATCGGAGCTGGGAGCCGAAGGAAAAGCATACAGGGCGGATATCAAGCTCGGATGCATGATCGAAACACCTGCGGCTGTTCTGTGTGCGGACAGCCTGGCGCCGGATGTGGATTTTTTCTCAATAGGCACCAACGACCTTGCACAGTACATCATGTGCGCCGACAGGACCAATCCTCTTATGTCGGAGCTGTGCAGCATATATCAGCCCGCCGTCCTTCGCGCGGTTAAGAGAGTTTGCGACTGTGCATCGAAAGCGGGAATTTCCGTCACGATATGCGGGGAGGCGGCTTCGTATCCCGATATGCTTCCCGTGTTCATAGGAATGGGAGTAAAGTCATTCAGTGTCGATCCCGGCAGGGTTTCCGAGATGAAGCATCAGATCCGCAAGCTGAATGTGTGGAGCTGTAAGGAACTTGCAGGCATGATCGTCAAAGCCGGGACCAAGGAAGACATAGAAAGACTTATCAGGTAACAGATTTGAACCACGAAGAAGCAAGACAGTACAAAAAAATGATACTTACACCGCCGGGAAAGCTGATCTTCACCCTGGCGGTCCCGACAGTGGTAAGCATGCTGATCACGATGATATACAACCTCGTCGATGCGTACTTTGTCGGAAAGCTCGGAAAGAGTGCCAGTGCCGCGATAGGAATAGTGATGACCTTCCAGACCGTGTTCCAGGCCTTCGGTTTTATGTACGGCCAGGGATCGGGATCCAAGATCGCACGTCTCCTCGCCGTAGGAAAAAAAGAAGAAGCCGACCGCGTACTGACTCTCGGTATAGCGGCTTCTTTTATGTCGGGTCTTATTCTGATGATGCTCGGACTTGTCTTCATCGATCCGCTGATCCATCTCATGAGTACGGATACGATCTTCCCCTATGCCAAGATCTATGCTCTCTACATCATCATTTCCGGTCCCGTCCTTTCGGTAAGCTGCGTACTCAATAATGTCATGAGATATGAGGGCAGGGCATTCTTTGCGATGTTCGGTCTTGTATCGGGCGGAGTTCTCAATATGATCCTCGATCCTATCCTGATGTTCGGTTTCGGAATGGGGATACGCGGAGCCGCTATCGCAACAATGGTCTCACAGTTTCTGAGCCTCGGCATCCTGCTTTATATGTTCCTTTCACACAGGGCGATCAGCTCCATAAGATTAAAATACCTTAAGCTTCCCGCCGGGGAGATTGCCTCATGTGTATTCGATATCATAAAGACCGGATTTCCTTCTCTGCTCAGACAGCTGTGTGCAACACTTTCAACCTCGGTGCTCAACATCGTCTCAAAACCCTTCGGCGACGCGGCCATGGCAGCCATGACCATTGACGGAAGGGTGCTGATGTTCATAGGAAGTACGATGATCGGAATAGGTCAGGGCTTTCAGCCTGTTTCCGCGTTCAATTACGGGTCAAAGAAATACAAGAGACTTAAGCGTGCATGCTTTGTAACCTGGAGAGCGGGTACGGTTATCATGGCTGTTTTCGCGGTGCTCGGATTTATATTTGCCGCGGATGTCATAAGGATGTTCGTTGAAGACGAAGAGATCGAGCTCGTTGTGCATTATGGGGTTCCGGCACTCAGGTTCATGTGCATAGCCGTTGTGGTTCAGCCTGCTTCCGTTGTGGGCAACATGCTGTTTCAGAGCATAGGGGATTCAAGGAAGGCATCGTTTCTGTCGATGCTGAGGTCCGGCCTTTGCTACATACCTCTTCTTCTTTTGCTTCCTCAGTTTATGGGATTTTTGGGAATACAGTGTTCGCAGATGGTTGCGGATATATTGTCTGCGGTCATATCCGTGCCCTTCGTCGTAAAGTTTCTGAAAAGTATTCCTTCAGAGGATATAAGTACCGTTCAGGACGAAAGGTATGCGGAGTATGTAAAATGCAGGGAGGACATCGCAGATGCCTGATACTACAGGATACAAGATAACAGGTATGAGCTGCGCCGCTTGTCAGGCACATGTCGAAAAGGCAGTGTCCGGTGTTAACGGTGTCTCGAAATGCGAAGTCTCCCTTCTTACGAATTCAATGAAGGTGGAAGGAAGCGCTTCGCCCGAAGAGATAATCAAAGCAGTTGAAAAAGCCGGGTACGGAGCAAGTGTATCGGACGGCGGAAGCAGGGCGGTAACAGAGGAAGAACTCAAGGATACGGAAACACCGAAGCTCTTAAGAAGGCTGATCCTGTCCGTGATACTTCTGCTCGTTTTGATGTATTTCAGCATGGGTGTGATGATGTTCGGATGGCCTGCTCCCGTTGGGCTTGTACATACGGGCACGGTGGCACTTGAAGCGGTTCTTTCCGGAATTATCCTGATCATAAACAGAAAGTTTTTCATCAGTGGATTTAATGCGGTCATCCACAGGGCGCCGAATATGGATACGCTCGTTGCGATGGGCGCGGGTGTTTCGTATATATACAGCATGGTGACTCTCGTCAGGGTATTTAATGTCTGCATGGAAGATGCCATGGACCTTATGATGAATGAGCTGTATTTCGAATCAGCAGCAATGATCGTAACTCTCATCACCGTCGGAAAAACCCTGGAAAGCTACAGCAAGGGCCGCACCACCGATGCACTTAAGAGCCTTATGAAGCTTGCTCCGAAATCCGCGGTCGTAATGCGCAACGGAAAAGAGACCGAGGTTCCCATCGAAGAGGTTAAGGTCGGAGACATATATATTGTAAAACCCGGTGAGAATATTCCCGTCGACGGTATTGTCATAAGCGGAAGCAGCGCGGTAGGTGAATCTGCACTTACCGGAGAATCTATACCCGTCGATAAGGAAGCGGGTGACAAGGTTTCCGCAGCATGCACCAATCTTTCCGGACTTCTGACTTGCAGGGCCGAAAGAGTTGGAGAGGACACCACACTTT
>JAEEQL010000186.1 GCA_016285265.1 Lachnospiraceae bacterium
GCGGTAATAATAGAACCTCTGACCGGGTGCATTCTTTTCCGCATCAAGGAAGGTGTCCTTGACGGATTTTTCGACGGTATTGAGACCGTTCATTATAAATTCATCTGTAGTGTTTCCGGCAATAATGGGTACATTCGCACACTGTCTGTTAACGATCCTGTCCCTGGGATCTCCGAGTGAGAACTTGCCGTCCTGAATGGGTGCGAACATTCCGTTCTCGGCACGGAACTTGGCATATTCTTTTATTATGGTGTCGGTATCGATCTTGCGGGCTTCTTCGATGGAAGATACGCCGAGCTGCGCAAGGAACTTGGCACCGTTTTCTTCAGCCGTCTCAAGAGTCATGGGCTTGAAGAGATTGTCATTGAAATACTTGGGGCTGATGAATCCGCTGAATACGGCAGCGCCCTTGATTATGCCGAAATTGGCTTCGTGAGCCAGCTGGTTCTGAACGCTTGCGCCGCCTGCGGACTGTCCTGCGATGGTTATCTTTTCGGGATCTCCGCCGAATGCGGCGATGTTTTCATATACCCAGTGAAGTCCGGCCTTCTGGTCGAGGAGACCGAAGTTAGCGGGATGCTCGGGATCTGCAGTTGTAAGATCGTGGTGGCAAAGGAAACCGAAAGCGGCGAGTCTGTATGCAACGCTTACAACGATGATCCCTCTTTTGGCGAGAGCTTCTCCGTTAAATTCCATCTCTGCGGTGTATCCCCACTGGAATCCTCCGCCGTAATACCATACGAGCACGGGAAGCTTTTCATCCCTGCTCTTTGCGGGGGTCCATACATTTAAGTAAAGGCAGTCTTCACTTAAGGGAATGTCCGCATCAACATGCCACTCCCTGCAGTATATATCCGTTCCGACTCCGGGCTGATCCTGTGCGGATATGGGGCCGAAATCATCACATAAAAGCTCACCATCCCAGTTTTCAGCAGGCTGAGGAGCTTTCCATCTGTTTTCTCCGATGGGAGGTGCCGCAAAAGGAATTCCTTTAAATGCGGTTATCCTGGGATCGTTCCCTGCGATTCCCCTAATTTTTCCGTTTTTTACTTCTGTTGTTCTAAGCATAGTCCCCTCCATACAGTATGTAATTGGAAATACCATTAAATTATAATGTATTACGGCGGCAATTTCTTGCCAAAAAATAGCATATTTTTTGTATTTTTGTATTCTGAAAGGAATGACAAATAATGGTATAATACACGGGTGGATAAATTGATCGAAAAACTTAAGAACAGAAAAGCCCTGATATGCATTTTCGGGATTTTGCTTCTTTTGATAATTGCAGTACTGATCATTGTTGGTCTCGGAAAGCCCTCACCCGACGGCCCCACGGTCATATCTGTTTCGGGACCGGGTTTCAGTGACGATCAGCCGGTTTTTGTTCCTGATGTACCTGCCGGTGTAAATGTGCCTGATATTCCTGCCTTCCCGGATGTTTCCGGGGGAGATGCTCAGATGATCAGTCTTCCTTCGGATATAACTGAAACCGGCGAAAGTGATATTTCGGATGTAACCGGAAACGAAAGCGAGAGTGATCCGGGTGATGCGGTGATACCACCGGAACCCCAGACGTCTCAGGATCCCATAGATGCTTATATTGCGGGGATGACGCTTCATGAGAAGGTCTGTCAGATGATAATTGCCACTCCCGCATCCCTTACGGGCGAAAGGAAACCCAAAAGCGCGGGCATTCTGTTGCAGAGTGCACTGACCGTATATCCTGTCGGGGGGCTTATATTTGACGGGGGCAATATCTCTTCGGGAGACCAGCTTAAAAAGTATCTTTCCGATGCACAGGGGTTTTCACGTATTCCTCTTTTCATGACGCTTGATGAAGAGGGCGGAAGGGTGACTAGGCTTCAGAATACCGTCGGCACCTCGCAGATAGGTCCGATGTATGATTACCATGAACTCGGAACGGGCGCTGCTTTTACCAATGCATCGATCATCGCTGCAGATATCAAGACTTACGGCTTCAATATGGATCTTGCACCGGTTGCCGACGTGTGGTCCAACCCGGAAAACACTGTAATAGGAGACAGGGCTTACAGCACAGATTTTAATGAAGCTTCCGAACTTGTATCGGCTGCCGTGCAGGGCTTTCATTATCAGGGAATTCCATGCTGCCTTAAGCATTTCCCGGGACACGGCGATTCATCGGAGGACAGTCATTACGGAGCGGTTTATATTTATAAGTCACTTGCCGATATAAAAGCGGAGGAATGTCTTCCTTTTGCATCGGGAATATATGCGGGTGCCGATTGCGTGATGATGGGGCATCTGATCGTCAGTGAACTCGGCGATGAACCG
>JAEEQL010000082.1 GCA_016285265.1 Lachnospiraceae bacterium
CCGGCGCTGAGAAGGTTAAGGTTATCAAGGTTGTTCGTGAGATCACCGGACTTGGACTTAAGGAAGCTAAGGACGCAGTTGAGGCTGCTCCCAAGGTTATCAAAGAGGCAGCTGCTAAGGCAGAGGCAGAGGATATCAAGAAGAAGCTCGAGGAAGTCGGAGCTAAGGTTACCCTTAAGTAATCTCTCTTATATTCTTAAAACAGCGAATAGCACCGAATGGGGACACATTTCAAATGTGTCCCCATTTTATTGTCCCCGTTTTTTTGTCTCCTTTTTCATTTATTTAAGAATTCCTTAAAAAGCCTTTAACTTCAACAAAGGTGAATTTTCTTGTGTTATTATTAGCAAGGTGTTGAAAAACGACACATATCTGATTTCAAGATTTTTGATTCCGGAGAATCCTAAAATGGAAAAACCTGTTATACAGGTTAAAAATCTATATAAGATCTATCGCATCGGCGAGAACAAAGTCAGGGCACTTAACGGCGTGGACTTTACGATACAGAAAGGCGAGTTCTGCTGCATCGTCGGAACATCAGGTTCCGGAAAATCGACACTCCTTAACATGATGGCCGGGCTGGAACCTCCCACAAAGGGCGAGATAATAATCGGCGGCGAGCACATCGAAAGAAAGAACGAAAGCAAGCTGGTTCTCTTCAGACAGGCTCATGTGGGATTCATCTTCCAGTCATATAACCTGATGCCGAACATGACAGCCGTGGAAAATGTCGCGATGCCTCTCACGTTCCAGGGAGTACCGAAGGACATAAGGGAAAGGAAAGCGATAAAGATGCTTAAGACCGTGGGACTCGGAAAGTTCCTCGATCACAAGCCGGGACAGATGTCCGGAGGTCAGCAGCAGAGAGTCGGTATAGCAAGAGCGCTGGTCGTGGAGCCCGAGATAGTGTTTGCGGACGAACCCACGGGAAACCTTGACTCGAACACGACACTCGAAGTTCTGAACCTGATGCGCAGGATCGTACACGAAAAGAAGCAGACCATGATAATGGTCACACATGATAATTACCTTGCATCCTTCGGAGACAAAGTCATACACATCAAGGACGGCAAGATAATCAGGATAGACGAACATCCGGGAGGCCGGATCGAAAATACCGAAAACGAGATTACAGATATATACCCGGGCGGAACACTAGCGGTCCCGGGGGAGGAGATCAGACCAGATGAAAATACGTAAAAGACTGATAATAAGCTTGATGACAATACTCGTTGCGGCAGCTGTTTTTATCCTGCCCGCTGCTTCAATGCCCGTACGTGCTGCAGGCTTTGATGCAACCTATCTTACCTCTGGACATCACGACGGGGATGCTGCAGACAACAGCGACAAGCAGGCTGCATACGGATTCCTTATCCAGTACAAGAATAATCTGATCACCCTCAACAATCCCTCACAGGATATAAAGGACAGACTTGAAAAGGTATGGTCGGAAGCCAATACTTATATTGCAAATAACAGCTTTACCGCCGCAAGCCTTATCTCATATGTAAATATGACGGTTACGAATTTCGATTCCGTCATAGGCGATATGACAAGCGTAAGCGATACCGAGGAATTCCTTTTCGTCAACAACAATTCGATCACTCCTTCCGCAAGCTACGGACAGCTCACATATTACACTCTGTCACTCATCAATCTCGGAAAGGTCGATGTCACGGACGTCGTCATCACTCCCCAGGAGAGCACCGACATCAACAAGTGGCCCTTTGATATCCTTACCGCTTCAAGTGTCCTCGTGATCCCCAAGATCCAGGCTTCTTCCGATGTGAACGTTGCGCATTCGTACGCGCAGAATGTGACATGGGCATTCAGAGTTTCTTCCGAGGCCAAGACCGGAACCTACCCTCTGGTATTCCACGTCCAGTATTACAGGAACGGACAGCTTGCTTCCACCGATATCACGACCTATATAAACATCACCGGTGCACCAGGTGCGGGAACCTTATCCGAGAATGCCGGAAAGGATGAGAACACTTCCACTCCCAGGATCATCGTTACAGGTTTCAGGACCGATCCCGAAGTTGTCTATGCGGGTGACACATTCAACCTGACCGTTACGCTTCAGAACACTTCCGTCAGCACGGCGGTTTCAAATATTCAGTTTGATTTCAAGGCAGCAAGTGAAGGAAACAATAACGAGACTACCTATGAAGCTTTCCTTCCCACCTCGGGTTCCGCGACCAAATTTGTATCGGCCATACCTGCGGGATCGACCACGAGCATATCGATCGAGATGACAGCAAGGAGCGATCTTAGCCAGAAGCCCTACGTTATCACGCTTAATGCCGCATATGAAGACAGTGAAAGAAACCCCTACACGATGTCTTCGAACATCTCCATCCCCGTAAAGCAGGAAGCGAGGATCGACACGGGTGAGGTTGAGATCCTTCCCGAATCGATCGAAGTAGGAAACCAGACCAATGTCATGTTCCCTGTTTACAACAAGGGAAAGACCACTCTCTACAATGTCCAGGTCGATTTCATCGGCGATACCATCGAAGGCGGTTCCACCTTCCTCGGAAAGCTTGAACCCGGAGCTACCGGAAATGTCGATGCGATGGTAACCGGCATAGCACCCACCATGGATGACGGCATTGTTATCGCAAGAGTCTCGTATGAAGATGAAGCCGGCAATGTTACCTATATTGAAAAAGAGATAACCATCTGGGTCACGGAAGCCTTCAATCCCGATGACGGATTTTACTATGATGACGGATTCTATGACGGAGAATTCGATGATATGAATGGTGAAGGCGAAGGTGAAGGCGGAGGCGTAAACGTCAAGGCTATCGTGATCGCAATCATCATCATCGTGATCGTTGCGATAGTTATCTGGAGAGTGATAGCAAAGAGACGTAAGAAGCAGAGAATGCTCAGGGAACTTGATGACATAGATGACGATATTTAAAGGCAGAACATGAAATTATCCGATCTTCTCCTGATGAGTCTGGAGAGTCTGTTCAAAAGAAAAGTACGTACCATTCTGACCATTATGGGTGTTGTCATAGGAACAACATCCATAGTTGTCATGATCTCGCTCGGCATCGGAATGAAGGAAGCTCTTCTTTCCGAATACGAATCGTACGGAAGCCTCAGGAGCGTGGAGGTTGAAAGCGCAGGAAGATATGACGATTCGGGAAAGGAAAAAAATCCCGAAGACACGCTGCTCAATGATGCCAAGATCGAAGAATTTATGATGATCGATCATGTCACATCCGTAGATCCGGTCCTCAGTACCCAGGTCATCATCAAATGCGGTATTTACGAATGCAATACCGAGCTGCTCGGCGTATCCAGGGACGTTCTTGAAGAGAAAGCAGATGCGCTCGGACAGGGAAGCGTTCCCGCGGAGGGAGAAGGCCTTCAGCTGATCTGGGGAAACTGCATGCCCGCTTATTTTGTCAATACCAAGACGAATCAGTATGAATACTGGGAAACGGGAAAAGAGCCGGACATTGACCTGATGAATGACCAGCTGTTCGTCATATTCGATACGGAAAAGTATTATCAGTCACAGTACGGATCCGAGGATGGAAGCCCGGTTTCCGCACCCAAGAAATACATCGTTCCGACTGCGGGAGTCATCGCGGGCGGACTGGATGATTATAACGAGGACAGTTATTACGTATATTGTGATATCGAAGTGCTTAAGGAAGTGCTTTCGAGGGAATTCCGCGGAAGAGTGATCCCCGGACAGCCCACCAGAAAGAACGGAAAGCCTTACAAGGAGCTTTTCTATACCCGTGTGAACGTAAATGTCGACGAGATGGATAATGTCACGCAGGTCCAGCAGATAATAAACGATATGGGCTACAGGGCATATTCAAATGCCGAGTGGATCGAGTCCGATATGAAGATAATGAACATTATCCAGGCGGTCCTGGGCGGTATCGGCGGAATATCCCTTTTTGTCGCTGCAATCGGCATCACCAACACCATGATGATGTCCATATATGAGAGGACCAAGGAGATCGGCATCATGAAGGTCATCGGATGCCGTATCAGGGATATCCAGTTCCTTTTCCTCATAGAGGCCGGATATATAGGCTTCATAGGAGGCGGCATCGGAATGCTGCTTTCCTACGGGATCTCCTATGTCATGAACAGGGTTCTGGGACTTGGCGCCATGATGTTTGAAGAAGGGGCAAAGCTCTCCGTCATTCCTCCCTGGCTTGCACTGCTTGCGATCACCTTTGCCGCGCTTATAGCCATGCTCGCGGGATTCCTTCCTTCGATAAGAGCCATGAAGCTGTCGCCTCTTGCCGCTATAAGAGCCGAATAACGCTTCTGCGCCGGCAAGGCTTACGATTGATTCTTCAGCCCCCGAAAGGGGGCTTCATGAAAATTGAAAAATCTTTTCAAAAATTTACTTGACCGCTTGAAATCAAAATGATACTATGGATGATGCACGTTTCTGCGACGAGCTCTTTTTTTGCACGTCAAAAAAAGGGAAGTGCATTAACAGAAAAAAGTCAACAGAAAGAACGGGGTGAAATTGTCAATGAGCAAGAACAGGATCCGCCCGGAGCACAGTGCCAAAGCAATGCGAATGAGCTATGCAAGGCGTGGTGAGGTGCTCGAAATGCCAAATCTTATAGAGGTTCAGACGAACTCCTATAAGTGGTTTCTTGAAGAAGGTCTTCAGGAAGCTTTCGATGATATATCTCCCATTGAGGACTTCGCGGGAGCACTCAGTCTTGAGTTCGTAGGCTATAAGCTCAAGCGCGAAGAAGCAAAATATACCATAGAAGAGTGCAAGGAAAGGGATACCACATATTCGGCACCCCTGTTCGTTACTGTACGTCTTCACAGCAATGAAGACAAGAATATCCAGGAGTATGAGATATTCATGGGAGATCTTCCTCTCATGACCGACACCGGTACCTTCGTTATCAACGGTGCCGAGCGTGTTATCGTATCCCAGCTCGTTCGTTCCCCCGGTATGTATTACGGGATCTCCAACGACAAAGTAGGTAAGGAGCTCTTCTCCTGCCAGGTCATCCCCAACCGCGGTGCATGGCTTGAGTACGAGACCGATGCCAACGATGTCTTCTATGTACGTGTGGACCGTACCAGAAAGGTACCCGTTACCGTTCTCCTCAGAGCACTCGGACTCGGAACCAACACCGAGATCTTCGAGAAGTTCGGTCAGGAGATCAAAATAGAAGAAACTCTTAAGAAGGACGCATCCATCACTTCCGAGAACCCCGAAGGAAGTATCGAGGGAGGCTTCCTTGAGCTGTATAAAAAGATCAGACCCGGTGAGCCTTTCACCAGCGACAACGCACGTACCGAAGTTGAGAGAATGTTCTTCGATGCAAGAAGATACGATCTCGCAAGAGTAGGACGTTATAAGTTCAATAAGAAGATGGCCCTCAGGAACCGTATCAGAGGACTTGTATTTGCAGAGGATGTCATCGATCCCATCACAGGTGAGGTCATTGCCGCAGCAGGCACTACCGCTACCACCGAGCTTGCAGATCTCATCCAGGATTCCGCAGTCGAGTATGTAACCATCCAGACCGATGAGAAGAACGAGAGAGTTCTTTCAAATATGATGGTTGATCTTGCTCATTTCGTTGACTGCGATCCCAAGGAAGATTTCGGTATCAGGGAGAGAGTTTACTATCCCAAGCTGAGGGAGATCCTTGATGCATACGGAGAGGATCCCGAGGAGCTTACCCGTTCCATCAGGGAGAATGTTCACGAGCTTGTTCCCAAGCACATCACCAGGGACGATATCTTCGCTTCCATCAACTACAATATGCACCTTGAGTACGGCATCGGACACGACGATGATATCGATCATCTCGGAAACCGTCGTATCAGGGCCGTAGGCGAGCTCCTTCAGAACCAGTACCGCATCGGTCTTTCCAGACTCGAGCGTGTCGTAAGAGAGAGAATGAGCACTCACGACGCTGAGGATGTAACTCCCCAGAGCCTTATCAACATCAAGCCTGTGACCGCTGCAGTCAAGGAGTTCTTCGGATCTTCACAGCTGTCACAGTTCATGGACCAGAATAATCCCTTAGGTGAGCTTACTCACAAGAGACGTCTTTCCGCACTCGGACCCGGCGGTCTTTCAAGAGACCGTGCAGGCTTCGAAGTCAGAGACGTACATTATTCACACTACGGAAGAATGTGTCCCATCGAGACCCCCGAAGGTCCCAACATCGGACTCATCAACTCCCTTGCAAGCTATGCACGCATCAATGACTACGGATTTGTTGAGGCTCCTTACAGAAAGGTCGACAAGACCGATCCCGCAAATCCCAGGGTCACCGATGAAGTTGTATATATGACCGCAGACGAAGAGGACAACTACTATGTAGCTCAGGCTAACGAGCAGCTCGATGAGGAAGGCCACTTCGTAAGAAAGTACGTATCAGGTCGTCACAGAGACGAGACCCAGGAATATCCCAAGGCACGTTTCGACTATATGGACGTTTCGCCCAAGATGGTCTTCTCTGTCGCTACCGCACTTATTCCTTTCCTTCAGAACGATGACGCTAACCGTGCTCTCATGGGATCGAACATGCAGAGACAGGCAGTGCCTCTTATGACCACCGATGCTCCCGCTGTAGGAACCGGTATGGAAGTAAAGGCTGCCGTTGACTCCGGCGTATGCGTAGTCGCTAAGGAGAACGGAACCGTTACCTATGTTGATGCAACCACCATCAAGGTCAAGAATGATGACGGCACCGACATGGAATACAAAGTAAGCAAGTTCGCACGTTCCAACCAGGGTAACTGCTACAACCAGAGACCCATCGTTGAGAAGGGCGAGAAGATAGTAAAGGGCGAGGTCATCGCCGACGGTCCTTCCACCTATCATGGAGAGCTCGGACTCGGTAAGAACCCTCTTATCGGATTCATGACCTGGGAAGGATACAACTACGAGGACGCTGTTCTTATTTCAGAGCGTCTCGTACGTGAAGACGTATATACCTCCATCCACATCGAAGAGTACGAGGCAGAAGCCCGTGACACCAAGCTCGGACCCGAGGAGATCACCCGCGACGTACACGGCGTAGGTGAGGAAGCTCTCAAGGATCTTGATGAGAACGGAATCATCCGCATCGGTGCACAGGTAAGAGCAGGTGACATCCTTGTCGGACGTGTTACTCCCAAGGGAGAGACCGAGCTTACCGCAGAGGAAAGACTCCTCCGCGCGATCTTCGGTGAGAAGGCAAGAGAAGTAAGGGATACTTCCCTTAAGGTTCCTCACGGTGAGTACGGAACCGTTATCGATACAAAGGTATTTACCAAGGAGAATTCCGATGAACTTTCTCCCGGCGTAAATATGAGCGTAAGAGTATATATCGCACAGAAGAGAAAGATCTCCGTCGGTGATAAGATGGCAGGACGTCACGGAAACAAGGGTGTCGTTTCCCGCGTGCTTCCCGTTGAAGATATGCCTTTCCTTCCCAACGGAAGACCTCTCGACATCGTGCTCAACCCCCTTGGCGTTCCTTCCCGTATGAACATCGGACAGGTTCTTGAGATCCATCTGTCCCTCGCAGCCAAGGCTCTCGGCTTCAATGTCGCAACACCCATCTTCGACGGTGCGACCGAGGCTGACATCACCGATACACTTAAGCTTGCCAACGACTATGTAAATCTTCCTTTCGACGAGAAGGAAGCAAAGGATTGGGACAAGAAGAGTGCCGATCCCGACAAGTACGGCAAGAAGTATGAGACCTGGGCAGAAAACGGAAAGGGTGATTTCTCATCACTTCACAAGGCAGAGCTTGCCAAGGAAGTTTACGAGTATCTCTCCGAGCACAGGGATCACAGAAAGCTCTGGGAAGGTGTTCCCATCAATTCCGACGGTAAGGTCCGCTTAAGAGACGGACGTACCGGAGAGTATTTCGATGGCCCCGTAACCATCGGACACATGCATTACCTTAAGCTCCACCACCTTGTAGACGACAAGATCCACGCTCGTTCAACCGGCCCGTACAGCCTTGTTACACAGCAGCCTCTCGGCGGTAAGGCACAGTTCGGCGGACAGCGTTTCGGAGAAATGGAAGTCTGGGCGCTCGAAGCTTACGGTGCATCCTATACACTTCAGGAGATCCTGACCGTTAAGTCTGACGATATTCTCGGACGTGTCAAGACCTACGAAGCTATCATCAAGGGACAGAACGTACCTGCAGCAGGTATCCCCGAGTCCTTCAAAGTCCTTCTTAAGGAGCTCCAGTCACTCGGACTCGATATGAAGGTTCTTGATGAGAGCGGTAACGAAGTTGAACTCAAAGAAAATGTTGACTACGGTGAGACGGATTACCGTGCGGTCATGGAGGGCGACAGGCGCTCCACTTCCGAAAGGGACGGCGACAAGTTCGCAGCTAACGGATATCAGACTCAGGACTTCAATGAAGACGGTGAGCTTGAGACCGTGGACGATGACGATTTTGCCGCGGAAGATGACTTCGTCGATGATTTCGAAGGCGATGAAGAGTGATCTTCAAGGTAAGTGCAACCGTTAATTTGTAGGTTAAAAGGAGTATCAACAGATGCCTGAATCAATAAATGAGTCATACCAGCCCGTAACATTTGATTCTATCAAGATCGGACTTGCATCACCCGAGAAGATCAGGGAATGGTCCCACGGTGAGGTAACCAAGCCCGAGACCATCAACTACAGAACACTTAAGCCCGAGCGCGACGGTCTTTTCTGTGAGAAGATCTTCGGACCCAGCAAGGACTGGGAGTGCCACTGCGGAAAGTACAAGAAGATCCGCTTCAAGGGCATTGTCTGCGACAAGTGCGGAGTTGAGGTCACCAAGGCAAGCGTAAGACGTGAGCGTATGGGTCACATCGAGCTTGCAGCGCCTGTATCACACATCTGGTACTTCAAGGGAATCCCCAGCCGTATGGGACTCATCCTTGATATGTCACCCAGACAGCTTGAAAAAGTTATCTATTTTGCATCATATATCGTACTTGATCCCGGAGATACCGGTCTCGAGAAGAAGAAGCTTCTTTCCGAGAAGGAATATCAGGATGCAAGGGAAGAGTTCGGCAAGTCCTTCCGTGTAGGAATGGGCGCTGAGGCTGTTAAGGAACTTCTTTCCGAAGTTGATCTCGAGGCAGAGAGAGCTTCACTCAGAGAAGAGCTTGCAGAGTCTACCGGACAAAAGCGTGCACGTATCATCAAGAGACTTGAGGTTGTTGAAGCATTCTGCGAATCAGGCAACAAGCCCGAGTGGATGATCCTTGAAGCTCTTCCCGTTATTCCCCCCGAGCTCCGTGCAATGGTACAGCTTGACGGCGGAAGATTTGCAACATCCGATCTCAACGATCTCTATCGCCGTATCATCAACAGAAATAACCGTCTTAAGAGACTCATCGAACTCGGCGCTCCTGACATCATTGTCAGAAACGAGAAGAGAATGCTCCAGGAAGCTGTTGACGCTCTCATCGACAACGGCAGAAGAGGACGTCCCGTTACCGGCCCCGGAAACAGAGCTCTTAAGTCACTTTCCGACATGCTCAAAGGTAAGGCAGGACGTTTCCGTCAGAACCTTCTCGGTAAGCGTGTTGACTATTCCGGACGTTCCGTTATCGTCGTAGGACCCGAGCTCAAGATCTACCAGTGCGGTCTTCCCAAGGAGATGGCACTCGAGCTCTTCAAGCCCTTCGTTATGAAGGAGCTTGTCGGACGCGGGATCAGCCAGAACATCAAGAATGCGAAGAAGCTCGTAGAGCGTTGGGATGATAAGGTATGGGACGTTCTCGAAGACGTCATCAGAGAGCATCCCGTTATGCTCAACCGTGCTCCTACGCTCCACAGACTCGGAATCCAGGCATTTGAGCCCATCCTCGTAGAAGGTAAGGCGATCAAGCTCCATCCCCTCGTATGTACCGCGTTCAACGCAGACTTCGACGGAGACCAGATGGCAGTACACCTTCCTCTTTCCGCAGAGGCTCAGGCAGAGTGCAGATTCCTTCTTCTGTCACCCAACAACCTTCTTAAGCCCTCCGACGGTGGTCCCGTTGCCGTTCCTTCACAGGATATGGTACTCGGTATCTACTACCTGACTCAGGAGAGAGACGGAGAGCCCGGCGAAGGAAATGTTTACAAGGATATGGGCGAAGCCATTCTTGCTTATGAGAACGGCAACATCACCCTTCACAGCAAGATCAAGGTCCGCATGACCAAGAAGGCACCCGGCGGAGAGATGGTATCCGGTATCGTCTCCACCACACTCGGAAGACTCTACTTCAATGAGATCCTTCCTCAGGACCTCGGATATGTTGACAGAAACGACCCCGAGGAGTTCCTTAAGCCCGAGATCGATTTCCTTGTAGGAAAGAAACAGCTTAAGCAGATCCTTGAAAAGGTCATCAATACTCACGGAGTATTCAAAACCGCTGAGGTTCTCGATGACGTTAAGTCCATCGGATACAAGTTCTCGACAAGAGCAGCCATGACCGTTTCCATTTCGGACATGACCGTGCCTCCCAGAAAGCCCGAGCTTCTTGCAAGTGCACAGGAGACCGTTGATAAGCTTGCTCTCAACTATCACAACGGACTCATCACCGAGAACGAGAGATACAGAGCAGTTATCGAAGTCTGGAACAAGACCGATAAAGAGCTCACCGATGAACTTCTCAAGGGACTCGACAAGTACAATAACATTTACATGATGGCTGACTCCGGTGCCCGTGGTTCCAACCAGCAGATCAAGCAGCTTGCAGGTATGCGTGGACTCATGGCAGATACCTCAGGTCACACCATCGAGCTTCCCATCAAGTCCAACTTCCGTGAAGGTCTCGACGTTCTGGAGTACTTCATGTCGGCACACGGTGCACGTAAGGGTCTTTCCGATACCGCGCTCCGTACCGCAGACTCCGGTTACCTCACCAGAAGAATGGTCGACGTATCACAGCAGCTCGTCATTCAGGAAGAGGATTGTTCCGTAGGCAGACCCGAGATCCCCGGCATGAGCGTTAAGGCATTCATGGACGGAAAAGAGACCATCGAAAAGCTCAGGGACAGACTTGTCGGACGTACCACCTGCGTCGATATCTTCGACAAAGACGGTAATATGATCGTTAAGCACAACCATATGATCACTCCCGCAAGAGCGGAGAAGATCATTAAGGACGGCGTTGACGGAAACGGCAAGCCGATCGATAAGGTAAGGATCCGTACCATTCTCACCTGCCGTTGCAAGAACGGTATCTGTGCTAAGTGCTACGGTGCCAACATGGCAACCGGCGAGAAGGTTCAGATCGGTGAGGCAGTAGGTATCATCGCCGCACAGTCCATCGGTGAGCCCGGTACACAGCTTACCATGAGAACATTCCATACCGGTGGTGTCGCAGGTAGCGATATTACCCAGGGTCTTCCCAGAGTCGAGGAGCTCTTCGAAGCAAGAAAGCCTAAGGGACTTGCTATCATCTCCGAGATCGACGGTGTCGTAACCAAGATCGAAGACATCAAGAGATCCAGGAAGATCTATGTTGAGAACAAGGAGACCGGCGAAAAGAGAGATTACCTCTCCAAGTTCGGTTCCAGCCTCAAGGTAGAAGAAGGACAGACCGTAGAAGCAGGTGACTATCTCACCGAAGGTAGCATCGATCCCCACGATCTCCTCAAGATCAAGGGAATCAGAGCCGTACAGGATTATCTCCTCAAAGAGGTTCAGAGAGTTTACCGTCTGCAGGGTGTTGATATCGCAGATAAGCATATCGAAGTCCTCGTTCGTCAGATGCTCAAGAAAGTCCGCATCGATGAGCCCGGAGATACCCAGCTCCTTTCCGGAACCCAGATCGACAAGCTCGATTACGAAGAGATCAATGAGCAGCTCATTGCCGAAGGCAAGAAGCCTATCGAGGCAACCCAGATCATCCTCGGTATCACCAAGGCAGCTCTTGCAACCGACTCCTTCATGTCCGCAGCATCATTCCAGGAGACCACCAAGGTTCTCACCGATGCAGCGATCAAGGGTAAGACCGATCCCCTTATCGGACTCAAGGAGAACGTCATCATCGGTAAGCTCATTCCTGCGGGAACAGGTCTTAAGAGATACAGAAACATCACTCTTTCCACAGACCTTAACAACAGGAACTCACTTAACGAAGCAGAGGATGCTGAGGTTGTATTCGAAACAGCGGCTAACGAAGCTGAGGAAGTTACCGAAGAGTAATACAGTGAATTAAACAATCATTCCCGGTGAAGGATTTCCTTTGCCGGGAATTCGCTTTTATGCGGAAAATTGTATATAATATGATAAGTTTCAGAACATATTAAGGAGAATCCTCATGAAAGTATTTGTAACGGGTGTCGGCGGACAGCTCGGACATGATCTGATAAATGAACTTACAAAGAGAAATATCGAATGCGTGGGTTCCGATCTTGCGGAAAGCTACAGCGGGATCATGGACGGAAGTGCTGCGGTAAGCGCACCTTACCGTTCGCTTGATATCACCGACAGGGATGCGGTGATGAAAGCGATAACC
>JAEEQL010000006.1 GCA_016285265.1 Lachnospiraceae bacterium
CTGATGGATTTTCTTCTTGGAAACATAGAGCTGTTCTGATGCTCAGGACTGCCTTTCGCAGTCACTTTTCACACTGCTCCGGTCCCAGACCATTGGGGGCCTCGGTAGTTGCTTTTTGCGCAGGAATTTCTATTGTATTATTCGGGGCAGGATTATCATGGAGAAGGCAACAAGAAAATACCTGGCGGAGGTTGCGAAGAAAGCGGCTCAAACCCCTTTTCATGGTTATATTGAGGGGAAGGAATCAAATCTCGAGCCGATCATTCGGTTTTTCCCGAAGTGGACGCTAAGAGAAGCCGACGGTTTATGGTGTGCGGCATTTGTATATTATTGCTGCCGGGAAGCGGGATTTGAGATCCCCATCAGACCGGATGCATGTAAAACTTGCCATCTGGCCGGTTGTATCGCCTGGGAGGAACTTGCACAGGGCGATGTTAAGATAGGGTATCACAAAGGAGAAGAAGGCTTTGTTCCTGAAGCCGGCGACATCGTTCTTTATGACCGGGTTTTTGAAAACAAGGAACATGATCATATTGGCATTGTCCTTGAAAACCGGGGAGATATGATCCTCGCTGCGGAGGGGAATGTGAATAACGTATCTGAGCTTGTCGAGCGCCCGAAAGATGAGCATATCAGGGCTTATATCAGGATTCCGGACGGATACAAATACCAGAGGATTATTATGGATTATCAGGATTTTCAGGCAGAAAACTTGATCCTTCATTTCGTCACAGAAGACGATTTGGCGGAAGTCTCCCGGACCTGGCCGGCTGATCATCATCCGCTGTCTGATACGAAGGCTCGCGAAGCGATTGCCTATATGCGCGGGAATTACGAAAAGAATACGAAAGGCAGTATCCGCCACCTCTGCCTCGCGGTATGCGGGAAGGAGCGTCCCGGAACCATTATGGGTTGGTGCGGACTGGACGGAGGCCGTGATCCGGCAGAGCCGGAGATCTTTATTCTGTTGGATGAAGAATACAGAAACCGGGGATACGGGACGCAGTGCGTAAAGGAACTGCTCCGGATCGCCGCGGAGGACTATGCGCTTCCCGGCGTACACGGCGGCTGTGCCAAAGAGAACATTGCCTCCGCCCGAGCCATGGAAAGGGGCGGCATGGTGCAGTATGGAACGGAAGAAAACGGAGATCCGCTGTTCAGATTTTCGGCAAAGGAAAGCGGTGTAGAAGCTTCTCGGCACAGCCTCGAAGCCCTCGGCTAAAAACGCCTCGGCAGTTCAGCAAGAGATGATCATAGAAAAGGATTCCTGTAGGGGAGTCCTTTTTTTTACCGCGGGCAACATCGTTTTCCGGGGTGTTTATGTTATAATTCTACGTAAATCGGGCTGACATCCGTATCCATCACATATTACATGATGCCCCGGTTAAGAAATAAAGAATTATTATTGAAGTTTGGATCGTGATCATATTAAGAGAGATCAGAGAAAGTGAATACAGCCTTCTGAAAGATTTCCTGTACGAGGCTATCTTTATTCCGGAAGGTGTTGAACCTCCCGCACAAGAGATCACAGAGCAGCCTGAACTGAAACTTTATTACGAAGAATTCGGTACGGGAAGAGCCGACAGGTGTATTGTTGCGGAAGGCGACGGAAGGGTGATAGGAGCCGTTTGGACACGTATCATGAATGATTACGGACATGTGGACGATGATACTCCTTCTTTTGCAATATCCCTGTATAAAGAATACAGAGGAAAAGGCATAGGCACAGAGCTGATGAAGCGGATGCTGGAGCTGCTCGGAAAAGACGGATTTAAGAGGGCTTCACTTGCCGTGCAGAAAGCCAATTATGCGGTCAGGATGTACGAGAAAGTCGGTTTCAGGACCGTGGATGAAACGAACGAAGAATATATTATGGTATGCGATCTTTAATACAAAAACTAAAAATGTTATCTGTCTGAACGGAAAGGAGTATTCGTATGGGATTTTTTGACAAGTTTAAGAAAAAAGAAAATGCCGAAACAAAACAGGCTTCGGAAACCGGACCTGTGCAGACTGCGGATGCCGGAGACGACGAAGCACCCGGATGGGATGCTATTGAGAAAGAATTTCTCAGGGTATATCCCGGCCAGACTAATCCCAAGCATTACGGAACGATTATAAAATGGGCACTCGGCGGAAATGATCCGTTGGATGGAATAAGTATATATGACGGAGGCGATTATTGGCACTTCGTATCTTTCGGACTTACCGAACTGTATGATAAGCAATCGCCGCATAAGGAGATCAGCGGTTTCGGATATGAACTGACTTTCAAACTGAAAAAAGACAGATATGAGAACGAAGAAGGTGAATTAAAGAACATGTGCGGAATTCTCCAGACGATTGCCAGACTCGTCATTAACGGAGAAGATTTCCGTCCCGATGAATTCATTTACACCGGACAGACTGCGGGTATGGATGCGGGTCAAAAGAGTAATATCACGGGATTCATAACAATTGCGGATCCCACGGTCAACTCCATCGATACTCCGAACGGTAAGGTCGAATTCCTGGAACTTATCGGAATGACTGATGCTGAACTAAAAACACTTTCCAATATCGAATCGGTCAGAAATATTTATTCCGAACTGGGCAGTGATGTGACCGATTATAACAGAAAGTCATTGAGGTAATGGGAAATGACGGATGAAAAAATTATCCGGGATGTACAGATCGGCGATGCGGCGAGACTGGCAGAGATCTATTCCTACTATGTACGTGACACGGCGGTGTCTTTTGAATATGATGCGCCTTCTGCTAAAGAGTTCGAATGCAGAATAAAGAATACAATTGAAAAATATCCCTATCTTGTATGTGAGATCGGTAGCAAAGTCGTCGGTTATGCGTATGCCGGTCAATACAGTACGCGAAAAGCTTATGATTGGACTGCCACATCTTCCATATATGTTGATAAGGATTATCGCAGGCAGGGCATAGGCTCTGCTTTGTATAAAGCGCTGGAAGACAAACTCAGGGAACAGGGAATAGTAAACGTTCTCGCCGGTGCGGCATACTGCGAAACAGAAGATGAATACCTTACCCATGACAGTAAGGAGTTTCATATTCGTCAGGGTTATTCATTAGTGGCTCATATGAAAGAAGTCGGCAGGAAATTTGACAGATGGTATGATCTTCTCTGGCTTCAGAAGAAGCTGTGATTTTCAAAACACTGAAGTGATAACCGGTATGCCGGGGATATACTTATGAAGAAAACCGATCGGAGGATTAGGAATGATCGCAAGAGATGAAGCGTTTTCACTTTTGAAACAGTACAATAAGGATTCTTTTCATATACAGCACGCACTTACGGTTGAAGCTGTAATGAAATGGTATGCCGGAGAACTCGGTTACGGTGATGACGCCGAATACTGGGGAATTGTTGGTCTGCTCCATGATATTGATTTTGAGCTTTTCCCTGAGGAGCATTGTCTGAAGGCCCCGGAACTGTTAAAGAACGGAGGAGTAAGCGACGATATCATTCATGCCGTATGTTCCCACGGATATGGTATAACCGTCGGATGCGGCACCACTATAGACGTCGAACCTACACATGAGATGGAAAAGGTCCTTTTTGCTGCGGATGAGCTTACCGGCCTGATCGGGGCAGCGGCTCTGATGAGACCATCGAAGAGCACAAAGGATATGGAATTAAAATCGCTTAAGAAGAAATACAAGAGCAAGGGATTTGCCGCAGGCTGTTCAAGAGAAGTCATCGAACGCGGTGCAGAGCAGCTTGGATGGGAACTCGATAAATTGCTTGAAATGACACTCCGTGCCATGGCTGCTACCGAAGATGTGATCAACGAAGAGATGGCTTCCGAGCAGTAACAAGGGATTTGAAACATTTTTATGAAATGGTTATTTTTTGATCTCGGCGCAACGCTGGTCGATGAAAGCGATGTATATAAAAGCCGGTGTGAATTCGCGATTCGCCGGTTAAATATTGAAGCCGACGAATTTATGAATAAGATATATGAGATGGCAAAGATCAGCCCGACACCTATCAGGACGGCTGCCAAGGAATATGGGGTTACTTTGCCGGAGTGGGATAACAGCCTGGAAAAACTGTATGAACCGGTTCCGGATGTTCTCTCGGCTCTGCACGGAAAATACAAACTCGGTATTATCGCAAACCAGTCACTCGGAACGCAGGAAAGAATAGACAATTGGGGCATAGGTAAATATTTCGATGTTGTAATGGCATCCGCGGAAGCCGGATGTGCAAAGCCCGATCCGAAGATATTCACCGCGGCTCTTGAAAAGGCCGTGTGCGAACCCTCCGAAGCTGTTATGATCGGTGACAGACTTGATAATGATATTATCCCGGCGAAGAGACTCGGGATGAAAACGGTATGGGTGCGTCAGGGATATGCTGTCTATCAGAGCATAGATGATGAGGATAAACGTCCGGACTACATTGTTGACAGAATAGAAGAACTGACGAATCTGTTTTTGTGAGATTGCGCGGCAGACGGATAAGATATGAACATAGAAGTTATAAGGGCAACGGAAACCTGGCAGCAGGCGGGTGCATATTATGTTCGCATTCAGGGAATGGCAAAACAGCATAACATCACACTCCGCCGCGAATTCGACGAACATGACACGCCGGACACAAAATACATCGTTCTTACAGATGACAGCTTTCCGGTAGCGACCTGCCGGATATATGGGATCGATGAGGATTCGGCAATGATCGGTCGGGTTGTTGTTCTCCCGGAATACCGCAGTCGGGGTCTCGGAAAGCGCGTTATGAGTGAAGCCGAAAACTGGATCAGGGATCTCGGTTACAATGTTTCCGTGATAGAAAGCCGGGATGTTGCGGTCGGATTTTACCGGAAGCTCGGTTATACCGTGACAGATCCCAATCTTGTCCACGGCGATACCTTCGACTGCATCCGGATGGAAAAGAAATTAATTGAAATGTAAGGACCTGCACCAAGCGATGCCAAATTATAACAGAACTAAAATTGCATGTTATATGGGATTCATAACACAGGCAATAGCGGCGAATTTTGCGCCGCTGTTGTTTTTGAAGTTCCATAAAGATTACGGGATCTCCCTCGGAAATATAGCCCTTATTTCTACGGTATATTTCTTCACACAGCTTCTTATCGATATTTTCTGCGCTAAGTTCGTTGACAGGATCGGTTACCGTGTATCGATCGTGGTGTCGGAGGTGTGCTCCGCTGCAGGGCTTGTCGGCCTTGCATTTCTGCCGGAGCTATTACCGAACGCATTCGCCGGAATTCTTATAAGCGTAACCGTTTATGCAGTAGGATGCGGACTTATCGAAGTGCTGGTCAGTCCGATCATTGAAGCCTGTCCCTTCGAGAATAAGGAAGCGACCATGAGTCTTCTGCATTCCTTTTACTGCTGGGGATGCGTCGGAACCATAACGGTATCCACGTTGTTCTTTGCCGTATTCGGAATGGACAGCTGGAAGTGGCTTGAGGTACTGTGGGCGATCGTACCTGCCGTTAACATTTTCAACTTCGCAACCTGTCCGATAGTTCCGATCGTGGAAGAAGGACAGGGCATGGGTATCAGACAGCTTGGGAGAAAGCCGGTCTTCTGGGCGGCAATATGTCTTATGGTATGTGCGGGAGCTTCGGAACTGTCTATGGCCCAGTGGGCATCAGCTTATGCCGAGGCGGCGCTCGGACTTACGAAGGCACTGGGTGACCTGATGGGTCCCTGCCTGTTTGCCGTCACCATGGGAATAAGCCGTGTCATATACGGAAAGTACGGAGAAAAACTTGATCTTAAGAAATTCATGATCGGATCAGGGGCGTTATGTGTTGTATGTTACCTGCTTGCCTCGCTTTCCGCCAATCCGATAGTCGGTCTGATCGGATGCATTTTCTGCGGATTTTCTGTAGGTATCATGTGGCCCGGCACCATAAGCATCTCATCCAAAAGGTTTCCTGCAGGAGGAACAGCGATGTTTGCACTGCTTGCCATGGCAGGAGATCTCGGAGGAAGCATCGGTCCTGCAGTTGTCGGAAGAGTGACTCAGTATGCGGGTGATGATATCAGAGCGGGAATGGGAGTGGGCCTTGTTTTCCCCTTGGTGCTTCTGGTGATGCTCTTTATTATCGGAAGAAAGCCTTCGGGTAAACATATCGGTACGGTATAAGCAAAACCTTTAACAGGCGATAGAAATTTCTAAATTGACACGGGGTGCCTCATAGGATAATGTGTTAATAACAAAAATACAGAAGGTACTTATTCATGAAGTCAGACAAGAAATTAAGACAACTTACATTGACCGGAATTTTGGCGGCACTCATAACACTGTTCACCGCATATATAGTTCACATTCCTGTGGGAGCAACCGGAGGCTATGTGCATCTCGGTGATTCGATAATATACCTGAGCGCGGTACTTTTGCCCTGGCCATACGCAATGGCTGCAGGTGCGATAGGCGGAGGCCTGGCAGATCTTCTGACCGCACCTATGTGGGCTCCCGCAACCATCATTATAAAGAGCCTTATAGTTATACCGTTTACTTCCAAGGGATCGGGGATCCTGAATAAAAGAAATCTGGTCGCACCTCTGATCGCTATGGTGATCACGATCGCAGGCTATTATGCGGCGGAAGTCATACTCTACGGAAAAGAAGCGGCATTCCTTATTTCCGTAACATCGAATGCCATCCAGGGAATAGGCAGTGCGGCAGTGTTCTATATATTCGGCGCCGCTCTGGAAAAGGCCGGAATAAAGAGATTGTGTAAGTAATACCTCCGGATATAAAGTGTAAAGAAAAGCTCCTTGCCGGGCCAAACGGCAGGGAGTTTTTTTGTTTTTGGCAACTTGGTACCTGTGTATGTACCGCATGGTAACCCGGAGGTATCCATCTCAACAAAAGTTTGGTAATATTCGGATGAATATGTTAATAATAGTTATGCAGGTCACTTTTTAACGTGATACTTTTGTTGATACCGGAAAGGTCAAGACACCGAATTGAAAGTCGAGATAACCAGGGACCAAAAATTATATGTGGAGATCCATTGCATTGAAGTTACCGAAGAAGTTTTAAGGCTCGAAAGGTATATCAAAAGATACGGCAGTTATATCTCTGCAACAAAGGACGGAGAAATCGTGAGCGTACCGACGGAAGATATCCTCTATATTGAATCCGTCGACAAAAAGACATTTATATATACGAATGAAAAGGTTCTGCTGACTGATAAGAGATTATATGAATTCGAGAGCATACTGGACGGCAAAGACTTCTTCCGCTGTTCAAAATCCACCATCATCCATCTGAACAAGGTGGTGAAGCTCAAGCCGGAGATCACGAGAAATATTCTGGCTACGCTTGAAAACGGTGAGAACATAATGGTATCGAGACGGTATGCGGTTGAGTTGAAGAATCTTCTCGGAATAGGACGATAATATGGACAGAATGAAAGAATACCTGAAAAATTTCCGTGATGCCTCTGCTTATGTATTTTCGTGGCTGATGATCTGCATCCTTGTGCTATCACTTATTAACGGGAGTGAAAATATCAAAGTCACTTTTCTTATAAAGCTTTTGGGCTTTTGCTTATGGAGCTCGGCATCATTTGTCGCTGCATTCCAAAGTTCGTTTATAAAGAAAAAAGGATTCATTGTTCAGCTTACGGTTTTCTATGTGCTGTTTGTCCCGGCGGAGATCATTTTCTTCTACAGCATGGGATTGTTCAGCGGAGCCGGCAATATGATCTCCTGGATCATATTCTTCGTGATAATCGCGTTGCTTTATATCCTTGCACTTCTCATTGATGTCCTGATCATGAAAAAGCAGGCTGTAAGCTACACGGAAAAGCTCGAGGAATACAAAAGCAGCCTGTGATAAAGATTTATACTTGTGGTTTAACAAGGAGGCGTAATCTTACGCCTCCTTTTCTTATTTGACAGCCGATATCAGGGCCGGGGCCGCGTGACCGGCCTTCTGCGGAAGCTTAAGATTTCTTGAATAAATTAATGAATAATAGGCAAAATGTGCGTTTGGTGGTACATTTATAAGGTATGAGACTCGGCTTTTTAAACTTGTTCAATTCCATATGGGAAAAGAAGAATTCTGCGGCAGATCCGGAGGATGTGATCCGTTTTGACCCCGAAATGCAGACGGCTGTGATCAGGAGTTCGATATGTACCGGTGAAAAGGTTGCCGGTTTCAAGAATAAAAAGGACGGACACTTTACGGAAGTAATGCTGATCCGTTCTCCCGAGGATGAAAAGAGATTCAAGGAAATCTACGGGATCGAAACGGTCAAGACCGAATACTGACAGGACAAGGAGACAGTCGTGGCAAAGCAGAACATTTTTGACAATCAGGTTTTTTTCGACGGATACAAGAAGATCAGGGAAAACGAAGGAAGTGCCAACAATGTTTTTGAAATGCCCGCACTTTATTCGCTTCTTCCCGATCTGAAAGGCAAGCATATCCTTGACCTCGGATGCGGATTCGGAGAGCATTGCATGGATTACATCAAAAAGGGTGCCGAGAGGATCGTCGGCATTGACATTTCCGAGAAGATGCTCGAGGTAGCAAAAAAAGAAAACAGCGATCCGAAGATAACGTACCTTCTGATGCCCATGGAGGATATCGGATCCCTGGACGAAAAGTTCGATGTCGTCATCAGCTCTCTTGCAATTCATTATGTTGATGATTTTACAGGAGTGCTGGGCAACATACATAAGCTTCTGAATGATGACGGGGTATTCGTCTTTTCACAGGAGCATCCGTTCAGCACCTGCCATACAGGCGGTGACAGATGGACGAGGGATGAGAACGGAAATAAGCTTCATCTTAACCTTAAGAATTACGGTGTCGAAAAAGAGACCGAGAGTGTCTGGTTTGTAGACAACGTAAAAAGATATCACAGAATGTTTTCCACAATAGTAAATGATCTCATCGAAGCGGGATTTGAGATCGTAAAGATGATCGAACCGTTACCCGATGATGAGATCCTGGCTAAGTATCCCGATCAGAAGGATCTTTTTCACAAGCCCGATTTTCTGGTAGTCAAAGCAAAGAAACGCTGAGACGCTCCATGAAGGCCGTACGGCAGTGAGGAGGGAATCATGAAGAAAAAGGTATTGGCACTGTTTTTATCCATGGCACTGTTTGTGGCAGGATGCGGTGCGGTAACGGATGAAAATACATCTGACGACCATGCGTTGCCGAATGAAACTCCGCCGGTGGATAATACTGTCCCGCCCTTTACGGATCCGGTTGAAAGGATACCTGAAGAAGCGAGAGCGGGTTTCTCCGCATATATCGGAGAAAATCTTACCCTTATGGGAACAATGATGTGGGACCTGTATATGTCGGATATTACCGGCGACGGAATTGACGATATATGCGCAACATATTGCACCGGCAGCGGAATGATCTCTAAACTGGTCGTTGTGTATGATATTCAGGAAAACCGAGGCTATAAGCTGTCTGACAGATGCACCTATGACTACATGATCGAAGATGTTTTGTCAGACGGACAATTGGTGATATCCCGCACGGACTGGGCTGACAGGGACAATGTGGTTTTCGGAAGGATTGCTTTTGATGAGGATGAGATCTTCTTTGATGACGGACTTGACAGGAAAGGGCTGTCATTCAAAACTCTGAAGCTGTTTGAAGATGCGGCCGTATATCTGCCTGCCGGGGAAACCGGATACGGAGATTACTTCAGTTCAAGAGATTTCTCCGAGATAAGGGAATTCCTGCTCTGTGTGGACAATGATGATGCTGAGCTGGTACACGGCATGGGCGGTGATCATGAAACCGCTCTTTACAGGATGTCTTATGAGGCTCTTTACGATATTCTTGTAAAAATATACAAGGAGCAGAATATCGATAAGGTCATCGAAAATATGGACGAATCTTATCAGGACGGAATAGCTGTCTGCTACGATCCGGAGGATGGATATATATACAGGGAAATGGATTCGTTTAAACCGTTTGACTTTCATGCCGAAGTTGTTAATGTAGATAAGAACGGCAATGAATATACGATCACATATGAAGTTTACTCCGGAACAGTGAATACCGGTGATCCGATGTCTACGGTTTATGTGACCATAGAGGAAGCAGACAACAGATACGGATACAGTCTTGTCCGTATAGAAAAATAATTTCTTATAGGCTAAAGGAGAGAAACATGTTATTTGCACTTGCACTGATCCCTGTGATAGGACTTTTACTGTTCATCTATTTCAAGGATAAGAAGGAAAAGGAACCCGCAGGACTGCTCATCGGATTGTTCTTCGCAGGACTTGGAAGCGTTATCCCCGCGATAATACTGGAAGCGATAGGAGAGCTGATACTTGAGGCCGCCATTCCCTATGAATCGGCACTCAAAGGTGTACTCCTTGCAATGATCATTGTCGGTCCCGCGGAGGAGCTGGGAAAGTACGCAGTACTAAGGCTCATCACATGGAAGAACAAACACTTCAATTACAGCTACGATGCAATCGTATATGCGGTGTTCGTATCACTGGGATTTGCTGCGATAGAAAATATAGGCTACGTTTTCTCCGGCGGATTGTCAACCGCACTTATGCGTATGTTCACCGCCATTCCAGGACATACAAGCTTTGCCGTGTTCATGGGATATTACTACAGCAAGGCTAAATATGCATCCATCACAAACAATGTCAGTGACTATAAGAAGTACAATGCACTGTCGATGATCCTGCCTATCATCATTCACGGACTGTATGATGCGATCGTCATGGGCGGCCTTGCATCGGAAACCGATCTGGTCCTGGGACTTGCCGTCCTTCTCTGGATCGTCTATGTTATAGCGCTTTTCATAGTTTCGTTCATTATGGTCATAAAGGCTTCCAAGAACGATTACTGCATCGTCAGCCTGCCCGGAGCTTTTCAGACCGTATACAGACCTGCCTATCTGGGAAACTGGACATGTTCATGCGGAACGGTAAATCAGCTCAACTTCTGTGCTAAATGCGGAAATCAGAGACCTCAGGTTGAAACCTGGACCTGCCCATGCTGCGGAGCAATTTCCGCATTCAATTTCTGCGGAAGATGCGGATGTCCCAGGCCTCAGGCCGGACCTCAGATGATGCCCCAGCAGCCTGCACCTCAGCAACCCGGACAGATGCCACAGCAGCCGGTGCAGCCCCAGGCACCCTGGCCGCAGTATGTGAAACCGGAGCTTCAGCAGATTCCTCCTCAGCAGCCCGGAGAGATGCCTCCCCGAGGAATGCTGTAAGTGAAAGAGAGATAACGTATGATGATCAGAAATGCAACCACAGCCGATATTGACGGAATCCTGAAACTGCTTGTTCAGGTCGATATGGTTCATCATAACGGCAGACCTGATATCTTCAAGGGGCCTGCGACAAAATACAATGCGGAAGAACTCGCACAGATCATAGATGACCCTATGACTCCCGTTTTTGTATGTGCGGACGAAGACGGATCGGTTCTCGGACATGCATTCTGTATTTCGAAATGCGAAGAGAACAATTCGGTGCTGACCGATATCAGGACATTATATATCGATGATATATGCGTTGACGAAAACGCGCGCGGAAAGCATGTCGGTAAAAAGCTGTATGAGCATGTACTTGAATATGCAAGGTCAAACGGCTTCTATAACATCACGCTCAACGTATGGTCCTGCAATCCCGGAGCAATCAGATTCTATGAAGCTATGGGATTGAAGCCCCAGAAGATCGGAATGGAACAGATTCTTTAAATCGGTGAAATTATGTCAGGTTCTATAGAAAACTACAGAAAAATGGTTGAACAGCCCTGGGGAAGGATGTTCTACGATCAGATATTTACCCAGCTGGATATCCCCGACGATAAGAGATCAAAGATACTCGATTTCGGAGCAGGCTTTTGCATAACGGCAGATCATTATGCAGCTCATCATGATGTTACAGCTGTTGAACCGAATGAGGAAATGTATTCTCTTCGCGTATCCGAAAATGATTACACTCTTGTTGCAGACGGTATCGATCATCTGAAAAGTATACCGGAGAATTCTTTTGACGTAGTTATATGCCACAATGTTCTGGAATATACGGACGATAAGGAAGAGATACTGGTACAGCTGAAGAGGGTGTTAAAGCCCGGAGGAAAGCTGTCCGTCGTAAAACACAATCTCTGCGGAAGAGTATTCGGTAGTGCCGTGCTTGCAGATGATCCTAAGACGGCGCTTGATCTTCTCAGTGACGACAACACGGAAGACAGCATGTTCGGAAACAGAAATGTTTATTCGGGTGAAGAACTTTCCGGATATCTCGGAAAAGAAATGAAGCTTGAGAATGTATTCGGAATAAGAGCGTTTTTCGGACTCTCTTCAAACAACGAGATCAAATACACGGATGAATGGTACCTACCGATGCTTGAGCTGGAAACAAAGGCCAGTACTATGGATGAATTCAGAAAGGTTGCATTTTTCAATCATCTGCTTTTCAGGAAAGAGGCCTGACCTGTTCGTGTGTACCGATATGGAGAGTTAGGAAATGGATCTTAAAAATGTTTATTTTGTTATAGGAACTTCCTACGCAGGAAAGTCCACTATCGTAAAGAATCTTGCCAAAAAGCATAACGGAATAGCTCTCGAAGAAAACTATCATGATGAGAAGCTTCCCGAACTTGACAGTAAAGAGTTTCCGAATCTATGCTATACAAGGGATCTGCAGGACTGGCATGAATTTATCCGCAGAACTCCGGATGAATACGCCGGGTGGATCGAAAATGTAAAAAAGGAATGCGAGATCGTTGAACTCGGGATGCTGGAAGAGCTGCTGGCAAAGCCTGAGTCAAAGGATAAGAAGATCTTTGTCGATACCAATATATGTATCGAGACCCTTCACAGGATCTCCGATGAGAAACACGTACTTGTAATGCTGTCCGATCCGGAGATATCGATACACCGCTTCTTCGACCGTCCCGATCCCGAAAAGCAGTTCCTGTACCGGCTCATGCTAGAGGAACCCGATCCTCAGGCGGCACTCGATAATTACCGTGAGATCCTCACAAGGATCTGTTCGAAGGAAGCTTATGACAAACTGGAAAACTCCGGCTTTCAAAAGATCTACAGGGACGAGAACAGAAGTCAGGAAGAAACGGTACGACTTGCGGAAGAAATGCTCGGATTAAACGGCTGAAATATGCATAAACAGTGAACCCCTGCGAGAGTGATCCTCGCAGGGGTTTTTTATGCAAAAAATATTTTCAGCCGTTTAAAGATTTTTTAAGAATTGAAATGTTAGCATTTCATTGTAAACGGAAAAACTGTGTTTCATATCAGTACAGAGGTATTAAAAATGGCAGATATTTGTTTGGAAGCAAGAGACCTTTGCAAGACCTATATTGTTGACGGATACAGCAACAATGTCCTGCAGAATATCAATCTCAAGATAGAAGAAGGTGAGTTTGTCTCAATAATGGGACCGAGCGGATCGGGCAAATCGACTCTTCTTTATACGATAAGCGGAATGGATGACATGACCGCAGGTAAGGTCATATTTGACGGTGATGATATTTCCGGGATGAACGATAAGCAGCTCACGCAGCTCAGACTCCTCAAAATGGGATTCATCTTTCAGCAGATGTATATGATGAAGAAGCTCTGCATAATGGACAACATAGTTCTCCCCGGCTATCAGGCGAAGATCATGAGCAGGGAAGAGGTAAACAAAAAGGCCGAAGAACTGATGAGGAGACTGGAAATAATAGAGACTGCAGACCGCGAGATCACGGAGGTATCCGGAGGCCAGCTCCAGAGAGCATGTCTTGCCAGGGCACTCATCAACAGCCCCAAGGTTCTTTTTGCGGATGAACCTACCGGAGCACTCAACTCAAAAGCTTCCATGGAGGTTCTCGGTGAAATGGTCAAGGCGAATGAAGCCGGCACCACGGTTCTCATGGTAACCCACAGCGAAAAGGTTGCGGCCAGCTCCGACAGGATCATCTATCTTATGGACGGTGATATACAGGGTGAACTTGTACTCGGCAAGATAAACACATCGGACGGAATGAGTTCTGCGGAGAAGCTTTCTCTCAGGGAAAGAAAACTCAGAAAATGGCTTGAGGAGATGGGGTGGTAAAGTGTATTTAAGAATGCTGAAAAAGGACCTTAAGGATAAGGTCGTTTTAAATATAGTCTTATTCATATTCATGATACTGGCAGCCACTCTTCTTGTCATGAGTGCGGGATTTGTCTATACCTTCATAGCCGGCATCGATACAACATACGACAAGTGCAACACTTCCGACATCATACTGATCATCGACAGAAGCGTATCGTCTCCCGAAGAACAAAAAAATACGGTAATCGGTCTGATGCAGGAATATTCCGAGATAAATGAGATATCCGTATCGGAGAGGATAATCGCAAGTACAGGCAGACTGGATTTTGAGAAAATAGATAAAAGAACCGTATCCGGTCTTTATCAGACGGACTTTCTCATATCACCGGTGAGCACCGATCAGAATATTCCGTATGATATGCATGATGAGCCGATCACTCTTGATAACGGATGCGTCGCTCTTTCACAGGTGACCGCTTCGTCTTCGCATACGAAAATAGGAGACAGCATCACGATCGCCACGGATATGGGAAATATATACAGATTTGTTGTATCGGATATATATAAGGATCCCAGCTCATCCATGATGACCAAGATCCTGTTTTCGGACGATGATTACAAAACACTTAATGAAGAGTTTACAACACATGTAGATCAGTATGACATAACGCTGGTCAATCCCTTTAAAAATGTTTCCGAACTGCAGAAATGGGGATGGGCGATCAATGACAGATTACATATGATGGACGAAAACGGTGAGATAAACGGACGGATACACACCGTAACCACGGGAAAGAGCAACGCCTTTACCGATGAAGCAATGATCTCGCTTATAGTCAGCATATTCATGGGGCTGATGGGCATTGCGCTTATAATCCTTATCTTCATGGCCATATCCTTCAGCCTTCAGGCTACCGTTAAGCGCGAGGAAAAAGAGATCGGTACGATGAGGGCGATAGGAGTGGATTCGCTGTCATATAAATCCCTCTTTGTCGTAAAGTATATTGCGTTTGCGGTTTTGGGCGGAGTCATCGGGCTGATCGCCGGCATTCCCCTGGAAAAATATATGGTGAGCAGGTTTGTCACCAACACACTGAATCCCGATGAAAATGTGATAGTCCTTCTGGGCGTGATCACCTGTATCATCTTTATGCTTCTGATGCTTGTCTTCTCATTTGTTTCTTTAAGACGTATCGACAGGATCTCTGTAATGGATGCGATCCACGGCGAAGGAAAAGGAGAAAGATTCAGTAAGATACCGGGCGTATCCCTCAGCAAAAGAAAGCGTACTTCGGTTCCGTTCTTCCTGGCACTTCAGGATATAGTCCGCAAGATGAAGAGATATATTTTCCTGGTAGTCAGTTACATGATAGGGATGACGATACTGTTTCTGCAATTCCAGATCAAGGCCACCGTTGTAAGCGATGAATACAGAAAGACATATTGGTCAAGGGCGGACAGGGATTTTATGATCAGACCCGAAGACAGTCTCAGGGATAAGCTGCTCGAAATGACCGGAAGCAATAAGAATTTATATTTATATTATGAGGAGCTATATAACGAGCACGGTATTCCCGTCGACATCCAGCTTATGGATGAGCAGACATCATATGTGATAATCGACGGTCAAAAAAGCGGAGCGGCCATCGCTTTCGGAGACGTTGATCTAAGCAGGATGACATATGTAAAGGGAGGAACGGTTCCGACACTTCCAAATGAGGTTGCGGCATCACATTTCCTGGCGCTGACAAACGGTATCGAGCTCGGTGATGTTGTCACGCTTGAATATAAGGTATACGGTGCGGATGGGTTTACCGTAGAGACAAGGCAGAAGGATTATATAATCACGGCATTTGTGGAAACCATGGGCAACAGCAGGACACCTTTGTTTTTCCTGGCTCAGGCCGATGAGGATATGTACTGTGAGGACTTTGATATCTTTAATGAATCAATCGATGCACCGAGATCGGAGCATGCATATTATATTGAGAAAATGCGTGAGGTAGATGAAAGGATACTTGTTTGGGATTATGATCAGGCACTTGATTATGACCTCGGAAATTCCTTCGGAAAACTGCTCGACCTGCTTGCACTTGTTACAGGTACGATAATGGCGGTCACTTTGTTTGCGATGACATTTCTCTATCAGCAGATATTCATCGAAGAGGAAACGTCCGATATAGCAATGCTGGGAAGCATGGGATTTGATAAGTGGTCTGTGAGGAAATGGCATTATTACAGACTGCTGATACTGATAGTTCTTTCGACTGCCCTGGCGATTCTGAGTGCATTCACATTGAACAAATGGCTGTTTAACAGGATAGGAAGTGCTGTGCTCGGTCTGGTTTCTTTTAAGATCGCATCACCTCCGGTATTTGTTCTTATTCTTTTGCCCTCGGTGCTTGTCGTGATAATCTCGGCTGTTATGGCCGTGTCATTCAGATCAATGGATCAGATCAGGATATGGAGGATCCGTAATGAATAACCGTAAGATAAATCCCGGAATAAATAAATTCATCACATTACTGACGGTTGCGGTAACACTGTTTTCATTCGGTGGATGTTCATCCTCCGCTCAGGTCATATCGGACGGAATGGAAAAGGTGGGTTCGCTTAATGTCGAATCACCTGCCGGATATACCGATGCAAGTCCTGCAGAGGAACCCGTCTTTGAAACCGCATCGGATAACGGACTCTGCACCATAGTTAAGTATCCCTCATACTACAGCGTCACTCTCGATTATGAAAAAGGTTCGCCTTCGGAGGTCGGAGCCGCATATGCCGAGACGATCCTTAAAGCCGTTCCGGATTATGAGACAGTGTTCGAGCCTTATCTGTTCGAGAATATACGAAATGCGTTTTCCGGAAGGGATATCAGATATGATTCGCTTGAAAAGAGGATAATGTCACTTATATCAAGCCTTCCTGACGAATACAGGGAAGAAGTCGAAAGCTTTGCAAAGACCATAGCGAACGGAGAAGAAGGATATCTGGAGAACGGAAAGATGAGTTACATTGAGGCTCTTACAATGCAGCTGATCCCCGATGCACTCAGACCAACCGCATGCAGTGCACTTTCTATCGGCGGCTCGAGGACTGTGAGCGGCGAAAGACTTACCATGAGAAACCTTGAATGGAGTCTCGGAAGTTCTGCCCAGATGACCCGGATCCATGCCGTCACATTTATGAAGAAGGGCGAAAACAGCATCACCGCAATAAGTGTACTCGGACTTTTTGACATGATAACCGCGGTGAATGACGACGGCGTGATGGTCGGTATTCTGGATGTAGGAACGGTAAACAGAATGCCCTTCGTATATGAAGGTAAGAAGAGCTATACATTTGATATAAGATACGTACTCGAAAAATACGACAATGCCGCAGATGCCGCAAAGTATCTCAGTGAAAACAGCGGAAGCTACACATGGTGCCACAATCTGCTTGTAACCGACAGACGTGACGCATTCTGCTGTGAGAATGCCACCGCAGAGGCAGTAGCTGAGGACAGGGCGCATTCCGTTATCAGAACCCCGGACACTCCGCTCATGGAGGGACTTGCCTGGGATACTCCCGATACGCTGTGCATAGTGAATTCTTATGCCACGGAAGGAAATCAGGACGGGTTTTCGGGTGAGCCTTCCAACATGATACGCTTTGTGAAGTATAATAACTGGGTAAGTGAAACGGAAAAGTTTTCAGTTGCCGATCTAAAGGGTATAATGGCAAGGGAGGTTGTGGATCAGTATGAAGTCGCGAACGTCCACAACAGCGGAACCGTACATACCGTGATCGTCGATTATGCTACCGGGGATATCCACGTGGCATTTACGACGGGAGAGTGTGCGGATGATATACCCGAATACATATTGGTGGGAAATATAAGGTTTGACTGATATCCTCATAATCGAAGACAATGAAGAACTCGGAACCCTCGTTCATGATTTCCTGAAGCGTGAAGGTTATTCGGTGCAGCTTGCAAGAAGTGCCGAAGAGGGTCTGGAACTTATCGGGAAAGCAGCATTTAAAATGCTGCTTCTTGACGTTATGCTGCCCGGAATGAACGGATATGAAGCCCTGCAGGAGATAAGGAAAGAGCAGAAGCTTCCTGTTCTTATGATGAGTGCCAAGACCGATGAACAGAGCAAGGTTCTCGGATATGAGGTCGGTGCGGACGATTATATAGACAAGCCGTTTTCTTTCCAGGTGCTGGGCCTTAAGATCAGGGCACTTATGAAGCGCACATACGATCTTTCGGAAGACAGACAGCTCCTTACATACGGAAACATTACCCTGGACGTCGCATCCAAGACTGTCTTTAAGAATGAAGAACCTGTCCTGATAACCGGCAAGGAATTCGAGCTGCTCGAATATATGATGCGCCATCCCGAGACTGTCCTTAAAAAAGAAAAACTTTTTGATGAGATCTGGGGAGTCGACTGCTTCAGTGACCTCGGAAGTCTCAACGTACATATCAGATGGCTCAGGGAAAAACTTGAAGACGATCCCAGGAATCCAAAACTCATACGCACGGTCTGGAGAGTCGGATATCAGTTCGGAGGTGCGGAGAATTGAGGAGAGCAGCGAAACTGTATACGGTTACGGTGCTTCTTTACGCACTTCTTTTTCTGTCTGCCTATGTTCTGTTTTCGAGGGTCATCGGGAGGAATGAGGACAGATCCTACGTTCTCATGAACCGTGTCTTTAATGAGCTGGAATCGGACCTTGCAGGCAGCGGGGAAGAGATCACGGAAGAATCTGTAGGCGCCGTGATAGGTGAGGTTTATTACGCGCGCATAGATGATCTGAAGAAAGAATACGGGAATGATTCGATTCCCGAAAGAGTATATTTTATTCCCTCGGAATCGGGATACGGTGAAGTCAGTCTTATAAATCCCGACAAGGATTATGAGAAGCTGTGGGCGCTCCGCTCCTCCGAAGGCATCTGCGGATTCGTTGTCTTTGAATACTCAGAATCAAGATTTTCCAAGCTTCTGATCTTTACGGAGCTGTGCATTGCCGCAGCATTTCTTATCACTCTCGGTGTATGCATCTACATCGGAACCCATATCCTAAGACCGTTTGAAAAACTCTCATCCTATCCGGAAAAGCTTTCCAAAAACCAGCTGACGGAAAAACTTCCCGAGACAAAGAACCGCTTCTTCGGAAAATTTACCTGGGGCATCAATATGCTCAGCGACCGACTTACGAGCGACCGCAAAAGGATCGGAGAACTGAGCCGCGAGCACCTCACCATGCTCACAACGATAGCACACGGTATCAAGACTCCCGTATCGAATATCAAGCTCTATGCTGATGCCATATCAACCGGTCTCTATCAGCCTGACGGAAAGGTGAACGAAAGCGATGCCGAGGTTGCCGGAAAGATAAGCAAGAATGCGGATGAGATCGCATCGATCGTCAGGGAACTCATCGATAAGGCACAGGGCGGTGTCGTTGATTTCGAACCGTCGATACAGAATTTTTATCTGAATGAGCTTATCTTATTTTTGAATGAAGAATATGGGAACAGACTTAATGTTCTGAAGATCCCTCATTCCTTTGAACTCGAATCAAACGCGATCATAAAAAGCGACAGGGACGGTATCTGCCGCATCCTTTCACAGCTGATGGAAAATGCGATCAAGTACGGAAACGGCGGCGGAATAAACGTGCGTATTTCCAAGGATGAGGAAGGATATCTTATCTCCGTCAAAAACAAGGGTAAAGTCATTCCCGACAAGGAACTTCCCTTTTTGTTCAACAGCTTCTACAGAGGCTCGAATTCCGAAGGCGTTCCCGGAAGCGGCATAGGCCTGTTTGAATGCTATGAGATCACCCGCAAGCTCTGCGGTGATATCTATGCGCGTTCGGATGCCGAAAACTCCGAGACGGAATTCACAGTCTATCTTCCCGGTGCAACTCATACCTGATTTCAGTGCATCTTATTGCAAAAGTATTTTAATTATTTTTTTGTCTGTTATGATAACCCCTGTAAGGAGGAAAACAGATATATGAAGATCCGAATATCGGTTTCGGACGAAAAGAAAGACTTCATAGAAAAGTATCTCGCGGAGCACGGAATAGAGACATCTGAAGATGCGGAATACATGATCACGGAAGCCGGCAGCCATTCCAAATTCATATCCGTCAAGGATGAAAAGAAAGACCGTGTCAGCATTACCGCAGACGAGATCATATACATAGAAAGTTTCGGAAAAGATATTGAGATCCATACGCTGAAGGATACGTATCATTCCCAGGACAGGATGTATGAGCTGGAGTCGCTTCTCGATCCGAAGGAATTTTTAAGAGTGAGCAAATCGGTCATCATTGCACGAAAACATGTAAAGAAGATAAGACCGACACTTTCGATGAAATACATACTTACAATGTCTGACGGAACACTGGTTGATGTAACGAGAAGTTATTACAGTGATTTCAGAAGATTTTTTGGTATCTGAAAGGAGGTAAGAAATGGCAGGTATTTTGTGGATAATAATACTGATGCTGATCATTGCGGTCATCATCATTTCGGTCAGCATAATAACATATAACAAACATCTGGATAAGGTGACAAAGGGGGAGGTGCATGATACCCACAGTCCGATCCCCGAACCGAGAAGCACGGCAAGTGTCATATATAAAATCGTGCTCATGATCATAGTGATACTGTCCTATCTGGGGATCAGCACCGCAAACGGTATGATCGGCAGTCTTCAGAGCAGGATAGGCGAGCTTGATGCCGAGGTGAACGGGCTTCAGTTTGAAGTTCAGAATCTGAGGAGTCAGCTCGAAGACGAGGCAAGACTTGTAAGGAACTTTGAATACGAATTATCGGAGCCTGAAAATGATCTGGTAGATGTCGGATTTAAACTTTGGCTCAAGGAATTTACCCCGAACACTTCGGTAACTCTGAGCATTGCGGGAAAGGATGTCGCGCTTTCAAATGACGGTAACGGAATGTATACCGGAAACGTAACCCTGAGCCTGTTTGATAATTGTTCGATTCCTGTTGTATGTATCAAAAACGGTGAGCTTATCGAAAATGAAACGGTCGATTTTCCCGAAGAGCTGTTCTGGGAGTATATCCCGGTTCCCATGTTCTCGTGTAACTTTGACTGTAAGGATACTTTGGGCGGAGGAACGAAATATACCGGCGAATACAGTATGGACTTCAGCTTCCCGGATAAGATTGAATCTGTCAGGATCACTTATTTATCAAACGGTGAAGAACTTAAGACGATGGATATCACTGAGGGAGCCTTGAGCGGCGAGATATTCACGATCGAGCAGGAACTCGGTTTCGGTGACGATCTTGTATTCAGGACGGAGGTCGTAACGAAGGACGGTTACAGGGTCGAGGATTGTAAACTTATGATATTCCCTGCAAAGGAATATCCTTACGGATATGAATACGAGAGGATCTATGACAGCGACGGAAATCTCCTCTATGAGTGCTTATATTGACCGGATCACGGTAAAAAGCGGCGGTGACAGCAAATGTCACCGCCATTTTTTAACGAAAATATGCCATTTTGTATGATTTTGATGGGCATTTTTTGAAAAAAAGGCCACAAACGTGATAAAATATACAATGTATCCGAAGGACGGCTATGTGGAAAGGAAGGCTCCTGTTATGGACAAAAACGTATTTGAAGATGCCAAGATGATGGGATCGGGTGAGATCAGATATAAGTGTCCCTGCTGCGGTTGCTATACTTTTAAAAAGAAGCCTTCGGGTGATTTCGATATCTGCCCCGTATGCTTCTGGGAGGATGACTGGAAACAGTTTGACGATGAGGAGCTTGAGGGCGGCGCAAACAGCGTCAGCCTCAGGCAGGCAAGAGAGAATTACAAGGCTTTCGGATGCTGTGAGGAGAGATTCAAGGGCAATGTCAGAAAGCCGACCGACGAAGAGATCGGATGATCTTAAGCCCGGTACTATTTTATTGAGGTTTTTCGTTAATGGAGAAGAGGTTCAGAATATATATTATCCTTACGCTGACGATCCTTATGATCGCGGTCATTTCCAGCATGGTCGTGAGGATATCCGAAAAGGAGATGGCTGAGGCCGCTCAATCGGCACAGGAGCAGCAGACCGTAGCGATCCATACGGCTCAGTATTATGAGGATAAGATTCCCGATGCGCCGATGTACTGCTTCAGATCACAGGAACTTCTTGAACAGCATTACGAAAAACACGGGGTAAGCATGGGATTTGCCTCCGCACAGGAGTATGAGCTTGCGGCATCCGCCGTGGTCACGGATCCCAGAGCCCTGCATAAGACCGAGCAGGAAGACGGAGATGACGTCTACTATATAGAAGAGACCAACGAGTTTGTCGTGGTCTCTACGGATGGATATATAAGAACTTATTTCCTTCCCGATTCGGGGAAGGCATATTTTGACAGACAGTAGGTCACTGCCTGATCATCATAAATGCACACAGGCCTCCGCGCTTTCCGCGTGAAGCACGGTGGGAATGAAGAAATTCAGCATTACAGCAGGTACACAGGTCGGGAACAGAAATGTTCTCTTCCGGGATGCCTGCTTTTTGCATATTCAGGAAATTTGCGCGTGTCAGGTCAAGCTGGTATTTTCCGGGGACATTTCCGTTATGCGGAAGTACCACGCCTGAATCCATGCCATAGGCTTCCATGAAAACATCCGCGACATCGCCTCCGACTTCATAGCAGTCCGCACATATCGAAGGACCGATGCAGGTTATCATCTCGGAAGGATTGCTCCCGTATAAGCGATGCATTTCATTTACGGTATTCTGACATATATTTCCTATCGTGCCTCTCCATCCGGAATGTGAGAGAGCTATCGCTTTATGCACCGTGTCGACAAAGTACAGAGGCACGCAATCGGCATAGGAAGTGACAAGGCATACTCCGGGTTCATTAGTCATGATCCCGTCGATATCCTTAAATGATCTGGGTTTCAGGATGCCTTCACCGAGGTTGTCACGGGTTACCTCCATTACATTGGTGGTATGCTGCTGATCGGAAAAGACCATCTGCTCACGGCTTATTCCGACCGACTCCCCAAACAGTCTGTAGTTTTCCAGGACATTTTCCCTGTCATCCCCTACGGTGAACGCAAGATTCATGCTCTCATAGCATCCGGTGCTGATTCCGCCGATCCTTGTCGAAAATCCGTTGAACAGCCAGGGATACTTTTCCAATGACAAATAACTGATTCTGGGGATCCCATTGTTTTCGTATATTGTTGTCGTTTCCGCGCCGGGGCGCTTTTTCATAGATAATTCCATACCAATATATTACCACATGATACCAGAGAAGCTATGCGGGTTATATTCACGTAAGCGCACTCTGGAGAGCCGTCGGCACTTGATGAGAACGAGCGTCAGCGAAGTTCGAATCTAGTACCGTTACGAGCTCGACGGAAGTGGAAGCGCGTGCGCGTCGTGAATGTAACCCACATAGCGTTCAATTGTTTATTCTGAAATTCTCGGGAAGAGAAGTATTACTTTGAAAAGGTCTCCGTCTACAACGAGCTTGAGCTTTCCGTTCATCAGCTCCATCAGGCTCTGCGCGATGTTCAGCCCGAGTCCGTTTCCTTCGGATCCTCTGGAACTGTCCCCTCTTGCAAAGCGCTCGAGCAGTTCGTCGCTCGTCATGTTCAGGGATTCTTTGGAAGTGTTCTTGATCTCGATCGCTGCTTCATCGGTACCTGCACTCAGGTTGACATATACTCTTGTGCCGGGCTGTGCGTACTTGGATACGTTAACGAAGAGATTATCGAGGACTCTCTGGAAGTGCTTGGTATCCGCCATGATGCTGATGGGTTCTTCGGGAACACTGACGCGAAGATCAAGCTCCGATGCGGAGAGTTTTTCCTGATATTCTCCGATGACCTGGTGAAGAACCGTGTTTACATTGCAGGGTTCAAGCTCTGCTTTCAGGTTTCCGGTTGAGGCCTTTGATGCTTCGATAAGATCCTCCAGAAGTTTCTTAAGCTTGACTGACTGTCTCTCGAGCGTTTCGAGGTACTCGCGGTTTGCGGGTTCTCCCTCGGGCTGTTCCTTAAGAAGCTCCACATAGCTGATGATGGATGTGAGAGGAGTCTTGATGTCATGCGAGACATTGGAGATAAGCTCTGTCTTGAATCTTTCGCTCTTCATTCGGTCGGCAAGTGCGATCTCAAGTCCCTGTCCTGTCGAATTAATGCTGTCTCCGATGGTCTTGAAATCGTAGAACATATGCTTGGTATCTACGGGCGATTCCAGATTTCCTTCAGCCATTCTCCTGGCACCCTTTGCAAGGCGGTTGAGCTGGAGAACCGCTATTACAAACAGCGGGAAAAGAACCAGAGTCTGAACAAACCATCCGAGGATTATAAGCTCCTCGGCCGACCCGTCAACTGCCGAAACCAGTACTATGAATTCCGCAAGTGTGCAGAGGGATGCTATTCCGATCAGTCTCCATGTAAGCCTGATGTTTTCTTTGCACTGGCAGGCGAACTTTTTAAATCCCTTTGCTATAAGTGCGAAGAATCTGATACAGAAGAGTATTACGCTTACCAGGGTGAGGATGCCGAAAGCAAAAGTAAGTACAATGATGAGATATCTTGTGCCTATGGCAAGATCAACCCAGGGCGCGATCCTTGTAAAGAGATCGTCACATTCGTAATTTAAGGGATCGGCAACGCATGCGATGAGGTAGCAGTCTTTTCCGACGACCGGTCTTTCGACGGCAGTGGTTGATGTGATCATGCTCCAGGTCTGGAAATCCGATTCATAGCTTACGAAGTTGTACTTTATGCCTGACTTAAGATTACTGAGATGATCGGCAGTGCATACGGTAACTTCAGAAGGGTTTATATAATATATTTCACCGTTGTCTGAATGTAAGACGATATTTGCATTTGACACGACATCCTCATTCCATGTGGAACTGCTGTCATCCACAGCTGAGCGGATACTCCATTCTTCGGTGCCGTCCTTGTAGCTGATCGTCAGTCCTACGGGGAAATAGTAGCCGTCATCGGTTATCACATATGCCATATCGGTATTCCAGACATAAATGACTTCGGCTATGGGACGTCTTTCCTGTACCACATCTGCGTTGTCATAGGATGAATAATTGGTGATGTAGCTGTAGGAGTGAAATATTGAGTCGATATTGTATATAAAGCCGGTATAGTCTCCGAGTGTCGCACTGTATCTGAAAAGATCCGATTTGTCACCTGCCAGGATATCATCGGGCAGGTTACAGACCTCGTATGACGATCTGAGTCTCAGATCCACCATTGAAGGTTCATCGGTCGAATATACCGCGTATCTGAAGTTCGTGTTCTTAAGCTCGCTCATTCCGAAATCATCCTGATAGTCGGACAGAGCATATACCGCATAATCATGCAGAAACCATTCATTTACATTCTTGCGGAAGTATCTGGTGGAATCGTATATCCCCATTTCCGCAAGGACATAGACAGCGGAGAATAAACCGCTGAATATAAGTGAACTTATTACCGATATGATAAACCAGAACAGAGCACCGTGCTTTCGGCGTTCTTTCAGGCCATTTTCCTGTTTTTTCATTTCTTACCCTTTCCGTTCCTGTTTATTTTCCAGGAAATATCCCCTTCCCCATATCATCTTGATATATCTTGGTTCTGACGGGTCAATCTCTATTTTTTCGCGAAGATGTCTTATGTGGACGGCAACGATGCTTTCGGATCCCATGGTGTCATCCTTCCATACGGTTTTGTAGATCTCCATGGGAGTGAAGACCTTCCCGGGATTCATCATAAGGAATCTGAGAATATCGTACTCCGTCCTGGTAAGCTTGACGGGATCGCCGTCGAGCCATACTTCCTTGGTGCGGTCGACAAGCTTTATCCGACCGCATATCATTTCATCTTCGCCGGTTCCTGAGGCGGTGTTTCCGCCGAGCAGCATATATCTGCGCAGTCCGGATCTGACTCTTGCCATGAGTTCCACCGGATTAAAGGGCTTGGTGACATAGTCATCGGCACCCAGATTGAGACCGAGTATCTTGTCGGTATCTTCGCTTTTGGCAGTCAGCATAATGACCGGAACATTGCTGATCTCCCTGATCCTTGAAAGAGCCGTTACGCCGTCCATGACGGGCATCATGATATCGAGCAGTACAAGATGGATATCCTCGTTTTCGATGGTTTCAAGGGCTTCCCTGCCGTTTCCTGCCGTAAGGACGTTGTAACCTTCGGATCTGAGGAATATCGAGATGGCATTTGCGATGTCTTTTTCATCGTCACATACGAGCACGGTAAGCTTGGAATTGTCTTTTTCATTCATAAGTCCGACTGGTCTCCTTTTTTGTGATCACATGCATATTTTGACACATAAAAATTTAAGAATCTATGCGTTATTTCTTTAAGATTTAATTAAATAATGACGGAAAACGTATTATAATATAAAGGAATTCTCGTTTTATCACAATTCCGCCCCAACAGGAGGGATCATGAATCTTAAGACAGCCTATGAACCGTATTTTAAGATCGGAGCCGCAATAAACAGGTGGAATCTCCATACACCGGCTCATATGAAGCTTCTTCTTACGCAGTTCAGCTCATTTACCTGCGAAAACGATATGAAGCCCATGTACTATCTGGATAAGGATGAGAACAAATCCGATCCTGCAAAGTACAACCTCAGCCCCGCACTAAATTTCGAAGCCGCAAGACCCTATCTTGAATTTGCCAGGGCAAACGGGATAGAAATGCGCGGACATACGCTTGTATGGCATAACCAGACACCGAAATGGTTCTTCTGTGTCGATTACAACGAATCCAAAGCTCTTGCGGACAGGGAGACCATCCTTGCAAGACTTGAAAGCTATATCAAGGGTGTCCTTGAATTCGTACAGACGGAGTATCCCGGAGTCATCTATGCATGGGATGTCGTAAACGAGTGTGTTGATGACGGAGGCTTCAGGAAGTCAGTATGGTCCTCCGCAGTGGGAGAGGATTTCTTCATCAAGGCATTCGAGTTTGCCAGAAAATATGCCGCTCCCGGCGTGGCACTCTTTTACAACGATTATGAGACCTCGCAGGATTGGAAGAGGGATTTCATCATAGAACGTGTCCTTAAGCCTCTTATGGAAAAGGGACTTGTTGACGGAATGGGCCTTCAGTCCCATCTGCTCATGGATCATCCGGATTACGATATCTACCGCACCGCACTGGAGATGTACGGAGAGCTCGGACTTCAGATCCATGTCACGGAGCTCGACATACACAATGCTGATCCTTCGGAAAGCTCGATGCACGATCTGGCTCTCAGATACAGGAAATTCTTTGAGATCTATCTGGACGCAAAGAAGTCCGGCAAGGCGAATATCACGAGTGTGACCTTCTGGAACCTGCTCGATGAAAACAGCTGGCTTACCGGATTCAGACGCGAGACGAGCTATCCTCTTTTATTCAGGGGAAAATGCGAAGCCAAGGAAGCTTACTATGAAGTTCTGAAGGCAGCGGTTCCCGAAGAGGAAATTGACAGGTGGGATCCGGGTTACCCCGATTCCGAATATGAGCTTAAGGACATGCCGAGGCCGGAGAAAGATATCCTTTACCACAGGAATATCTGGGAAAGCGGCGAATATACCTACGAAGCCGCATATGGATTCGAGCCCAATGTATTCGGATATCTTCATACGGATGATGCCGACAGAGACTGCATGCTGGTTGTTCCCGGCGGCGGATACTGTATGTGCGTTCCGCACGAGGGCGAGCTTGTCGCAAATGAATTCTACAGACGCGGAATGAACGTGTTTGTGCTCAGCTATACCACCGATATCACGATGTCGGTTCCGCTTGGGAAACAGCCTCTGAACGATATATCAAGGGCAGTCAGATATATCAGGAAGAATGCAAAGGATTTCAGGGTGAACGGTAAGAAGCTTTTCATCTGCGGATTCTCTGCAGGCGCACATGTCTGCGGAAGTCTTGCGGTCCACTTCGATGATATAAGGGATGTAAATCCGGAGTATGATAAGTTCTCTAACAGACCGGACGGTGTGATCCTTTCATATCCTGTTATCACAACCGGCGAGTACACTCACATCGATTCGGTCCATGCACTTCTGGGATTTGAGCCGACCGAAGAGGAACTGGAGTATTTCTCCCTTGAAAAACAGGTTAAAGAAAACACTCCTCCATGCTTTATATGGCAGACCCTTGGAGACGGGCTCGTACCGGTTGAGAACAGTTATCTGTTTGCGGAAGCGCTTCGTAAGAAAAAGATTCCTTATGCCCAATATGTATTCCCTGCAGGAGACCACGGATTGTCCGTCTGCAACGACGAACAGTTCAGAGGCTTTTCCGACGGAGACTACACGATGGAACAGTGCATGAGAGCAGTACACAGTGTCAGAGAGGGGAAGGGCGTCAACGTGTCGGAAAAGAGAAAGGAAGAACTCATAGACCAGTTCTTCGGAGGACATGAGATGCCACTTGTGGAAGTGGATGTTAGTCTCAAGGAAGATGTGGGACAGTGGACACAGCTTGCACAGGCCTGGATGAACAGGATCTGAGATACTGATTAACCTTGAAACGGAGGACCCGAGTATGACAACATTTTGGATAGTGATAGCAATCATAGAATTTCTGCTCATTGCAGCAGGCGTTCTTGTATTCGTCCTTAATGCGAAGAAACAGGAGAAGATCGCCGACAGCGCTAAGCAGATGGCAAAGGGTAAGATCAACCTTGATGACATTCCCGTATCCGGCACTTCAAGTAGGAATGATGTGATCGCAGGCGGACTCAACCTTATTAAATCAAATCTTCTTACGTTCGTTGAGTCGACCAAGCAGAATACGGTCGTTCTTGCCGATGCTATCGAAAAGCTCACCGGCAATATGGAAGCCAACAAGGCAGGAACCGAGCACATTGCGGAGAATACCATAGAGGTTGAGGAGAGGACCGGACAGCAGCTCGAGATGGTGCAGGACAATATCTCCGTTACCGAGTCCAATTCCGTTCAGCTTGAAGCTATCGCAGCTTCGATGGATGAGATCACCGATATGCTCAAGGAAACTGCGAAGATCAGTGACGAGGGCATCGAAAGCCTTGAAGGCTACAATAAGGAGATGGATATCGTTTCGGCTGACCTGAACGCGATCAACGATACTCTCACCAAATTCAACGAACAGCTCCAGAAGGTTTATGAAGTCGGTGACTTCATCATCGATATAAGCACACAGCTTAAGCTCCTTTCGTTCAACGCATCCATCGAGGCAGCCAGAGCCGGTGATTCCGGAAGAGGCTTCGCGGTTGTTGCGGGTGAGATGACCGACATGTCCGAACAGACCAAGGAAGGCATGGACAGGATCAGCGCCATCTTAAGCGAGATCATGGAAAGCAGCACAGGCGTTGTAGACAGCATCGCAAAGTGCACCGATACATACAATAACAGTAAGGCTGCTTTCGAAGTGGTCAACTCTTCGTTCAGGACCATCAATTCCAATTCGACGAATATCCAGACGAAGATCACCGATATCAACGATAAGTTCTCCGTTATGGAGGATAATTTCAACCACTCAAAGGATATCGCAAACGATCTGTTTGAGACCGCAAGGGATATCAACGACAAGACCACCGAAATCGCGGGCGTATCTCAGGAGGTTACCGCACAGGCTATTCAGATCGGAGAAAATACCAACGCACTTAACGGTATGCTTTCCGGTATTCAGAAGCTTCTCAGAAAATTTGACACCGGTGTCATTCCTGTGCGCAATAAATCGGGAAGACAGATCAAGATTGCAATGCTCAGTATGTATGACAATGATTTCTGGTACGGCGTAAAGCGCGGTGCCGGATATGCGGCTACAGAGCTTGCCGGATACAATGCGAAGGTTAAATTCATTCCCATTATCCCCGCAGAGGGAGATGATGACGAGAAGAACAGACAGACCATCAGAAACCTTGTTGAAGAAAAGTACGATGCGATCATTTATCCCGGATTCCTGGGCGGTGTTGCGGATGCTCTTGAACAGGCGAGACAGAAGGGCGTTAAGCTCATGACCTTCAACTGCGACTGTGCAAATCCCAAGCTCAGACTCGCATGCCTTAAGTCCGATGGTGTTGCACAGGGCGAGCAGGCTGCAAGGGCTGCTGCCGAGCTCATAGGCAAGGCAGGTAATGTCGGAATCCTTATGGGAAGCAAGACGGTCATCGGTAATGTAGAGAGAAGAAAAGGCTTTGTCGATGCTATGGCCGGATACAAGTCGATCAAGATCGCCGGTGAAGTCAGTGTTGAGGATATGGGCGATGATGTTTACAAGAAGACCAAAGCCCTCCTCCAGAAGGACAGCTCCATCCAGGCACTCTTCCTTACAAACGGATTCCCCGAGGATGCCGCAAAGGCTGTTGTTGATGCGGGACGCTCCGGCAAGACCAAGGTTGTGGGCTTCGACCTTAACCCCGCTCTTTTCCCTTACATAAGAAACGGCGTCATCGGAACAATCATCAGTCAGGACTCCTTCGGACAGGGCCACGATCCCATCGTTCTTATGTACAACCACATCGTAGAGGGAACTCCTTTTGCTGCAGAGACCATCGGATGCAGATCTTCTGTTGCGGATAAGTCCAATATCGACGAGCTTCTCGAGGGATGATGCCGCACCTGCAGGAGATTCGCTATAAACGCTCCGTGCAGACAAAAGGCAATTGAAAACAGGATATATTAAAGGGACGGTACCGATAACGGTACCGTCCCTTCTTTTGATCTTTTACACATGGCCTGATGTGTTTATCTTATGATCACTTCTTTTTTTCCTTGGATGCTTTCTTATCGGCATCTTCCTTTAATTCCTTTTCGCTTATTCCCGAAAGATCCGCGCCTGTCTCAGATCCTGCGTCTTCATTGAAATTAAAGTCCTTGCCGGGAAGTATCGCGTTGAGGATGATACCTACGAGGGATCCTACAGCAAGACCAGAAAGAGCGAAGTTGGCGCTTCCGATGCTGAATGCGATTGATTTTGCTGCCGAGAAATTGATTCCGATGGAGAGAACGAGGATGAGTGCTGCTATGATGACGTTTCTGCTCTTGGAGAAATCAACCTGTGTTTCGACCACGTTCCTGACACCGACTGCGGAGATCATACCGTATAGGACAAGTGAGATACCGCCGACTGTTGCGGAGGGCATTGCCTCGATGATGGCGGAGAACTTGGGACAGAAGGACATAAGGATCGCGAATACCGCTGCAAGTCTTATTACGAAGGGATCGAATACCTTGGTAAGTGAAAGAACGCCGGTGTTCTCACCGTATGTGGTGTTGGCGGGTGCGCCGAAGAGTGAAGCAACTGCGGTTGCAAGTCCGTCACCGGTAAGGGTTCTGTGAAGTCCGGGATCCTTGATGAAGTTGCGGTTAACGGTTGAAGAGATGGCGGAGATATCACCGATGTGCTCCATCATGGTAGCGATGGCGATGGGAACGATGGTGATGGCAGCGGTAACAAGAAGACCGCCCTTGGTCATGGAAGAGATGATGACTTCTTTTTCTCCGTCTGCATTAGTGACGATCGTGTGAAGGAAGAGTGTGCCGGCATCTCTTGAAGAACTGAAGAGTGCAAATACTGTATCCTGGAATTTAATGGGAAGACCTACCCAGGGAGCTGCTGCAACACCTGAGAAATCTACATTACCGGTTACTGCGGCAACAAGATAGGACGCAACAACACCGATTAGGATGGGAAGGATCTTGACCATTCCTTTACCCCAGATATTGCAGATGATTATGGCAAGTATAGCCACGAGAGCTATGGGCCAGTTGCTGGCGCAGCTGTTGATGGCCGACTGGGAAAGGATAAGTCCGATAGCCATGATGATGGGGCCTGTGACTATGGGAGGGAAGAACTTCATAACGCGCATTGCGCCGAATACCTTGAACAGAAGAGCAAGTACCAGGTAGAGAAGTCCTGCGAGCGCAACGCCAAAGCACGCATAGGGAAGAAGCTGGGATGCGGCATAAAGCTTTCCGCCTGCCTGTGCTGCCATCAGTGCATCTTCGGTAGCATACTGTTCTCTTGCCAGCATAAGGCCCGAGATGGCACCGTATCCTGCAAGGAATGCAAATGATGAACCGAGGAATGCGGGAACTTTTCTCTTGGTGATGAGATGGAATAAAAGAGTACCGAGACCGGCGAATAAGAGAGTAGCGGAAACGCTGAGGCCGGTGATGATGGGAACAAGAACTGTGGAACCGAACATTGCGAACATGTGCTGAAGTCCGAGCACTAGCGTTTTCGGGGTGCCCAGGGTTTTTGCATCATAGATGCCCTGTTCGCCGAGGACTTCTTTCTTAGAATCTGCCATAAACTCCTCCTGTATGCGAAATACCATATATTGTGTTTTTAACACCGTAATAATAATACATTTGTCTAAATGTGGCGTCAACGCAAAGCAAATGTTATTATTTGATTTTTTCTTCGGTTTTTTCGCTCCCGGAGGACTTGACAAGTATGATGTAAATATGATATCAAATTGATATCAGGTAATTGATTCACCTCAAAAAGGAGGAATGAGATATGTATGATTTTCCGAAGATAGGAACCGGCGTAATAGCCATGATGGTTGCAGCCATGGTTATTTTCGTCGTCGCACCCATAGTGCTCTGGATCGTATGGTGCGTTAAAAAGAAAGAGAAGTTCACGACGATACTTGTAGGTGCCGCAGCATTTTTCCTGTTTGCGATCGTACTTGAAAAGCCCATTCAGAATGTGCTGATCTTTCCGACTGCCATGGGACTTAAGGAACATGCCGCTTCACAGTTCATAAATGCAAGACCTGTCCTGTGGGCATTTCTGGTGGGATTTTTCCCCGGACTGTTTGAAGAGACCGGCAGATTTGTTGCTTTTAAGACCGTCCTGAAAAAGAGAAAGAACCGTGAGACATCTATCTCCTACGGACTCGGACACGGCGGATTTGAAGTATTGTTTATTCTCTCGCTCAATTATCTCAACTATATCATTTATGCCATCATGATCAATTCCGGCACATTCGGTACCATCATTGAACAGCTTGAAGCTGTCGCGCCGGACCAGGTCGGAGCATATCTTGAACTTCCCGCACAGATGGCCGCATATTCCGCGTTTACAATCTTTCTGGCTGTCTGGGAAAGGATATTTGCGGTCCTGTTCCATACCGGAGCTTCGATCATGGTATTCTATGCATGCAAGGATAAAAAGACATTCTGGCTCTATCCCCTTGCGATACTGCTCCACACCGCATTGGACGGAGTGCTGGGACTTGCAATGGCAAATGTCATCTCCCTGTCGGATATCCAGATTGAAGCAATTATCACAGTTACCGGTGTACTGATATTCTTCGGATCCTACTTCCTGCTTTACAGGAAGGACAAGGACCGTGGAATTGTTCCGGAATCACAGGGTAACGTTATTCTGTAAGATCAATATTACGTAATACAATGAGAGCTGTCCGCCGGAACGGGCAGCTCTCATACATTATAAAAGCACCGCAGGTCATTTGACCTGCGGTGCTTGATCATTTAGTTATCCGTATAATAAATCGCTTATGCTGCTGACCAGGTGCCGTCTGTTGCAAGAGTATAGGTGTGTCCGCTGATGGTAACGGTACCGTTGGTAATGATTCCGTTTGTGTAACTGAAGCTATAGGCGGTAACCTTGGCGGAGTCAACACCTGAAAGAGTGTAAGTCATCTTGACATATTTCTTGGATGCATCGGTTGAGGTAGCATCAGCAGTAGCACCGGCGATGGTTCCGGTCATAGCTACGGTATTTGCCGGGGTTCCGTCTATGGAGATAGTTTTTCCGGTAGGTGCAGGATCGCCGTTAGCGAATTTACCTTCGCCGTATGCCTGGTCGATAGCAGCCTGTGCAGCTACCCTTACGGTCTGTGCGGTTGAGAAGTCCTTCTCCGATCTTGCTCTGTCAATGTATCCGAGGAGCGTGGGTACAAGGATCGCTGCAAGGATTGCAAGAATTACGAGAACGACGATGAGTTCTACAAGTGTGAAGCCTTTGTTATTCTTTTTCATGTTTTTTCCCTCCTTGAAACACGGTGTTTTCCTTCAACTGATTAATATATCGGACGAAAGGTTCCGAAACTTAATCTTTTTTTGGAAACCGCTTGTTATTCATTATATGCTATCTTTTCGAGTTCGTCCATCGTTGTGATCCCTTTTTCGACAAGTTCAAGTCCCGCCTGCTTAAGGGTCTTCATTCCCTGATTTTCGATCGCATATTTCTTGATCTCGTCGGCGTTGGCACCCTCGGATATAAGCTTCCTTACGCCCCTGTCAACGTAGAGAACCTCGTGTACGGCAATTCTTCCGCTGTATCCCGTTCCGTGGCACTTTGCGCATCCTACGGCGCTTCTGGCATTAGGCATATCCCTTCCCGCGAAAGCTCTCTGGTATTCGTCGAGTCCGGTAACACGGCTGCAGTGAGGACATACCTTTCTCATCAGTCTCTGTGCAACGGAACCGACAAGGGCGGATGAAAGGAGATAGGGCTCGGCACCCATATCTATGAGTCTTATTATCGTGGAGACCGCATCATTGGTATGGAGTGTGGAAAGAACGAGGTGACCGGTAATAGCCGCTCTGAGTGAGATGGAAGCTGTCTCAGAGTCACGCGTCTCACCGACCATTATGATATCGGGATCCTGTCTTAAGAGTGCTCTTAATCCTACATCGAATGTAAGTCCCGCAGTCGGATGTACCTGTGTCTGATTGAGACGGTTAAGGTTTTTCTCAACGGGGTCTTCAATGGTCGCGATATTGACCTGTCTGTCGGACAGGGAAGAAAGGAGCATATAAAGCGTGGTGGTCTTACCGGAACCTGTAGGTCCTGTGATATATACGAGACCGTTGGGGGACTTGAGCATGCGGACAACCTTTTCGTAATTGTCCTGCTCCATGCCGAAGGTTTCCGCATGGTCTATCTGCGAATTACCGGCAAGCAGTCTCATTACCACCTTCTCACCGAAGACGGTGGGGATCACGGATACACGCACGTTTACAATCTGATCTCTTATCTTGATCCTGAAGTGACCGTCCTGGGGGACTCTCTTTTCTGCTATATCAAGCTCCGACATGATCTTGATACGTGCGATGAGGGAACCCTGCACATTTTTCTGAAGGGTCATGTAATCGATCAGTGCACCATCCATACGGAGACGTACATGGATCTCCTTTTCGAAGGGTTCGATATGTACGTCTGAAGCGTTATCCTGATAAGCCTTGTCCATAAGGGAGTTTACGAGGTTGATGATGGGAGCATCATCCGCACCTGCTCCGGCATCGATGATCATCTCACGGATCTCGGATGATACCGCGGACTCATTGGCGGACTGTGCCGCTTTCTTGGTCTGGACCTCGGCATAGTAATAATTGATCGCATTTTGGATCGCGGCACGTTCGGCAAGAACAGTCTCAACATTCATACCGCTGGTCTGTCTTACGTCCTCTATATTAATGAAATCGAGAGGATCGTTGACCGCAACGATCAGTGTGCCTTCCCTGAATCCAACGGGAAGCATCAGATAGCTTGAAGCCATCTGGCTGGGGATCATCTTTACAGCGTTGCTGTCCACGGGATATGTGGAAAGATCCACGACCTCGAGGCCCATGCGGCTTCCGAGGGTGTAGAGCATCTGAGTCTCAGTAACATATCCCTTCTCTACGAGTATCTCACCGAGTCTTTTCTTGGATTCCTTCTGAGCCTGGAGTGCATCTGCCAGCTGGGCCTGATCGATGTATCCGGCTGCGACCATAAGGTCACCTATTCTGATTTTTGTTGAAGAGGCTTCCATTTTATATTCTCCCTTGCCTTAGTTATGATCGGATGAATTATTCGGTCTTATCTTTCATATACAGATTTATCGAGAGCTGCAACTGGTTGAGTTCGCTTTCGACAACGACTATGGAACCGTCGTCAAGTACGTAAGTTACCGGGTCTAGCTTTATCCAGTTGAATCCGGTAACTCGCAATGAAGGATTGTGTGTGAGCTCATCGATGATCGCCTGTTCGGTCTTAGGATCTCCTTCAACTACGATGGAGAGCTGCACACAGAGGATTCCCGAACTGTCTGTTGTAACAGCGGATGATTCACCTGATGCATAACTTTCCATCGGTGTAGCAACGATCGTGATATTCTGCGGATCATATCCCGTGACCATGCTCAGAGCGGCATCCCTGTAATAAGCCGAGCTCTTGATCTTTTCTTCTTTTTCATCATCCTTGCTTTCGGCAGTGGTCACATCGACGGTTTCGGCTGCTTCTGCATAAGCACTTCCGGAATAGGTTGTTATTCCGGAGTAGAGATACGGCATTTCGGAAACATATCCGTCAGGCATGGTGATCGTAAGGTCTCTTGCCCTGAGACCTTTTCTGAGGATATATGATGTCACAAGCTTATCTATCTCGGAGCTGTCCATATAGTCATAGTAAGCGGATGTTGAATCCGAAAGATCCTGAGCTAATTTATCCGTCAGGTTTTTGGCGGATGACAGACCGATGACCTTGGTCTCGTTGGCAGCCCGGATAGAGGATGCCATAACTATCTTTTCCTGGTCTTCGACGGTCTTTTTGTACAGAGGTCTTATAAGGCACCATCCGAAAATAAAGATGATGACGATAATGACCAGCATATTGAGAAGCTTTTTATCTCTTTCTGTGAGCGTTGAATTGAGATTCATGAGTTATTTCTCCTCCTTTGCTGTCTGACCGCTGAGAGAGCAGATCACTTTGATGGACCAGGTTTCATCGGAATCGTTCCATGAATAACCGGTATAATCAACATCTTCGAAAATGTCCATATCCATCAGGTCGGCTATGAATCTGTTGATGTTTTCTACGACGGGCGAAGAAGCTGTTATAGAGAATATGCCGCTGCCGGAATCGTACGAATTGAACTCGACCTTGACATTGTACTTATCCGCCGCGGATTGTATCTGTTTGTTGATCGATGAATCCGGAACGGGATATGAGTCGATGTATTCGCGGAGAAGATCGTTTCCGCCCTGCTGTTCTCCGAGGGATGCCGCAAGGAGTATCTGTGCATCATATTCCATTGAAGACTGCATGACATCGATGCGCTGGTTGTATTCCTCTATCTGACGGAGTCTGTGGGAAGTACTCACTTTCACTGCAGCCATAAATGCGGTAATGACAACCAGTACTCCGACCAGGATCAGAACGGGAACGGATTTTTTGGCTATCTCTACTTTTCTTGCAAATGATTCATCGTTCTGCTTTACGGCTTTGAGAACGGAAAAACCGGTCTGAGGAACCATAAGACCGGATATGGGATATATGAACGAGGTGAGTCTGTCACTCCATTTTTTGAAATGAATGTGTGAAGGAGCCACAGTGCCGTGAACCGTTATGTCAGGCTCGGATTCGGCAAGATATGACTGAAGGGTTCCGACTTCATCCGGAGTCATTCCTCCGAAGTATACATCGGTTATCGCGGATGAAAGATGCTTGGAAGAGGCAAACTGTCTGATGCCGGAAATGCTTCCCCTGATCTCTGCGGCAAATTCGGGAGTTCCGGATTCCTGGAAAAGACGCTTGGTGGAATTGTAATAATACTTTCCGTTTTCATAGAGGATCGTGACGAGCATCTGAGCATCGCGGATCAGATATATCGCGGTAGAATCCTTTATGCATGTGGAAAGCATTTCTATGGCAAGACTTACACCGTCATGGACCGACTCGAGCGTGATGCCGGCATCCGCAAATATCTTGATGTAGTTTTCGATGAACTTACGCTCTGCAACCTCGGTGACTACCTGCTGGGTGCCTGCTTTCTTGTCGGTGCTCAGAAGATACCATCCCTTTAAGGGGGATTCAAATCTTCCGAATTCATCGGAGTTTGTCTGCTTCTCGATATATTCGGTAGCTTTTCCCGTTTTGGAGATCACCGGCATGGATATGCGGTTGGAAATAAACTGGGGGCTGTTGATTATCAGATCAACATTTCCTTTCAGCTTATTGACCTCCCAGATCTCCTTAAGTTTTCTTGTAATGGCTTCCCCGCCTTCATTGATGATGACACCGTTAAGGATGGCATTCTCAGGCATGGGCGCTTCGATTAGCCGGTCTATATAGATCGACTTTCCTTTGCTTTTTCCCACTACGATCTGGATATTTCTGTTTGAAAAAAATACCGATATGGACATGTTCTCTCTCCCACAATATTATTTTTCGGTTTTTTACATTCCTGCGCCGATGGTTGAATAGGACTGGTAGATCGGAAGGATGACACCGATCATGATGGAACCTACGATCACAGCCATAATGACTATCATTACAGGCTCAACATACTTGACCATTCGGTTCAGAGCCTGTTCGGATGCAAAGTCGAGATTGTCTGCCGCACTTACGAGCATCGAATCAAGTGCACCGGTTTCTTCGCCGACTCTTACGACAGAGGAAAGCTTGGAAACAAATCCGTCAACCTCCTCGAGTGCATCGGACAGAAGACCGCCGGCCTGAACTCTTTTTATTACTTCGCCAAACTGCTTTTCTATATATGTATTGCCGATCGTCTGACGTCCTATCGCAAGGCACTGGTCAATGGGGATTCCCGCAGAGTACAGTGAACTCATCGTGCGTGCGAACCTTGCGGAGTAGATGACCTTCTGAAGCTTGCCGAGAGGTCCCTTTACTTTGAACTTGTCTACCTGAAGTCTCACTGCGGGGATCCTGGAAATGATGCCGCCGAATATCCAGATGAGCACCGCAAATACGAGGAGCAGATACCAGTAGTTTGAGACGATATCACTGATACCCAGAAGGATTTTTGTCGGAGCCGGAAGCGTGGGCATCTCACTGAAGAGATCTTCAAACTGCGGCATGATGAATCCGAATATGACGCCTACTACAATAACGATAAGTCCCGCAAGGATCTTGGGATAAGTCAGTGCACTCTTTGCTTCGGATTCGAGCTCGTTTTCCTTCTGATACTGAACCGCAAGTCTGAGCGCGGTGCTGTCAAGATTACCGGAGCTTTCGGCTGCGCGGAACATGTTGACGAGAAGAGGAGGAAAGGCGGGATATAGTTCACTCATCGCCGTGGAAAGAGCCACACCCTGTACTACCCTGTCGCGAAGTCTAATATAGAGGTCCTTCTCATAGGGAGTGATGGACTCGTCCGCACCTTCGATCTCAAGAGCTCTGAGTATGGATATACCCGATTTTATGAGCTCACCCATCTGTCTGCAGAAATCTGAAAGCTGTGATTTCTTGAGGGGTTTGAGGGCAACCTTTTTTGCTATCTCTTCGTAATAGAGAAGCGTCTGGTTTTTGTCCTGAAGCTTTTTCCTTATCTCTCTTTCGTCGGATGCGGAAATCTTTCCTTTGATCTGTTTTCCTTTTTCGTTTTGTGCCGTGTATCTGTATTCAGCCATAGTCTTTCGGTTAATCCCCCGCTTTATATTCGAGAACCTTGAAGTTGTAGTACACGCTCCAGTCTCCGTTCATTCCGTATGTTCCGTCACCGGATCCTGTATCTCTGTATTCGACCAGGTACCGGCCTTCCCTGTAAGTGAATGAAAGAGGAATGTTGTTTTCTTCATCCCATCCGGTGAGTGTGATCTCGCCCTTTACGGGAGCTACGTCTTCGATCTTGGCAAGTGCTTCGTCCGTCAGTCCGTTTTCGGAAATCGGATCGTATATTGATACCTTTCCGCCGTAATATTCCATGGCGACCATCTTCATTGCAAGGCGTACATCCTTGGCGTGATCCATCGCGGTTCTTGCACCCGAACCTATTCCCGACCAGATGATGACCGCGCCGATGATCAGTGCTATGACTACAATGATCCATGCGAAGCGCTTTATCTTATCCGGGAAGGATTCAACATAGAATGTGGTTTTTGAAGAATTGCCTGTCAGGTCTTCCATATAATATGTCCCTGTTATCTTAAGCTACGGTATACGTTGTTCCGTCTACAATATATTTATAATGCTGATGAACGCCGGTGTTTCGTCCAATGACTTTATCCTCGGGTGCCTCGGCGGAATTCTTGCAGTTACCTATTGATGCATTGAGCGTGTAGGTATGGTTGTTCTTGCCCTGGAAAGTACCGCTGTTGATTCCTATGAGGTAACCGGCATATCCGTTAGCGGCCGAGATGCTGAGTCCGGATCCGTTTGAGATGGAGCAGTCCTCATTCGGGCCCGTAAAGGTGGCCGTATTGATGCCTATCAGACCTCCGGCACCGGAATCGGTTCCCGTTGCATTAACGTTGACGGACGAACTGCTTATGGTTATTACCATCTTCTTGGCGGAAACATTCGAGTCTGCCTGACCGATCATTCCTCCGGAACCTTTTCCTGTTATGTTGAATGCCGAACTGCTGCAGGAGATTGAAAGCTCCGCACCGTCTCCGATGACAGTGCTGTTTGTGTAACCGATATGACCGCCTGCCGCGCTGTTGGATGATATTACGTTGTATGTTGAGTTATTCAGAGTGACGGACGATCCCTGATAGGTTTTGCCGCCCTGAAGTCTTCCGATGACTCCTCCGGTACAGCCTGAGCCGTTTACGTTGACAACGCAGTTTGAAAGTGAAACGGCAGGTCTCTTGGTAAACGGATCATAACTTCCTGCCGTAACATTTCCGAAGCATCCGCCGATATTGTTGTTTCCGCTTACGGTGCATTCGGTAACCGGTGAGAAAGTGATCGTTGCTTTGCTCTGGTGATCGTTCGACCTTCCTACAACACCGCCGACATTTTCATCGCCGTGTATTGTGCACGATTCACCATTGAAAGAGAATCTGGTATTGTTGTCGGACATATTTTTTGTTATCAGACCGATACATCCGCCGACGTCATTTCCGCCACTTACGGTAGTGGATTTTCCGTTGAATTCTACCAGTGAATAGTTCTGAATCTTACAATTGTTTACCTTTCCGATGACACCGCCCGTGCAGGAATAACCGTTTTCGGAAGATATGCTGCAGGATTCGCCTGCGAATACAACACTGTTGGAAACATTTCCTACATCTGTTATAAATCCTATACATCCGCCTACATTATTGTGGCCGGATATAGTGGCTTCTTTTCCGGTGAGCGTGTAGATTCCGTTGGTGGAGAAATTACCTTTCTCCATCATACCTATACATCCGCCTACGTTATCGTTTCCCGAGATCACTATCATCTCGGTGTTACAGGTTACAGCTCCGTATACGTTTGCGTTGTATGCGTATCCGATGACTCCGCCGAAGTTATTGCCGGTATCATCCGATGCTGTGATAACAACACAGGAAGGAGTGGTTGCTCCCTGTTTCAGAACCGTTCGGCTGTTTACGGTGACAGTACCGTTAAGGCTGGGTTTATTGTTGGTGTTATATTGTTTCAGGCTGCCGAAACATCCTCCGGCATTGCTTTTGGCAATTATCGCAAGGTTTGCCGAATCGAGCAGAAGATTGCCCGTAAATGTCGCATTTGTGGAGCTTCCTCCTATCAGGCCTCCGGCACAGGAATTACCTGCCTGTATCACCGGAGTATATGCGGAGTCGATGCCCTGGGCATCCGTCACGGTTATATTTGATCTGAACTGGTTTCCTGTTTGTTCTATGAAACCTATGCATCCGCCCGCATTGTCATTGACTGCTTTAATGCTGGTCATCGGATGCAGTACGACGTTCATTTCGGGATTGACAGATCTTTCGGTGGACATACGACCGATCATTCCGCCAGCGTTATCGTAGCTTTCGACATTGATGACCACGGTATTACCGCTTGCCTGTGACGGAAGAATGAATGAGGTTTTAATTTCACTGTCTCTGTTGTTTATGATATTGCCTATCAGTCCGCCTGCGTTTTCGTTTCCTGAAGCGCACGAACCGTCCGATTCATTACATGCCCTGACATAAAGATATGAGTTTCCGGTTCCCTGTCGGAGTATGATCTCTGAATTATCTGTGGTTATGTTCATACCGTTCGTACCTGAGCCCGAACGGAACAGACCGCATGTTCCTCCTGCATCGGATACGGCTTTTATTGTGACCGTGCCCGAAATGATCGCACTGATCTGCATGCGTGAAGTTACATTGTATGCATTGCCTATCGCACCGCCTGCGTTGGAAGCGGTTGATACGACGGATGAACCGTTTTGAAGATCTGCGGTGATATGTGTGAAGCTTGTTCCCGGATTCAAAAGCACACCGGTCTGCGAACCTATTGCACCTCCGGCATTGTTGCCTACGGCACGGATCTCTTTACCCTGTGCCAATAAGCAGTAAATATTTCCGGATCTGGGCAAGTGCTGTAAATAACCTACGGTTCCACCGACGCCGACGTTTTTGTATTCGGGCTTTTCGAGTTTATCGGAAGTGGTATATCCGCGAAGGATACCGTTGTTGTAAGCACGGATATTAAGGATGGGTATGGTGTTCTGGGCTCCGGTTATCGCACCGACCGCACCGCCGATACCGCCGGTGTTCTTATCACAATTGTGGCCGTTTAACTGCTGGCCGAGATGTCCGTTAATTGTACAGTCACCGAAAATCACTCCGCTATTGGAAGAGGAGATGATGATATTACTTGTATCATCATTTCGGGCGAGGTCTTTTATCTTACCCACTGCACCGCCGGTGGTATGAGCGTATCCGTAAGCATCTGTTCCGTTATATGTTCCTATCCTGCTGTCGGTTGAATTTATAACGGATATGTAAGCATTGGAAACAGAACCCTCCCATATGATCCCGACTGCACCGCCGAGATTCTTTACATATGATTCTCCTTTTGATGAAGCTATTACTCCATGGTTGACCACATGGATGCTGAGGTCACCTCCGCCATATTTTCTGATTCGTCCTACCGCACCGCCTATACCGGCTTCGCGGTTGGTATCCTTGGACTTTTCATCGGTCTTGCATATTATGTAAGAATTCTCATCGAGATATACATCTACAGCATATTCATGTCTGTTTAATATATTCGGGCTGTTATACAGAGGATCTTCGGCTATGGCAATGACTCCGCTTCCGTTGTCTGTAACGGTCAGTGTAGCCAGTCCGGGACCCTGACGGAGATTGGCTCCTTCGTTGGTGCTTCCGATCGCACCTCCGACCGCATCTGTTGTGCAATAAAGCATGGATGATACGGATCCGAGATCGACGATGATCTTGTCCGGATCACTTTCCCTGTTGTCGACACGTATGAAAGCATCTATGTCCGACCTGGTATAACCGACAACGCTTCCTACATCCAGATGGTTTGCGGACACGAAATGCCCCGTTGCTTCTATGTGTCCGTACATATAACCATCATGGATACCGCCAATCGCTGTTCCACCGTTATCACCGACAATTCCTGCGCTGGCGGAAAGTCTGTGCAGATGCCAGTTTCCGGATCCGTCCCTATACAATGATGTTGTTATACAGTTACTGAATCGGATCGTGTTTTCCTCCACGGGGAGATTTTCATCCGAACCGATCGTACCTATATTGGTTCCGACCAGGCCGCCTATTGGTTTACTTCCCTGGAAAGTGAGCACTTCGGTCGAATCCATTTCACCCGAACGCATTAACTCAACTGCAGCTGCAATAGCTGCTCTGTCATCGGGAGAACCTTCCGGCTGATTATCCATCAGGAGCGTTAGTCCGTTTGCACGGATGTTGATGAGGGTTCCGTGATTGACATTGATCAGTCCGTATCCGAAAAGGTTGTTTGCGTTTTCGTTCTTGTCAAAGAACGACGCCATTCTCATCTGAACATTGTTGATGACGAAAGCTTCTCCGGTACCGGGATCGTTTTTCGTGACGAGTGTTGACTTGACATTAAAATCTTTAAGAGTCGGGAAGGATACTACGGCAAGGTCATCCCCATACAATGATCTGCTGTTCGGATCGTTCGACGGTGCGGGAATCGGAACAGGTGAATACCTGTACAATGTTCTGTTGCCGGACATTGCGGAGTAGACCACCACTTCACTGTAATATTTTTCATGTCCGAGAGATTTATCTATCGTGTACCAGTTCAGATCTCTTACTATGCTGTAGTTATAATGATCGTAGCCTAAGTGAGTGTCCAGCATACGGATATTGTACAGATGGCGGTAGCATGTTATGACGGAATTCTGATGCAGGTGTGATGATCCGTTTTCATTTACGGAGGTGGGCTTTGTTCCGTCACTGCCTTTATCGAGATCTCCGAAATATGTATTGACGACAGCGTGCCCCGCACCGGCTTCGCGGTATGCGGCACCCAGTCTGTAGGCGTAGTTTCCTTCGGATACGTAATAGACCGGATCGTCGAGCGCACGGTCGGCAAATACAACATCGGAACTGAAATCCGTAGGTCCGTTATATGCTGCGTGCGTCGCTCCGAAATTATCGCTTTCCGCGGTCATGGAAACATACATGTTAACGGGAAGTGCGTCGGTTTTGATGAAGGTTTTGTTTCCGTTGATAAGCCTGTTGATGCTGTAATTGTAGAGCTTTGTATTAGTCTCGTTATTACCCGTTGCAAAGTCAATGGCGTTTCTGGACATCATCGCATCCAGAGAAAGAGTATATGACAGTCTTTCGGATATCGTGGTTCCGTACGCATCATAAACTTCATAGGATATCGTGAGAGGGAAATTGTAATAATTCGCCTGTGAACTTACCTGATTCCAGGAGTTGTTATAGCTAAAGTTATCGGTGGCGGGATTTGTGACGTTATGGACAAAGACCTTTCCTGTGGTATGGATCGATGCTCTGTAAACGGTCAAGGGAATTCCGCGCTTGTCAGTGACGGTTTCCTTTGTATAGACAACGGTGAAGGTCTTGACTCCGTCGGAGTGGGTTGTGAATTCCAAATTTCTGGTCAGTCCGTTCTGGAACGTGTCCTTGGCCATATAAAGCTGATTGGAGCGGTCTGTGAATTTAAGCAGATCACTGAAGCTTTGAGTATAAAGCGCAGTGTTAGGTATGCCTTCGAACAGCGAGTTTTCGTTCACGACAAGATAACTGAACGGCTTTTGGTTCAGAATGTTATCCTTGTCCGCATCGTAAAGAGCGAAGGTGTAGTGAATATGCTCCGGCTTTCCGGTTACGGCTTCACCCTCTGTTTTGAGTGACCATGTAAGATCCAGTGTCTCACCGTTTCTGAGTGAGAATTCCCCGACCTCGGCTTCCGCCGGAACGAAAACGGAATCCACAACCATCTGTCCGTTCCTGCCGGCTATGTATCCGATAAAGCTGGTGCCGCTTCTGTATTCCTCACTTCTGAAAGGAACGACGAGCGTGGCGATTCCGTTCTTGGCTGCTGTATCCCAAGAGGTTCTCCTGCTGTCGAAAAAGACGGAATAAACGCTCGCGCTGTATCTGACCTTGCCGGAAGCATCGAGGGCTTTTTCGACATCGAATTCTATGGTGATCATTCCTTTAAGGATATCGGTAGCCTTAAAATCCTGAATGATAAGATCGTATATGCATTTGCTCTGGGAATCGCCGGCTCCCGGAGTATATGAAGGGTTGTATGTTACCGCATACCTCATGTGTGCGGACTGGCCGGGAAGAGATGCGGTATCGGTGTCGCTGCCAAAGAAATCAAAATATCCCTTGTTGTAGATGTTATCCGAAGTTTCGGCACCCGCAGGATTGTTGCTGTCGTATTCGTCGGGAGTTCCGAGACCCTCCGTGAGAGCCTTGGCCCAGTCTTCAAGGGTTCCGTTTTCCGACATATGATTCAGGGAAGCCTGTGCAGACTGATAAATGGTCTCCGCATTTTTCTGATTGTTGTTGTAACGTGTCAGGTTAATGTAGGAGATGATGCCGTAAACCGCAGCTGAAGCAAGTATTCCCAGCACTACCAGGACTACTATCATTTCCACAAGCGTAAAACCGGAATTATTCTTTTTTCCTTTTCGGGAAAACATCATTTTGTCGTATCCTCTGCAAATACAAGAAGAGCGGTGCGCGTATATAGCAGGGTGTCCGGGCTCTGACCGGCATAGCCGGACTTGTAGACATTAACGGTCACCATAACGCCGGCTGGTCTTCTCGTATAGTCGTTATCCTCCGTAGCGTATGAGGGAACGGTATATTTCAGCTCGGAAAAGAGTAACTTTACCGTATATCCGTTGTAAGCATCGGTCGTAAAGGGATTGGTGTAATCATATCTGGATGCGGGGAAGATGCAGTTCACCGTTTTGACCCCGCCTGATGTGGTAACGGGCTTGGGCTCCTTTCCGCACATGTAATATCCGTAATGGACATATCCCTGTAGTGTTTCGTCGGAAGGTATTCCGCCGTTGAAAAATCTGTAGACCGCTCTGGAAGATATTCCGTTTTGTTCCCTGAGAGTTCCGTTTATCCTGTCATCGTCATGGACGCTCAGATAATTTGATGACGAGATCGTCATTCCGGTATATATGGCCTCGCAGTATCCCGAGGATTTTCTGATCACAAGCACATTACCGCTGTCATCAAACTGCAAAGGGTTGTTTTCGAATATCTTCAGGAAATCCTTATCTCCATCGGCTGAATCGGATGCGTTTATTATCCTTACTGATGCAAAATCGTCTATATAGGAGTCGGCGCATTCTTCTCTCAGCGCATCAACTACCATATCGGCTACAACCTGCGCCCTGCCCGCATCCTGGATCTGCATGTATATCTTGGTCGCAGAGGGCATGATCGCAATGACCGCCGTCGCAAATATCGCGGTAAGTGTCATGGATACCAGGAGCTCTACGAGAGTAAAGCCCAAGTTACGGCTGTTATGCGGTTTTGTGCACATCCGTTTTTTCATCTGAATACCCAGTAAACAGTCTCGCCCGATTCGTACATGTAAGCTTCAAGATTGATGTTGCCGTCGGTTCCCGTTATGGTGAAACTTTTGGGAGCGGAAGGATTCTTGCTTCCGGATCCGGGGGTGTGATTTAAATTCTCCGTATTCAGGCAGTCGTGAAGTGCGACATAATCATTGTCGGATCTCTGTCTGATATCTTTTGAATTATTGAGCGATGCACTTGCGGCATTTACCGCACCCGTAAAAGCGGCGATCACGATCATCAGAACTATGAACGCGACCATGATCTCAACGAGTGTCTCGCCCTTGTTATCCCGTATGAAATTGCCGTTGTATCTTTTATTCATTCGGTATTATTTCCTGGAATATCCGCTCGAAGCACTTCCGGTATATTCAGTGGTCTTAATGTATGTTTCGCGTGCGGCGGTCGCCGTGACGGTCAGTGTGTAGTGTCCGTCGCTTGCATCCCTGGATACATGTGCGGTGACCGAAGAATCGGGAATGCTGTCGAAACCGTATGTAGTGGGAATGATGTCTCCCTCATTATTACCTAATGGAATAAATGCATCGAGGTCGATGCAGGATTTTTTTCCGTCGGACGATTCGTTCAGGATGAGTTC
>JAEEQL010000187.1 GCA_016285265.1 Lachnospiraceae bacterium
CAAGGTCGTTTCTGCCGGCGAAGGTGTTTGCGTAGATCTTGCCGGGCTCTTCCTCGAAATCCTTAACCTTAACGAAGTACTGGCCCTCGTAGTAGGCTGCGAGACGCTCATGGATTTCTTTTGCGGAAGGCGTTCCATTAAGAAGTCTTGACTGAAGCATAATGGTGGTGGCCATTCCCTTGTAGTAATCATCGACTACGGGAAGGAATGCGGGGGCATTTGTAAGTCCCGTAACCTTGGTGATCTCCGGAACGTGCTTGTGCTTAAGGGTTCTTCCGTAGATGCATGGAGCGGAAAGGCTTATGTCACGGCCCTCTGCCTCATAATCTGCGATCATGTTCTTGCCGCCGCCCGAATAACCGGTTAATGAGTAGATGCTTACGGGGTAGTCCTTGGGGAGGATTCCCATGTTTACCAGAGGCGCGATGCAGGCGATGGAGCCTGTTGCGTGACATCCGGGATTTGCTACTCTCTTGGATACGGCTATTTTCTCGCGCTGCTCTTTTGAAAGCTCGGGGAATCCGTATGTCCAGTCGTCGTTTGTTCTGTGCGCTGTTGAGGCATCGATTACCTTGACGTTCTCATTTTCGATAAGTGATACGGACTCTTTGGCAGCTGCATCGGGAAGGCACAGGAAAACAATGTCTGCCTCGTTCAGGAATTTCTTCCTCTCATCGAGGTCGTGGCGCTTGTCCTCTGCGATCTTCATAAGTTCCAGATCTTCTCTGGCTCCGATGCGGTCGTAGATCTGAAGTCCCGTGGTGCCGCTCTGTCCGTCTATATATACCTTGGTTTTCATAACTTACTCCTGCCGGTCATTTTATGCGGAAGCGATCAGCTTCTGTAATCCGCATTGATCTTAACGTAATCGTAGGTGAGGTCGCATCCCCAGGCGGTTGCCTGAGCATCTCCCTCATGCATGTCTACGTAAACGGTGACTTCCTTCTCTTCCATGATCTTCTTAGCCAGATCCTCGTCAAAAGAAAGAGGTACGCCCTTGTCGAATACCTGAAGCTTTCCTGCCTTACTTACAAAGAAAAGCTCTACGTCGTTCTGGTCGAACTTGGAACCGGAATATCCCATTGCACAGAGGAATCTTCCGAAGTTTGCGTCGCATCCGAAGATCGCCGCCTTGGAAAGGTTGGATCCTACGACTGCCTTGGAAAGGATCCTTGCATCTTCCTTGGTCTTGGCATTTACTACCTTACACTCGAAGAGCTTGGTTGCGCCTTCGCCGTCTCCTGCCATGCGCTTTGCGAGATATTCGCATACGTAGTTAAGTGCTTCGTAGAAAGCGTCATAATCTGCGTCCTTCTCGGTGATGGTTTTATTTTCCGCAAGGCCGTTTGCCATGAGGAGAAGTGTGTCGTTGGTGGAGGTATCTCCGTCAACGGTGATCATATTGAAAGTATCGGTAATTACTGCGCTCAGCGCTTCCTGCATGAGCTTCTTATCGATGGAAAGGTCGGTGGTAAGGAAGCCCAGCATGGTGCACATATTGGGGTGGATCATTCCGGATCCCTTGCTCATTCCGCCCAGGGTTACGGTCTTGCCGCCTGCTTCGAAGGTTACGGCGATCTCTTTGTTGATGGTATCTGTGGTCATGATGGCCTTGGAAGCTGCAGTTCCTGCTTCTTTGGAATCAGCGAGCTCCGGAGCCATGGCCTTGACGCCTGCTGCAAGCTTTTCAACGGGAAGTTGCATTCCGATGACTCCGGTAGATGCTACGGCTACGGTATCCGCCGAAACGCCGAGTGCCTCATTAACTGCCTCTGCGGTCTTGCGGCATGCGTCGTATCCTTCCTGACCGGTACATGCATTTGCGATTCCCGAATTTACTACAACCGCCTGCATCTTACGTCCGGACTCGACGATTTCTTTGTCCCACATAACGCAGGCTGCTTTTACGATGTTGCTGGTAAAGGTTCCCGCACAGTCGCAGGGAACTTCGGAATAGACCATAGCCATATCGGTACGGCCCTGATATTTGATACCCGCTGCGGTAGATGCTGCTTTGAAACCTGCGGGTGATGTAACTCCGCCTTCGATGATCTGCATAATATATCTCCTATCTGTTGAATGTGGTGATGTTCTCATCATTCAACACAAAATCGTAATAGTTGAGGTCCTCACGCTTAGTCCAGAGCATATTGTTCCAGAATGCGTTACCGATATCGTTAACGGAGAAAGCAATAAGGCTGACCTTGTTGATCTTCTCAGCCTTAAGGGCGTTCATACAGTGAACCACCATGCTTTTTCCGATGCCGT
>JAEEQL010000083.1 GCA_016285265.1 Lachnospiraceae bacterium
GTTCACTGTATCCCGCAATTCGGGTTGATGCCGTAAGCAGAAATGATGTCACATATATTCAGCAGATCTACAGCGCGGACAACGGCCTTCCCTGCGGACATGCCAACGATATAGTTCAGACCAATGACGGAATCCTCTGGGTCGGAAGCTATTCCGGCCTTTACAGGTATAACGGAAGCTCTTTCCGCTTTATGGAAGAGTTCGACAATGTTAAGAACGTCAACTGTCTCTATGTTGACGAAGAGGGCAGACTCTGGATCGGAACCAATGACAGCGGTGTCGTCATCGCGATAGGTAATGAAGAAGTCAATGTACTCAATACAACAAAGGGACTTCCCTCCGATTCCGTAAGAAGCATTGTCCAGAGCTCGGACGGAGATTATTATATCGGCACCTCAGATCATATGATCGTTGTATGCCTTAAGAACGGCATCACGATATCTGCGGAGCTTCCGAATATAAGATATGCGCAGTGTTCTTCGGCTGACAGACAGGGTAATGTTGCAACGGTAACTTCGGACGGCAGCCTTTATCTGTTAAAAGAAGGAAAGGTGATCTGCGCTGTTCCTAAATTTGATGACGGCGTACTATACTCCTGCTGTCAGTTCAGCCCCGACGGTCTTCTTTATGCGGGAACCACCGACGGAAGAGTAATGGTCTTCAAGGTGATGGTCAATTCGGTCCTGATCCAGCATACCCAGAATTGCAGCGGAGTTTCCGAGATCAACGAGATCTATTTCAAAGACGATAACATCTGGGTGCTTGCCGATAACGGTATCGGAAGACTTCACGGACATGCATACACCAAGGTTCCCACAGGTGATTTCAATTCATCCATAGAAAGAATGTGCGCAGATTACCAGGGCAATCTCTGGTTTGCATCGACAAGGCACGGTCTTCTCCAACTTTCCGAGTCATGCTTCTCGGATCTTTACACGCTGTACGGACTCAGCAGTGCGGTTGTAAACACAACAGCCATTCAAGACGGTATCCTCTATATCGGAGCCGATAACGGACTTACCGAAGTACATCTTAATTCCGGATCGGTACGACGCACTGCGATGACCGATACCCTTAAGGGTGTACGTATCAGATGTATACTTCCGGATTCCAAAGGCAATATCTGGTACTGCACCTACGGCAAGGGACTTATCTGTGAAAAGCCGAACGGCGAGGTGATATTTTACAATTCCGAAGAATACGGACTCGGAAACAGGGCGAGAGGATGTATCGAGCTTTCAGACGGAAGCATCGCCGCCAGCATAGATTCAGGTCTTTCCATAATCAGTAACTGCGTAGTTAAGACGACCATTCCCTACGGAGGTGAACTCGGTTCTTCACAGATACTTTCACTTTGTGAATATTCGGACGGAAAGCTTTATCTCGGCACCGACGGAAACGGAATAGTCGTATATGAAAACGGTGAGATAACCGGACATATAACAAAAGCTGACGGACTCGGTTCCGGGGTTATCCTCAAGATGGTCTATGACAGTGAATATGATGTTATGTTCATTGTCACAAGTAACAGTCTCTGTTATATGAAGAAGTCCGTCATTTCACAGATACCGGGATTTCCGTATTCCAATAACTATGACATTGTCCTTGATAGGGACGGTGAGGCTTTTGTCCTCGGAAGTGCCGGAATATATGTTGTCAGGAAGGCGGCGCTTTTGGACGACAAGGCAATTGAATACACACTGCTGAATTCCAGACTCGGCTTAAGGGGAGCACTTACCGCAAACTCATGGAATGTCGTAAGCGATATCGATGATCTTTACCTCTCGACGGACCGAGGTGTAATAAAGGTCAATCTCGATAATTACAGGTCCGGAAGAAGGGCGTACAGGATCATGGTATCGCAGGTGATCCTCGACGGTGTTCCTGCGGACATAGAAAGAGGAAACAGACTTATCGTCGACAAGGAAGTCAATACCATTGAGTTCATTCCCGAGGTCGTCAATTACTCGCTCGAAGATCCCAGGATATCGTATTATCTTGAGGGTGTGGACACCGGATACAAAACCGTTCTCCAGAGCGAACTGACCGGTGTCACCTATACGAATCTTCCCTCGGGAGAATACATCTTCCATATCGCGATAATGGATGAAGAGACAGGAAGGATCCTTGAGGAAAGCTCTTACGGATTTGTAAAAGAAAACTCGATATATGACAATAACTGGTTCATGTTCTATATGCTGTTTGTCGGGGGCTCGTTTGTGGGCTGGGCTACCTGGTTCTATACAAGATACTGGGCTCAGAAGAAGATGACCATGCAGCAGCAGAGGCTGGCACTTGCACTCAAGCAGGTTGAGATGGGCAATGAAACGATCATGGCTATCGCAAGGACGGTTGATGCCAAGGATATAATGACGAGCCGGCATTCGCAGAGAGTTTCGGAGTATTCCGTACTTATCGCCAAGAAGTACGGCTTCAGCGAAGAAGAGGTTGACAATCTCAGAAACGCAGCTCTTTTGCACGATATCGGAAAGATCGGAATTCCTGATGCGATACTCAACAAGCCCGATAAGCTGACTGATGAAGAGTATGAGAAAATGAAGATGCATGCGACACTCGGAGCCGATATACTCAAGGACTTCACGCTTGTAGAGCATGCGGCCGAGGGCGCCAAGTATCATCACGAAAGATATGACGGATCCGGATATCCCGAGGGACTTAAAGGGGATGACATTCCTCTTTACGGAAGGATAATCGCCATTGCCGATGCATTTGATGCCATGACTGCCAACCGTGTTTACAGGAAGAGACTTTCCTTCGAACAGGTCATGAGCGAACTTGAAAACGGCAGGGGAACACAGTTCGATCCCGAACTCCTGGATCTTTTCCTGGGATTGCTTAATGACGGGGACATTGATGTTGAAACCCTTTATGCCGATACGGAGGAAGTAAATGCCGGACGCTGAAAAGAAAAAGATCATATGGGTAGTGATCGCATCTTTCATATGCATCCTTGAATTCTTTGCATACAGGCATTTGGAAGAAAAGCTCGATTTCGGCCACAAGGAGATAACCGTCGGACTGATAGTTGACGGTGACGAGAGCACTCCCTACAGTGAAAACTTCATACGTGCGATGAATACGATGAAGTCGGAATTCGGTGACAACATCGATATCATGATCAGGTGCAATGTTCCGTATGAAGATGTTGAATCCGTTCTCCGCGAGCTTGCGGGCAAAGGCTGTGATATCATATTTACAAACAGCTACGGATACGGCGAGACCGTTAAGGAAATTGCCAAGGAGTATCCGAATATCCAGTTCTGTCAGGCTACCTGTGACAATGCGGGCAAGGACATAGTGAAGAACTATCACACCTTTATGGGTGAGATATACGAGGGACGGTATATTGCCGGTATGGTGGCGGGACTTAAGCTGACCGAGCTGATAGATAACGGTACCATAATACCCGAAGAAGCATGGATCGGATATGTCGGTGCGTATCCGTATCCCGAGGTGATCTCCGGATACACGGCTTTCTTTCTCGGAGCAAGACAGACCTGCCCGAGCGTCAGGATGAGAGTGAAGTACACCAATACCTGGACGAGCTATATGCTTGAAAAAGAAATTGCAGGCGAACTTATAGACGAAGGGTGTATCATAATATCACAGCATTCCGATACCATAGGACCCGCCGTGATGTGTGAGAATGCGGTATGCGATCACCCGGTATTCCATGTGGGTTATAATCAGGATATGATAGATGTTGCTCCTACGACTTCACTCATAAGTACGAGGATCAACTGGACTCCCTATATACGTGATGCGATCAAAGCCACGATGAACGGACGTAAGATAGAGGAAGTCATCCGCGGACACGTTCACGGAAATGACATCGGTGCGGGATTTGAAAAAGGATGGGTTGAAATGCTTGAACTCAATCCTGCCATCGCTCCCGAGGGAGGCTCCGAACTTGTCATAAAAGCGATAGAAGACATGAAGAACGGACGTATACATGTTTTCCGTGGTGATTACATAGGTTATAATCCCACAGATCCGTCGGATTCGTGGGATCTTAACACGGAATATAACGAAAACAGCGAAAGCTCGGCACCGACATTCCACTACATCCTTCAGGATGTGATAATAGTTGAATGATCCGATTCAGGTAACAGGAGGATATTATATGAAGATCAGAAAGCTTTTATTATCTTTGGCGGCTGTTGTTATTGCGGTATTTGCTTACTCGAATACTGCTTCGGCAGCACCCATTCAGATGGCTGACGGCAATATTTTCGATCCCGAATTCTATGCGGCATCTTACCCCGATGTAGTCAGCGTGTTTGGAACCGATCCCAATTACCTTTATCTTCACTATGTCGTATGCGGACAGGCAGAAGGAAGGCTTCCCTATGCTTCTACGGGGGCGGCAATAGTACCCGTAGCACCTGCAGGCCCGGCACAGCTTCAGCTTGATGTCTTTTCAGCTCTTGTCGGACACGGAAAGGTTTTTGAGAACGGACATATCATTGCACAGTCACCGGGTTATATGCAGATAGAGACACCCGAGTATATTTACACCATTAGCGGAAACGGCATCAATGTATGGAAGGATGAATCCGTTCTTTTTGATGCAAACGCTTATGCGATGCTCAATCCCGATATCGCAGCCGTATACGGGACAGACAAAGCCGCACTCTGGAACCAGTACAAGACCCAGGGCGTATATCAGGGAAGACAGGCAGCCGGTACCACACTTAACGCGAACGCAAAGCTTCTCATCATCCAGGTTGCACAGGCGATTACCACTCCTAATATGACAACAGAGCAGAAGATACGTGCCGTACATGACTGGATGATCAATTATGCCAATTATGACACCACGTATGCCGAAGTATCACAGACTGTCGAAGGCTTTATGTATAACCGTACTGCGGTATGCGCAGGATATGCCAAGACATTTGAGTACTTCATGACCGTACTCGGAATCCCCTGCGAAACCATAACCGGATATGCTAACGGCGGTGACCATGCATGGAACAGGGTTGCCGTAAACGGTGTATGGCTTTACATCGATGTAACCTGGGACGACCCCGTCTATACGGTTAACGGAGTAAGAAGGGATAAGCTGTCACATGAGTATTATCTGATCCCCGAAGCACGTATGAATTCCGATCATTACCCCCAGGCATATCACGATCTGTTTTAATATGTAGTTTATGCACTTTAAATTTATAAGTTAAAGGAGCCTGAATATATGATTTACAAATGTAAAAACTGTGGCGGTGATATGGTATTTGAGCCCTCTATCGGCAAGATGAAGTGCCCGTTCTGCGATTCTACCGAGTGCGAAGAAGTAAGCACCGGGTCCGAGATCAAGGACGGCGACGTTGCTACCGAAGAGACAGCCCAGGAACTCGGATATTCCGCTGCCGGAAATCTGCTCTGCCCCAACTGCGGATGCGAGATAGAACTCGGAAAGTTCACATCGGCGCTTCGTTGCCCTGCCTGTGATTCCAACATCATCGTTGATTCCAGAATGAAGGGAGAGTATAAGCCCGAATTCATGACTCCTTTTAAGATCGATGAGAAGAAAGCAAAGGAAATGATAAAGCAGAAATTTGCTTCCATGAGATTTGCTCCCAGGGATCTTGTCAGCGAAGCAAGACTGAAGAAGATCCAGGGCTGGTATATGCCTACCTGGTTCTATGACATGGATACGACTCTCGATTACTATGCAACCGGTATCCAGGAAAAGAAGGAGACCAAGGGCAATACCGAGTATACATACATCGATTCCTATGATGTAAACCGCGTTATGGATGCGAAGTTTGGTAAGCTTCCCGTCGATGCTGCGGATGCTCTTCCCGATGAGATGATGGATCTGCTTGCTCCCTTCGATACCAAGGAATCAATGCCTTATGATTCGAGATATATGTCAGGATTCTATTCCGAGCAGTATAACCAGTCCGCAGACCAGCTTCGTCCCAGAGCCGAAAGCCAGGTTGAACATTTTGGACAGAGCATGTGCCATGATGAGGCACAGAGCGGATCCCACGGAAGATATACCAGAACCCAGAACGAAAATCTCAAGGTTCAGTACAATTCCGTGATCTCACATTACGGACTTATGCCCGTATGGAAGTATGATTATACCTATAAGGATCAGCCTTATCCCTTCTATATAAACGGTCAGACCGGAAAAATAGTCGGAACCGCTCCCGTAGATCCCAAGAGAGTATGGTCATTTGCGGCAATTGTTGCGGCAATCATCATGATTGTCGGCGTCGGTCTTTCCTTTGCCCTTGATTTCAATTTCTTACTTCCCGTAGTCGTCGGCCTTATCATCGGTCTTATCGTGGGCTTCGTAAACATGAATCCCGCGGCAGGAAAGGTTACCGTCAATTCCGCTACCTATGTGGCTCCGGGTGACAAGAAGATCAAGGTTTCAACCGATATTTACAAGGGAAGAGAGACCAAAACCCGTCAACTTAACAATAATTGATAAAAATCGTTGACAAATGCCCGTAAAGTGGGTATATTAGCAAAGTGTGTGATGTTTTAGCGTGCGTGTCTCGCTTTGAATGCATCCCGTCAATGCATTAGGCTAAAGTCACCGGCACTTGTAATAACTTGTATTGAATATTTTTTGGAGGTGTTACTTTGGCTAACATTAAGTCTGCTAAGAAGAGAGTACTTGTTGATCGCAGAAACGAAGAGAGAAATAAGGCTATCCGTTCATCTGCCAAGACCGCGATCAAGAAGGTTTATTCTGCAGTAGAAGGCGGAGACAAGAGCGCAGCTGAAGCTGAGCTCAGGGAAGCTACCAAGACTCTTGAGATGGCTGCTACCAAGGGCGTATATCACAAGAACAACGTAGCTAACAAGACTTCTAAGATGGCTAAGGCTGTCAACAAGATGGCTTAAGCTTTTCGTAAGATTACTAATCACAAACCCCTCGGAGTCTTCCGAGGGGTTTTTTCGAAAAAAGAGTTGATACGGAACGAGGTTCCGAAAACAGAGGTTTAAATGGACAAGAGTCTTATTAGGAATTTTTGCATAGTTGCCCATATCGATCACGGTAAGTCCACGCTTGCCGATCGTATCATAGAAAAAACCGGACTTCTCACCGCAAGAGAGATGCAGGAGCAGGTCCTCGACAATATGGAGCTCGAGAGGGAAAGAGGTATCACCATCAAGTCCCAGGCCGTCCGTACCGTATACAAGGCTAATGACGGAAAGGAATACATCTTCAACCTCATCGATACTCCGGGACATGTCGACTTTAACTATGAGGTATCGAGAAGCCTTGCCGCATGCGACGGAGCTATACTCGTTGTTGATGCCGCACAGGGTGTTGAGGCTCAGACTCTTGCAAATGTTTACCTTGCCCTTGATCATAACCTCGATGTTTTCCCTGTAATAAACAAGATCGATCTTCCCAGTGCGGAACCCCAGAGGGTCAAGGATGAGATAGAGGACGTCATCGGAATCGAAGCCCAGGATGCTCCCCTTATCTCCGCAAAGAACGGAATCGGAATAGAGGACGTTCTTGAGGCCGTCGTGACCAAGATTCCCGCTCCAAAGGGTGATGAGAACGCACCTTTGTCGGCACTGATTTTCGATTCCATCTATGATTCGTATAAGGGAGTCATCGTCTTTGTCCGTGTTATGGACGGTACCGTAAAGAAGGGCACGAAGATCAAGATGATGGCTACCGGTGCGTGTGAGGAGGTTGTTGAGGTCGGATATTTCGGAGCGGGAAGATTTATTCCCTGCGATGAGCTTACCGCCGGAATGGTAGGTTATATCACCGCATCCATCAAGACTCTTTCCGAGACCGAGGTAGGTGATACGGTAACCGAGGCGGACAATCCCTGTGCACAGCCCCTTCCCGGTTATAAGAAAGTACAGCCCGTTGTCTATTGCGGAGTATATCCCGCGGACAGCGCAAAGTATGAAGATCTTAAGGAAGCGCTTGAAAAGCTTCAGCTAAATGATGCTTCTCTTTTCTTTGAACCCGAGACTTCACTTGCTCTCGGATTCGGTTTCAGATGCGGATTCCTCGGACTTCTTCATCTGGATATCATTCAGGAAAGACTTGAAAGAGAATATGACCTCGATCTTGTAACGACCGCTCCTTCTGTTGTCTACAAGGTTTATAAAACTGACGGAACCGTCATTGACCTTACCAATCCTTCCAACCTCCCCGATCCCAGTGAGATCGAGTACATGGAAGAGCCCATAGTAAATGCGGAGATAATGGTGACCAAGGATTTTGTCGGATCCATTATGGAACTCTGCCAGCAGAGACGCGGACGCTATGTCAGCATGGAATACATCGAAGCGGGAAGAGCACTTATCAAATACGAGCTTCCCTTAAACGAGATCATCTATGATTTCTTCGATGCTCTCAAGTCAAGGTCAAGGGGATATGCTTCCTTTGACTATGACCTCAAGGGATATGAAAAGAGCTCGCTCGTAAAGCTCGATATTCTTATCAATAAAGAGCAGGTTGATGCACTCAGCTTTATCGTTCACTCCGAATCCGCATACGAACGCGGAAGGAAGATGTGCGAGAAGCTTAAGGATGAGATTCCGAGACACCTGTTCGAGATTCCCATCCAGGCATGTGTCGGCGGAAGGGTTATCGCACGTGAGACGGTCAAGGCAATGCGCAAGGACGTTCTTGCAAAGTGCTACGGCGGAGATATCACCCGTAAGAAGAAGCTCCTTGAAAAGCAGAAGGAAGGTAAGAAGCGCATGAGACAGGTAGGAAGCGTGGAGATACCGCAGTCTGCATTCATGAGTGTTCTCAAGCTTGATGACGATAATTAAGCGACACCCGGTGATTCGCCTACAGTACATTTATGGATAATAAATCTGTCGAATTATACATTCATATACCTTTTTGCGTTAAGAAGTGCCTCTATTGTGATTTTCTTTCTTTTCTCGCAGATGAGAAAACGAAGGAAAAGTACATAGAGGCTCTTTGTGATGAACTTCTTTACATCGGAAGTGAAAGATGTGACAAGCCTTTGAGGAGTGTGTTCATCGGAGGCGGAACGCCTTCCGTGCTTCCCGCTGAGCAGATAGTCAGAGTGATGGAGACCGTAAAGAGCAGATTCGTTTTTGCGCCTGATGCGGAAGTTACGATCGAATGCAATCCCGGAACGCTTGATGAAGATAAGCTGAAGGCCTACAAAGAGTGCGGAATAAACCGCTTAAGCCTCGGACTTCAGTCATCGCACGAGTCTGAACTTAAGAGTCTCGGCAGGATCCATTCGTATGAGGATTTTGTAAGCTGCATCCGCATGGCGGAAGAAGCGGGCTTTGACAATATAAACGTCGACCTTATGAGCGGACTTCCCGGACAGAATGAATCTTCCTTTGAAGAAACTCTGAGGAAAGTCTGCACGCTTTCCGATCGCATAAAGCATATATCGGCATACAGTCTGATAGTTGAGGAGGAGACTCCTTTCGGACAGATGTATGAAGACGGAAAGCTTGAGCTTCCGGATGAAGAGGAAGACAGGCGGATGTATCATATGACATCAAGGATCCTTAAAGAGTACGGATTCGAAAGATATGAGATATCGAATTATGCCCGTCCGGGTTATGAATGCATTCACAACATCGGATACTGGACCGGAGTGGAATATTTTGCTGCGGGACTTGATGCGGCTTCCTTTTACGGACACTGCAGGTACAGTGATACTCCGGATATGGAAGAGTATCTGAAGGATCCTCTTGCCGGACCCGTGCTGATAGAGAAGCTTGACCAAAGCGGGCTCATGAGTGAGTATATGATACTCGGACTCCGCCTTACCGAAGGCGTAAGCGTTTCCGGGTTTGAAAACAGGTTTAAAACAGGTATGTTTGACATATACGGAAAGGAGATAGGCCGTTTTATTCAAGACGGCCTCCTTGAGCATACCGGTGACCGTATAAAACTTTCTGAAAAAGGCTTGGATCTGGCGAATTTTGTCATGAGAGCTTTTATCTGAAAATTCCGAAAATTTCTTCAATATTATGTAAATCAGTGATATAATGTAATGTGATATAAAAGGTCATATTATGACCTGATTTTTGCTATGCATTCGGATAATAAAGGTTCGGGCAATAAAATATGGTTATATGCGGGTATTATGCTCGCTGTATGCGCGGTAATAGGCGCTGTTTACATTGCTGTCAGATACAAGAACCGTATCGATGCGGAAAACACTTACCGCGAATTGTCTGAAAATGTAAATTCCGTAAGCGAAGCCGTGCCCGAAACGGAAGAGCCCGCTTTGCCCGAAGAAGATATCGAAGATAAACCGCAGGGCCTTTCACCCGAGGGGTTGCTTGAAGCATCCGGTGAAGGTGATGTAAGCGACAACGAAGAAGAGATTCCCGAAGCGGTTACCTCAGCTCCCGGCAAGAGCCTTGACTGGGATGAACTGCATGCGACCAATCCGGATATCTATGCCTGGATATATGTTCCCGGAACAAGCGTTGATTATCCCGTGCTCCAGCATCCGAGCAGCAATGAATATTACCTGAACCATAACCTTGACGGCTCATACGGTTTTCCCGGAGTCATATATACGGAAAACTATAACAGCAAGGATTTCACGGATCCCAATACCGTAGTGTACGGACACAATATGGACAACACCACCATGTTCTCCACTCTGCACAATTTCCGTGATCCCGACATGGTGACAGAGCCGCATTACATTTACATTTACACCGAAGACGGCAGGACTCTGGTTTATGAGATCTACGCCGCATACATATATCCGTCGATCCATCTGCTTTTGAATTTTGATGTTGAGAATGATTACATTTTCGAGCAGTACCTGAGGAATATCAGCAACATGGATCTTACAAGTTCGGATCTGGCTAATATCCGTCATGATATTGATGTAACCGTAAGCGACCGCATCATCACGCTTTCGACATGCACCACTGATCATGACGCTTCAAAGAGATTCCTGGTCACGGGAGTTTTGCTTAATCCGTAAGGCGCGAGGCAGGATTTGATAGAAGATAAGATCATAACCGAAAAGAAAACCTTTACCGCCTGGGGCCGGCTTGTTTTTACGCTGATAGTCATCGCATTATTGATCACCGGTATTTTTCTGCTGGTCAGGCAGGTGGGAAGAAGATCACTCTACGAACTGAGTTCCGGACTTGAATCCGAGACTGCGGATGTCGGTGAAGCGGTTCCCGAAGGATCTCCCGATACGGGGATCACGGAAGGTCATATCATTTATAACGGAAAAGAATATGCTCCGAACAAGGATCTTATATGCATCCTTGTTATGGGACTCGATAAAGAGACTGTTACGGAGATAGGCGGACAGAGCTGGGAGACGAATCCGGATTCATACAATAACGGCGGACAGGCGGATGCACTTTTTCTCCTTCTTTTAAATCCGCACAATGAGAATATATATGTCGTCAGCATCAACAGAAACACAATGGCTGATGTCGATATATGGGATGACGATGGAAATTACAGAGGCATCCTGAAGGAACAGATAGCACTGCAGCACGGATACGGAAACGATGATGTTGCATGCGCGGAGCATCAGGTTAAGGCTGTATCGAGGCTTTTATACAATATTCCGATACATGCATACGCAGCGATAAGTATGGATGCGGTACCTGAACTCAATGATGCGGTCGGCGGTATTACACTCGAATCGCTCGATGACATCATTTATCCCGAATACGATATGAACCTTCGCCAGGGACAGCTCGTAACACTCAAGGGAGAAAAAGCGTATTGGTACATAAGGCTCAGGCAGGAGGATGAATTTGATTCCAACTCCCGAAGGCTTGAAAGACAGAAGCAGTACCTTACCGCATTTGCGCTTGCTGCCAGGGAGAGCATGAACGGAGATATCAATGTAGCGCTGTCACTGTTCACCACCCTTCAGAAATACATGGTCACCGATCTGAACGCAGGCAGTTATACATATCTGGCGACCGAAACAATGGATTACAAATTTACGGAGGAGAATATCTATTCCGTAAAGGGCGAAACACTTCAGGGCGAACAGTTCGAAGAATACTATCTCGATGACGATGCACTTCAGGAACTGATAGTAAAGCTGTTCTACGAGCCCGTTTAAATATGTGTCCTGCCGGAGAGTGATCTCCGGATGAATATATCAATAAAAATGTTTAACATTTTTTCAGGAGGGAAAACTAATGAAAAAGAAAGCTCTTGCAATCATTTCTGCCGCAATGCTGATGATGCTCAATGCTATCACCGTATTTGCTGCAAGCCCCGCTGT
>JAEEQL010000084.1 GCA_016285265.1 Lachnospiraceae bacterium
GTTCAATTCACTGGTCGGCGGAAAGTCGGCGTTCTATATTTCGCACAGGCTTTCAAGCTGTCAGTTCTGTGACAGGATTGCCGTATTCTCTGACGGACATATTGCTGAATATGGAACTCATGCAGAGCTTGAGAAAATCGAAGGCGGAATATATGCTCAGATGTTCGAGGCCCAGGCAAAGTATTACAAGGATTAGTATTTTTAAATGAAGAATATGATTTTGTGTTCGACGGGAGCCCTGATCGGCAAGCCGAACGGAAGAGACTACAATTTATTAATGCCGTTGTCGGAGAAACTTAAATGTGACGGCTTTGAATTCATGATGTACTCGGACTGGTATGACAAGATTGATGACATTGTGGATATGGTTGGCGATGCGGGACTGAAGATGCCGGTCTATCATGCGCAGAAGAGCATCGGTGAAAACATAAGCAAAGGCGGACCCGATGAACTGAAGGATGCTTTTGAAAGATTCAGGCTCAATTGCGATATGGCTGCCCGGATAGGTGCTGAGAGAATTGTTGTTCACTTATGGGACGGGATCACATCCGATAAGAATTTTGATAACAATATCAAGGCCTATGATGAACTGTTGAGTATAAGCAAAACGGCCGGTGTGGATCTGCTTGTTGAGAACGTAGTGTGCAATGCAAAGGACCCACATAGCAGATGGATGGAACTGCTGGATGTGTATCCGCAGATGCATTTTGTGTTTGATACCAAGATGGCGGCTTTCCACGGTCAGCTTGATCTGCTTTATGCCAAAGAGAATGAATATCTGTGGAAAGACGGCCATATATGCCATTATCATGTAAATGATTATGGCGGCGGTTTAAAGGATTGGGCTAATCTGAAAACTCTTCCTATAGGAAAGGGCCATATTGATTTTGAAAAGTTCTTCTCCTTTATCGGGGAAATCGGATATGACGGTACATTTACTCTTGAATCCACGGCATTTGACAGTACGGGAAGCATTGATACAGATATGCTGAACAGGGAAGTTGAATTTATCCGTGAACATATAAAGTGAAAGTAAAGGGGTGCATATGGGAGAAACGATCAGAGAATTAAACGGTGCAAATATGGACATCGATCTGACAAGCGATTCTGCTGATATTCATTGGGAACAGACAACCTGTCCGTGGAATAATGATGAAAACACACTCGAACATAAATGCGCCGTAAAGAATACTTCAATATGCAAATACTTCCGAGGAATCAAGTATCTGGATAGTGTACTTTGCAGCTATCCGGATGAGACTGTTTGATATGCATTGATAATGGAGAAATACGATGAATGAATTGTGCATGATCATTAAAGAGATGGCTGTTCCTAATTATCTTAATATCAGGACATCAATTCAGACTTATGACAGAAATGCGTTGTGCTGCGGGGCTCCGTGCTGGAGGTGGGCATATCATGCGCTCCATTCTGCGGATAAATGGTTTATTAATCCGTGTGTATATGAAGAACCGGTGTTTCATACGGAAGGACTCGATAATCCGGATACTCCCGTATCGGTTGTCCTTACAGATGATCAGCTGTTGGAGTATTTGGACCGGATTGAAAAGAAGACATATGATTATCTTGATTCGCTGACGGATGACATGCTCTACGAATGCCCCGAAAATTGCGAACATACGCGAATGGAACTGATACTGCGACAGTTCAGACATATTTCATTTCATACCGGAATGCTAAATGGACAGACTGCAGTAGCTACCGGAGAATTCCCGATGTGGGTTTCTCAGGCAGATAAGTATGTGGATGATGGAATTCTATTTGGCAGATACAGAAAAGGCCGGGTTATGAAATGATCGTTCCGACATCACCAAAGACGGTTTTACCTGGAGAAATGTAATGATCACCGAAGACGGAACGCAGATCCTTGATTGCGAGATACGCGGAAAACGCCTGATCTGAATATGAGGTGGTTCGAATGGTCAGCCTGAAAGAGATCACAAGAGATAATATAGACGAGGTGCTCGCACTTAAAGTGGATGAGAGTCAGAAGAGTTTCGTTTCCACAAACGCTGATTCTCTCGCGCAGGCATATGTATATTCCGAAACGGCATTTCCGTTTGCGGTGTATGATGATGCTATCCTTGTGGGCTTTATCATGATGGGTTATTACGAAGCAAAATCGTATTATACCCTGTGGAAATTTATGATAGACAGCCGGTATCAGAATAAGGGTTACGGTCGCAAAGCCCTGGAACTTGGAATAAAGTTTCTTCAGGACCGTTTTGGTGTATCGGAAATATACACCGGAGTCGTTCCCGGCAACACAGTGGCAAAGAAATTGTATGAATCCGTAGGTTTCGTTGATACAGGGTTTATCGAGCTTGGAATGGAAGAAATGCGTCTGACACTCGACAGCCCCGTCACTTAACAGGGAATACAGAGTTTGATCCGGAGGATAAAATGATAATTCGTCTTGCAACGGAAAATGATATCACTGCCTTACAGAAGCTCTATTATGAGCTTGAAAACGATGCCGTCAGATTCCAGCCGGAGCACTTTGTTCACGGGGAGCGTGACGGTGCTTTTTTTGGAGCGATATTCGAAAGCGAAAACCAGGATATTCTTGTGGCGGAAACGGACGGCAGGATAGTGGGATTTGCCCATGTCATGATCCTTGAACAGAAAAAGGTTCCGTGCCTGAAACCCGAAAGGGTGATCTATCTGCAGGACCTGGATGTATCGGAAGAAATGCGCAGCCACGGGATAGGCGCGAAACTGATGGATGCCTGCAAGGAATACGGCAGGGAAAAGGGAGCCGATTTCATGAGGACACAGGTTTTTCCCGAGAATGTAAGAGGTATGCAGTTCTACGAAAGAAACGGATTTTCCGAAAAGATGAAGACCATCGAAATGTATCTTTGATCATTCGCTATAATTACTGAAGAAGCAGGAGTAAGATCACATGGTTATAGAGCACATAGCATTATTTGTTAACGACCTTGAGAAAGCAAGGGACTTTTTTGTTAAATATCTGAACGGAACATCCGATGAAGGTTACTACAATCCAAAAGAAGAATTCAGATCGCATTTCATTACTTTTGATGACGGGGCAAGACTTGAGATCATGAGCAAGCCCGGTGTGGACGATGACGATAAGGAAAAGGAACGCACGGGTTACGATCACCTTGCGTTTTCCGTCGGAAGTAAGGAAAGGGTTGATGAACTTACAAAAGAACTTAAAGATGCGGGATACGAGGTTTTAAGAGGTCCCAGGACCACCGGTGACGGTTATTATGAATCCTGTATCGTAGCAGTCGAGGGAAACCGTATCGAGATCACGGCCTGACCCGGGTGCGGATAAGACGGAAAGGCAGGATTGCATTTCGGGCAGGTGAATTTGCAACATCTGTCTGCAACTATGGAAGCTTCATAATGACTCCGTTATCATCCTGGTAAAGATGATGAAAAGGAGTACGTTATGAAAAAAACAAAACTCACTGTCCTGTTACTTATACCGGTCATGGTGTTTGCCGCCTGCATCGGAGTTCATACATCGGTCTTCGCGGGAAATGCGGATGATAATGCCGGTATGATCGGTGATGAAATATCCGGATATGTAAAATCCTTCCGCGATGAGACAAGATGCGATTCGGTCAGCGTTGCGGTGGTGACTTCCGGGGATGTACGGTTCTACGGTGATAAAGAAGGCCTTTATCAGATCGGATCCATGACGAAAGCATTCACGGGACTTGCGGTCGTAAAGCTTATAAGTGAGGGCAGGCTTTCCTATGACGATAATGTATCGGATCTCCTTCCCGGCTTTGAGGCATATTACCATAATGCTCCTGCTGAGATTAAGGTTGAGCATCTCCTTTCCCAGACGAGCGGATATACCAATGAGGAGAACGCTTATCCGAGTGCCGGCGAAGGCATGTCGCTTAATGACTGGGTGATGAGCATTTCGAGAATGGAGCTCAGATATGAGCCCGGTGAAGAATATGCTTACTCGAATGTGAATTACAATCTTCTCGGTGCGATCATCGAGGAAGTTACCGGAGATACATACGCGGATTATATGTACGATGAGATCCTTCATCCGCTCGGTCTGAATGACACCTATGTAGGTATGCCTCAGGCTGATGCAAGGATCATCCCCGGTTCAAGACCCGGATACCGCCATACTTTTGAATATGAGATTCCCGTTTACGAAGGAAGGATCCCCGCGGGTTACTTTTATTCCAATGTCCGCGATATGGCAAGATGGCTGCAGATATGGATGGGAACCGCAGACGTTCCGGAAGAATTCGCAGATCTTATAACCCTGACAAAATCCAGCCTGAATGAAGAAGGAGATTATTTTTCCGGATGGGAGCTTTTTCCGGGGGATGTCTTCGGTCACTCCGGAGGAACCCCGAATTATTCTTCCAGGATAGTCTTTTCCGAAAAAGATCAGACCGGCGTCTGTGTTCTGACCGATATGAATGTTGCCGCATCGACCGACAGTCTTTGCAACTCGGTATATGCCATCGCTTCAGGCGATACCCCGACCGGCATTGCAACGGATGTCTGGACAGTTTTCGACCTGGTATTTACCGCTCTTTCGGTATTCGGAATCCTGATGCTTTCGGTTATAATAATTGGTAAGAGAAAAGGCATCGTCATATCGACCGGCATAGCAAGCCTTGTTCTTCTTTTATCAATATGCATTACGATGCCGCTTATATTCGGGGCAGGTCTTCGTGAGATCGCATTCACCTGGGCTCCTTTAAGTTTTTCCGGAGGACTTGTAATCCTTGCTCTGAACGTAACCGCAGGATTGATCAGATCCATAAAAATATTAAAGAATGAGAATCGAAAAAAGGCAGGTTGAAGGTCAGCCGCTGACGGTCATAATCGAATATCCGGAATGGAATGACTCTGTCGAGTCCCTGGTAAGAAAGATCGGCAGGATGGATATTTCTTTTGCCGGAAAGACGCAGGAAGGGTCTGTCAGCATAGGTATTTCCGATGTTTACTATATAGAAAACGTGGAAAGAAAGCTTTTCATATATACGGAAGGCGATGTTTACAGGTTTGACGGTTCGATGTCCGATATCGAAAGCCGGATAGAAGATACCGCACTTGTACGCATATCAAGAACCTGCATCATGAACACGGATCATCTGAAAGAGATAAGGCAGATACGAAACAGTCATCTCGAAGCCGTGATGGATAACGATGAGAAGCTGATCGTGTCGAGAAAGTACCTTCCGGATATCAAGAGGATATTCAGGAACGAGGGATTATGAAGAAAGTATTCAGAGACACCTGCATATTGTTTGCCCTGGCGGTGCTGAGCGTATTTGTCATATCGATCGCATGGGTCGGCGTGACAGATGAGATAAAGCTTGTGCTCGAGCTCTTTGCACTGTCATTTGTGATCTCACTCGGCAATTACTTCCTGGATGAATACACCTCGCTGCCGGTGATCGGAAGCTATGCGGTCAAGTATATCGCAGCCACGGCGGCGGTAATGCTGTTCGGTTTTATCGTGGGATGGTTCTACAGGTCCAATTTCTGGATGGCATTCATATATGTGGGCATAGTCATAGTGCTCGCATACTTTATAGATGCCTTTAAGATCAAAAGAGATATTGAATATATTAATTCCGGGATCAGGAAGAAAAAGGGCTGAGGCCCTTTTTTAACATAGATTTAACATTGAAATGTCTTTAGATTTAATCTTCTGATGGTAAAATGATATCTGTATGGAGGCATTAAGATGACTATTTCAGATATCATTTCCCTTTTTTCGGGAATCGCCCTTTTCCTTTTCGGAATGACGCTTATGGGCGACGGATTAAAAGCAACATCAGGAAACAGACTCGAACCGGTTTTATTCAGACTGACCGATACACCCATTAAGGGGCTTGTTCTCGGAGGCGGTGTTACCACGGTCATACAGTCTTCATCCGCCACATCTGTCATAGTCATGGGCTTTGTAAACTCCGGTATGATGAAGGTCAAGCAGGCCATCCCCGTTATCCTGGGTGCGATACTCGGAACGAGCATAACGGGCTGGGTCATCTGCCTTAGCTATATCGAGGGAGCCGGCGGAGTCAGCAGCCTTCTTTCAACCTCCACCCTTACCGGTGTGGTTGCGATAATCGGTATTTTTCTCAGACTTTTCTGCAAGGATAAGGGACGCCGTCACATAGGCGATATCATGATGGGTTTTGCGATCCTCATGTTTGGTATGAGTGCGATGAGCGGTTCCGTAGGCGGTCTAAAGGAACAGGCATGGTTCGACCAGCTTCTTTCAACTCTCCGTAATCCCCTTTTCGGCATCTTAGTCGGAATAATGATCTCCGTTCTGCTCCAGTCCGCATCCGCTGCGGTAGGTATCGTGCAGGCTCTTTCAGTGACCGGTGCGATCGTCTTCGATAATGCACTTCCCCTTCTTATGGGTATTTCGATCGGTGCGGCTCTTCCCGTTATGATCGCCGCTCTCGGAACCAATACCGGCGGTAAGAGAACCGCTCTCAGTTATCTTGTTTCATGTATCCTGGGTGTTATGACGTGCGCATCGCTGTACTATATAGCAGATGCGGTATTTGTCTTCCCGTTCGAGGGAGTTGCCATGAATCCCGTAAGAGTGGCCATAGTTAACACCGTTCTCAGAATGTGTATGATCATTCTTCTTTTCCCGTTCCTGGATATTCTGGAGGCACTTGTATGTCTCATCATTCCCGAAAAGAACAATAAGTCACGCGATGAGATCTCGCTCAATGACCGTTTCATAAGACACCCTTCACTTGCGATCGAGCAGAGCCGCCTTGCCATCTCACGTATGGCTGAGGAAGCACATCAGGCCGTTCTCGAGTCGATGCACCTTGTCGGAAGATACTCGGACAAGGAATTCGAGGAGATCTCGGAGCTTGAGGATTCGGGCGACCACTACGAAGATGAACTCGGTTCGTTCCTGATGAAGCTTTCCGGACAGGATCTTACCGAAAGACAGGAGAGGGAATCGACCATATTCCTTCATACACTGTCCGATCTTGAAAGACTTTCCGACCACGCCAAGAACATTGCCGGCAGCGCCAAGGAGATCCACGACAAGCAGATCTCTTTTTCCGAGGAAGCTCATCACGAGCTTTCCGTCATCACCGCAGCGGTCAGGGAGATACTCGATATCACGATGAAGGCATTCTCGGGAGAGAATATCGAGTTGGCAATGAAGGTTGAGCCCCTTGAGGAGGTTATCGACGATATCTCCGATGAGATGAAGCTGAACCATATCGAACGTCTTCAGCAGGGCAGATGCAGCATCAATCAGGGCTTTGTCTTCAACGATCTGATAACCGATTACGAGCGCATCTCCGATCATTGCTCCAACATAGCCGTTGCGCTCATAGAGATATATTCGGGTTCATTTGCGACCCACGAGTACCTCGGTCAGGTAAAAGAAGAACATAACGATATCTTCGATAAGTGTTACAATGAATACAAGACGAGGTTTGCACTTCACGGTAATGCGTAAGGAGAGACGATGATCTACATCCTTGAAGATGATGAAAGCATAAGAAAGCTTGTCATATATGCCCTGGAAACACAGGGATTCGAGGCGGCGGGTTTTGAAAATGCGGAAAAGTTCTGGAAACCTTTCTATGATACGAAACCGGAACTCGTTCTTCTTGATATAATGCTTCCGGGTGAGGACGGACTTTCGGTTCTTAAGAAGATCAGAAAAGAAGACGGGAAGATCCCCGTCATCATGCTGACCGCCAAGAGTACGGAATATGACAAGGTCACCGGACTCGATATGGGTGCCGACGATTATGTATCGAAGCCTTTCGGAATAATGGAGCTGATCTCAAGGATAAAGGCAGTGCTCAGAAGGTCGGAGGTTAAGCCCTCTGCAGCCGCCGGAGAATACGTAAGCGGAAAGCTTAAGGTCTCCTGGGACAAGCGCGAAGTATATTCGGACGGTGAACCTGTTGCACTGACTCTCAAGGAATATGAGCTTCTCAAAATGTTCATAGAAAACAGCGGTGTGGTCATCGAAAGGGAAAAGCTTCTTCAAAAAGTCTGGGGTATAGAAGCCGAGCGTGAGAACAGAACGCTGGATGTACATATAAGAACTCTTCGTTCCAAGCTTAAGGATGTCGGAGAGAGAATACAGACGGTACGCGGCGTCGGATATAAATTTATCGGAGAAGATCAATGACTAAAACAATTTTCAGAAACACATTTCTCGTGGGAATACTGGTTCTTGCCATATGCACCTTTATGTTCTTCGGCCTTCAGTATACCCAGACCATCAATGAGACGTATGAAGCGCTTGCACAGGAAGCCACATATGTCATAGCCGGAATGGAAGTTTCGGGAGGAGAGTATCTTGAGGGACTGGATGATACCCACCGGGTCACCTGGATAGGCAGTGACGGAAGTGTACTTTATGACAGCGGTTATGAAGACATTTCATCCAATCAGGGTTCACATGCCGAGATCATGGAAGCGCTGGAGTTGGGAGAGGGCCGTGAGACAAGAAGGTCGGACAGCACAGGAAATCCGACGATGTATTACGCAAGACTTCTTGATGACGGAACGGTCATCAGATTAAACCGCCCCGTTTCTGCCGTTATGTACGCTCTGATCGCGGTAAGCCCCGTGCTCTGGGTGTTCGTGCTTGTCCTGATCCTTTCGGGTATCCTGGCATTCCGCGCAGCCAAGCAGATAGTAACTCCCATCAACAACATCGATCTTGACAGTCATGCGAATATCCCTTATCCCGAGCTGGCACCTCTTCTCGACAAGATCGAAGAGCAGAAGATGATGATCCAGGAAGAAGCGGGACAGCGTGAGGAGATGAGAAGGGAATTTACCGCGAATGTCTCTCATGAGCTTAAGACTCCGCTTACTTCGATATCGGGATTTGCCGAGCTGATGGCGACAGGAGATGTTTCACCCGACAAGGTCGCCGAATTTTCCAAGGATATCTACAAGGAATCCCAGAGACTTATCTCACTTATCAACGACATCATCAAGCTTTCGAGACTCGATGAGGAAGCGGATCTTCCTCCCAAGAAGGATATGGATCTTCACGATCTTCTTCTCAGGGTTGCGGATGATCTCAAGCCTGTTGCGGGCAAGAACAACATCTTCATTGATGTTAAGGGGGAGGAGACCCACATTAACGGTGTCGACCAGCTTCTGTATGAGATGGTCTATAATCTCTGCGACAACGCCATCAAATATAACTTCCCCGGCGGTAAGGTCATCATGGAAACTCTCACCGATGAGAAGTCGACCAGGCTGATAGTCGAGGATACCGGTATCGGAATTCCTCCCGAGCATCAGAAGAGAGTATTTGAAAGATTCTACCGTGTGGACAGAAGCCACTCGAAGGAGATCGGCGGAACCGGTCTCGGACTTTCGATCGTAAAGCACGGCGCAATGTATCACGATGCCGAGGTTTCGATGGAAAGTACACCCGGAAAGGGAACCAGGATAACCATTACCTTCCCCAAAACGGAAGACGGGAAATAATATGGACATTACTTACAGAAAACTTGAAGAAAGGGATCTGGATACCTTCATAAGCATGAGGATCACCCAGCTCAGGGAAGAGGGTGCTACCGAGGATATCGATCTTGTTCCCGCCCTTAAGGATTTCTATCACAGACATATGGCGGACGGCACATTTGTATCATGGCTCGCGCTCGACGGTGATAAGATAATCGGAACGAGCGGAATGTCCTTTGTTGAAAAGCCGCCTTATTTCAGCTGTCCGACCGGCAGGATAGGACTTCTTTCAAGCATGTTCACGGATCCCGGATACAGAAGAATGGGCATCGCCAGGGAGCTTCTTCACCGCGTTGTCGAAGAGGCACGTGCGTACGGCTGCGGTGCCGTTCATATCACGGCATCCGATATGGGTGTCAAGCTTTATACCGCATACGGTTTTGTTCACAACGGAAACTTCATGCAGTACAAGCTCTGATGCGGGAGAGGCCGGATGCATTTTACAGACGCAAAAGGAATACTGAGCGGCAGCGGACATTTCGGAATGAACATCTACAGGGGATGCTCCCACGGCTGCATATACTGTGACAGCAGGAGCAGGTGCTATCAGTTCACGCATCCCTTTGAGGATATAGAAGTAAAGCAGAATGCACCGGAGCTTCTTGAAAAGGCCCTCCGTTCGAAAAGAAAAAAATGCATGATAGGAACGGGTTCCATGTCCGATCCTTACATGCACTGTGAAGAAGAACTTCAGCTTACGAGAAGATGTCTTGAGATCATACTTGCGAACGGATTCGGGGTCACCGTTCTTACCAAGTCGGACCGGATCCTGCGCGATATCGATCTTCTGGATGAAATAAACCGCTCCGCCAAATGTGTGGTACAGATGACACTGACCACGTATGACGATGAGCTCTGTAAGATCCTGGAACCGAATGTATGCAATACAAAAAGGCGTATAGAGGTTCTTGAGGAATTCGATAAAAGGGGCATCCCGACCGTCGTGTGGATGACTCCGATACTTCCCTTTATCAACGATACAGAAGAAAACATCACATCCATCCTGAATGAATGCGCCCGTGTCCACGTAAAGGGCGTGATAGATTTCGGAATGGGACTGACCCTGCGCGAAGGTGACAGGGAATATTACTATGCCGCTCTCGACAGGCATTTTCCGGGACTTAAGGAAAAGTACATAAGCAGGTACGGAAATGCCTATGAGCTTTCGAGTCCGAATGCGAGGGAACTCAGAAAAGTCTTTAAGAAGATATGCGCAGAAAACGGGATGCTCTCCGATCCCGATGAGTGTTTTAAATTCATGGATGAACTGCCTGACAGATACACACAGATGAGTCTTTTTGATATGTGATATTTGTATGGTATTATAGACAGCGGAGGTTTTGGGAAATGTATTACACAAACGTACTTGATCTGATAGGAAACACACCGCTCATAAGTCTTGAGCAGACCACGGGTCTGCAGATATATGCTAAGGCGGAATTCTTAAATCCCGGCGGAAGCATCAAGGACAGGATCGCCCTTAACATGATCGAACAGGCCGAAAAGGACGGAAAGCTCCGCCCCGGCATGACTATCATTGAGCCCACTTCCGGAAATACCGGTATCGGACTTGCACTCGCCGGTGTAAGAAAAGGCTATCGTGTCATCATCGTAATGCCGGAGAATATGAGCGAGGAAAGAAAGAAGATAATCCGTGCCCTGGGTGCGGAGCTTGTTCTTACCGATCCGAAGCTCAGTATCGGAGGTTCCGTTGACAAGGCGATGGAGATAGCATCAGGTTCGGATGATTATTTTGTTCCGCAGCAGTTTAAGAATCCCGCAAATCCCGATATTCATTACAGGACAACCGCGGTTGAACTCTGTGAGCAGCTCGGAAAGAAGATCGATATCTACGTTTCCGGAATCGGAAGCGGCGGAACCCTTCAGGGAGTTGCCAAATATCTCCTTGAGAAGAACCCCGACTGCAGGATCGTTGCGGTCGAACCCAAGAATGTATCGGCTCTTCTCGGAGACGAGCCGGGACTTCATCAGATACAGGGAATAGGAGACGGATTCATTCCCGATGTTCTGGATACATCCATAATCACGGATATCAAAACCGTAACGGATGAAGATGCCATAAATACCGCACGCGAACTCGCACGCATTCAGGGACTTCTCGTGGGAACCTCAGCGGGTGCAAATGTATGGGCGGCGAAGAAGATGGCCGAAAAGTACGGAAGGGACAAGGTCATCGCGACAATTCTTCCCGACCGTGCAGAGAGATATTTCAGCACCGCACTTATCTGATAAGCCGGGCATGAACGCTTCATCAGAACGCGGGGAAGGTTCTCTGCAGTGACTATTGTAAATAAAAGTGGGACGATCATTCGTCCCACTTTTTTCTATATGAAGAGGATCATTCCTCGGTATGGTCCGAGACGGCATCCGGATCGAATTCAAGGATGTCTCCCGGCTGGCACTTGAGCGTATCACAGATCGCTTCGAGGGTTGAGAACCTGATAG
>JAEEQL010000188.1 GCA_016285265.1 Lachnospiraceae bacterium
GGATCAGGAAATGGCAATGATGTGCGGAATTCTTTTCGATATAGGCAAGATAAGAGTTCCGAGGGAAGTACTCAACAAGGTGGAGCCTCTTACCGAGAGTGAGTTCATTGAAGTAAAACATCATGCCGAGCACGGATACAGAATGCTCAAGGATAAGAATCTTCCCGAGCATATCAAGACGACCGCTATCATGCATCACGAAAGATTCGACGGAAGCGGATATCCTCTGAAGATAAGAGGTGAAAAGGCCGACAGGTTTGCAAGACTTACCGCCGTCACCGATGTATATGATGCGATTACCAGTGCGAGGGTTTACAGGGATCCCATCTGTCCCTTCAGGGTTGTTGAGATCTTTGAGGATGAGGGACTCGAGAAGTACGATCCCGATATCATAATGACCTTCCTCAAGAATGTAACATATACTTATATCCAGAATACCTGCAGGCTATCCGACGGAAAGACGGGAACAATAATAATGCAGAATCCCGGACAGTATTCGAGACCTGTCGTAAAATGCGGAAACGAATTCATCGACCTGAATAAGCGCAGGGAACTGAAGATCGTGGAGCTGACCTAAAATATTAAACCCGGCCGAATGGCCGGGTTGTTTTTTGTTCGGTATGACTTTACTGTTCTTCGGGATTCATCAGGTTAAGGAAAAACAGTGCCCTGCTTTCGTTTACCAGCGGATAGACCCATATGAGACCTATGCCGAATGAAAGGATGCCGAGCAGGAACATCGGAATGAATATAAGATCGATGACAAAGAACCTGGTCCTGTGTCCGGTCATTTTTTCCCTTGAGATCTTAAGCGCGCGTCCCGCGGAATATGAAGGGAAATCCAGCAGCACGAAAAACGCGATGCCGTATGTGAGGTGGATGTACAAAGCTCCAAGGGCCGCGGCCGCAAATAAGATGACCGACAAAACGAGCCACTTGGTATCCGATGTGATCATGTAGAGCTCCGAGGTTACATTAACGGGGATGGACATGATCAGTGAAGGACTTAAGAGAAAAGCAGCGATCTTGAACACCTCGGAGGGAGTTTCACGGAAGCCCCTGAAAATATCCGCGGTCTGTGCTTCGCGCCCCGTCGAGACATTCAGATAATAAAGACAGATCCCGCAGGTGAACATTTCGGCTATCACTCCGAGGAACATTGTGATAAGGGACGAGATGACCGTGAAGACCATATCCGCGGTCATATCCGAGTTTATGGAAGAAAAGTACGGCATGCCGAGTATGACGGTGGAGATGATGCTTCCCGCATAGGAGATGAGATATATCCAAATAAAATACGAGAGAGTCATCATTGCTGCTCTCCCGTATCTGCCTGCCATCATAGAAAGCGCCCGCGATTTGAGTTCTCCGGATGACCGGTATTTATACTGCTGCGTCAAAATTCATTCCCTCTGTGGCCTGTTTATGAAGGCTCTTCATATTCTGCTGGTAAGGATTTTTTTCCGAAGGATATTTGATCTTGGTAGTAGTGGTTCCGCCGGAAATATATGTGCGTCCGCACTCGGGGCAGATGGAGGTGTGTATCGCCACCGATGCCTGGAGAACTTTTCCTCCCTGTTCGGCAGCCTTGGAATATGCATTCGATACATGCTCCTGCTCATGCGCACGGACTCTTGATCCCGCCTGTGTGGGGGACATATGCTGTGCGGACTTGAATGATACGTTCTCATTCGAGCCGTCCTGGTATTTTCTGGATTTACAGGTCTGGCACTCCGCTTTGTTGACCCTGCCGGGTTTTCCGCTTTTTAATGCGGATTCTTCAACGGGAGTCACAGTGGGGCCGGCAATCCTTCTAACCTGAGACTCACTGTATCCGGGAATCTGTTCCGCAACCGATCTTATCGATAGATCCATAATGAGCCTCCTTCCGAATAGAATGTTGGAATTGTCGGCATTTCCATTCCGTAGCGTGCGTACATACGGCTCACTTCCTCAAGTACCGAAGGATCGGTCATTACCGTATATACCGAGTAAACGGTTATGAATGCCCCTGTTATCATTGATACGACCGATATGATCGCTCCGGTAAGGGCTATCCTTCCGAAGGGATCCTTACCCTTGCGGCTGAGCAATGCAAATAAGAGTCCGAGAGCTCCGAAAGGTATCGCCAGAATTCCCGTGCAGAGCAGG
>JAEEQL010000085.1 GCA_016285265.1 Lachnospiraceae bacterium
TTCGGCCGGTGCCTTGATCCTGAGCGCTTCTGCTTCTCCCTGGGCATTTACCATCTTCATCTGGGCTTCGGTACTTGCTTCGACAAGCTTTCTGTCCCTTGCAGCCTCGGCTTCGGCTTTCCTTACTTCCTCATCGCGTACCTTGAGGGTCTTGTCGGCGAACTGCTGTCTGAGCTTTATGAAGTTGGGATCGTCATCGGGAGTGGTTATGCTCGTTACATAGAACTCGGGCATATAGAGTCCGTATTCGGTCAGCGTCTCGTTGATGTCGATACGGAGTGCCTCGGACAATCCGCCGAGATAAGAATCTATCTCAAGGATATTGATGTTCTGATCCTTGATGAATCTTGCGATGTCGGACTTGACCTTATTGGAAACAAGGGCCTTGAACTTTCCTGTTCCGTATGAAAGACCGCCTTCATCGGCGCCGCTCACTATCTCACTCTGAAGAAGTCCCTCGGTAGTTCCGACCATCTTTACGATGAGCTTGCGTGAATCGATGACCTGAAGGTTGAAGCTTCCGCTGGCACCTATCTCGATATGAAGTCCCGATGCGGGATCGAAGAGACGGACCTTGCTGTCGGTTCCCCACTTGATGCCCATCTGGACGGCCATGTTGATGAAATAAACCTCGGCATGGAAGATATTCTCTCCGCCCGTGCCCTTGGCAATGAGATCCTTAACGAGGGGAAGGTTATAGGTCTGAAGAGTATGTCTGCCCGCTGTGAACAGATCCAGCGCTCTTCCGTCCTTGAAAAAGAGAGCTTCCTGTGACTCGTGCACGATCAGCTGTGTTCCGAAATTGAAATCCTCTTTCGGATGCTTGTGTACGAATACCTCATTACTGCCTTCATATTTCAGTACACTGATCAATTCCATATCATTGTTTCCTTTCCGCCAGAACGGCAATGACAGCAACTACTGCGACGGGAATACCGATGGCCAGCTTGACTGCGGCTCCCGGCGCCATATGAAAACCATAAGCCAGTATCATATACAAAAGTAACGGAACAGATAAAAGGAAGGACAGAATCTCAATTATGATCGAAAGCACGCCTTCGAGATATATGGCGAACGAAAGAAGTGCCGCACCTGCCGCAAACACCAGAAGACAAAGGGGAATGTTCAGTCCGGCCTTCTCATGCAAAAAGAAACCGAGGATAGCAGGGATTATCATACCCACGATCACAGCATAGGGAATTCTCTTCTTGCGCTGTATCTTAACACCTTCCTCGCACTGAGGGATGAGTATGTCCGTATCCTTGTAGCCCTTCAGTTTGTTAAATTCGGAAAGAGCCCTGATATAGTTTTCTTTTTCGAGATAGGATTTTCCCGAGGCATAGGTCTTGGCTTTCTTAGCTTCTTCCTGTCCCGCGTTGCACAGCTTCAGAAGGTCGGATGCTATGCTGTCCGAAAATCTCAGGCAATCTGCTTCCGCACTCTTGTAAAGAATGAGTGCCTGTCCTGCCTGTGCGGTATCCGCACCGTCAGCGAGCATTTCCTTTGCTTTATTTATCTTTTCGATGATCCGGGAATAATCTTTGTAATTGGGAACGATATCTGCTAGGGACCATCTGTTCCCGCAGTTTTCGCATACGCAGGCACCCAGCAGGTAATCGTTTGCCAGGTCACCTCCGCAGATCTTACATTTCATAGAAACAGGTTTTACGCTTGCTTCAGACATTTACCTCTCCATAAGAAACACATCTTATATATTTTATCATTTTATGGCGCATTCACACAATAAAAAACCTGCCCGCAGTAACGCGGGCAGGTTCAGGATCTCATTGCACTTTCAGATTACTTGAAAGGATTCTCGGTAGGATAAGGAAGCGACTTAGGCTGGTTATATCCGAGAGCATCTACACCGAGATACTTGAAGATCTCGTAGAGAGCCTTTCCGTTGTGTGCGAATGTAACAGCGCCGTGATGAGGGAAGTTGTTCTCGATCAGCACGTGGCGGTAGAAACGTCCCATCTCGGGGATAGCGAATACACCGATTCCGCCGAAGGACTGGGTAGCAACGGGAAGAACCTCACCCTCTGCAACATAAGCCTTAAGCTTGTTGTCGGAGGTGGACTGAAGTCTGAAGAAGGTGATGTCGCCGGGAGCGATGTCGCCCTCGAGGGTTCCGTTGGTAACCTCTACGGGAAGTGCTCTTGCCATGATCTTCTGATACTTCATCTCGTAGTTGGAGCAAAGCTTCTTGGTGCAGGTATTTCCGCAGTGGAAGCCCATGAAGGTATCGGTAAGATCGTAATTGAACTTGCCCTTGATGGACTCATTGTACATATCCTTGGGCACGGAGTTGTTGATGTCGAGAAGAGTAACGATATCGTTTGAAACGATCTGTCCGAGGAACTCGGAGAGACATCCGTAGATATCAACCTCACAGGAAACGGGGATTCCCATTCCGGTGAGACGGCTGTTTACATAGCAGGGAACGAACTTGAACATGGTCTGGAATGCAGGCCAGCACTTTCCTGCGATGGCAACATACTTTCTGTAGCCTCTGTTAGCCTCAACCCAGTCAAGGAGAGTAAGCTCATACTGAGCAAGCTTTGCAAGGATCTCGGGCTTCTTGTTTCCTGCACCGAGTTCCTCTTCCATTTCCTTAACCTTCTCGGGGATTCTTGCATCGCCTTCATGCTTGTTGAAGGACTCGAAAAGATCGAGCTCGGAATTCTCCTGGATCTCTACGCCCATGTTGTAAAGCTGCTGGATGGGAGCGTTACAAGCAAGGAAGTTGTGAGGTCTGGGACCGAAGGTTATGATCTTGAGGTTATTGAGACCATAGATTGCATTTGCAATGGGAAGGAAATCGTGGATCATGTCAGCGCAGTCCTCAGCGTCGCCGACAGGATACTCGGGAATATAAGCCTTTACGCTTCTGAGATGGAGATTGTAGCTTGCATTGAGCATTCCGCAGTAAGCATCTCCTCTGCCGTCCTGAAGATCAGCCTGGCTCTCCTCAGCAGCTGCGCAGAACATCTTGGGGCCTTCGAAGTGCTTAGCGAGAAGGGTCTCGGAGATCTCGGGACCGAAGTTTCCGAGATATACGCAGAGAGCTTCGCAGCCTGCCTTCTTGATGTCCTCAAGGGCATTGACCATATCGATCTCACTCTCAACGATGCAGATGGGACACTCATAGATGTCAGCTGCATCATATTTCTTGGTATAAGCCTCTACGAGAGCCTTGCGGCGGTTAACTGCAAGAGACTCGGGGAAGCAGTCGCGGCTTACAGCCACAATTCCTACTTTAACCTTGGGAATATTAATCATATTGTACCTCCTGATACATTTTACCCCTTCAAAAGGGGACCTACGAAAACGATTTTATCACATAAGGTTCAAACAATAAACTCAAAAGTTGTTCTCGGCAGACCATATTTTGCGAAAAATAGGAAAAACCCGCAAAATGCGGGTTTTTCGCTGATATCAGTCACCTTCGGTGCCTGCATCTTCCGTAAACAGCCGGGGAATATATACATAGTTAAGCTGATTTTCTTCGACCTTGTATTTCTCCGCCAGTTCGATGAGATGATCACTGTCCCATCCGGAATCCGGTGAAACGCTGTCGAGCAGATAAGGTCTGCTTGCAATTTCCCTGACCATTGCGGTAGGAAGTTCGTCCGCAGACGGTCTTTCGGTCGTCAGGCTCACCCCGTCTTCACCGAAGGTACACGATGTGCGGTCGCCCGGAGTCAGGATTTCCTTAAAGCTTTCTCCGGAGTTCGGATCGGTAAGCCGGATAGTGACCTCTCCGTCCATAACCCAGATAATGGCATTCTCTTTGCCGTCATAAAAAACATATCCCGCCGCTTCGCTTACGCTAACGGTCAGAGCGCCCGCTTCCAGTTCCATGGTTTCGTTCCCGTTGTAAGGATCGTCTATATCAAAGAACATGGCACAATGCTTCAGATTAACCTTCAGATCTTCCAGCTCATCATCCTCTGACTTATATGCATCGAACGCACTGTTTGAGAGAATTCTGAGCGTCCTGTCTTCACCCAGCGAAAACGTCGCACCTCCGTATTTATCGGTCTTTACTCCTCCGCCGTCTCTGATCTCCGCACCGTATCCAACCTCCACTTCGGTTCCGTCTTTGTTATATATTTCTACCAGTCCGGAATAATCCTTCAGCGTGATGCCTGTCGGTATGTTCGTGCGCCCGAAGGTCACCCTTGGAACGATACCTGCAACTTTGATAAGTATCACCACCCCGATCAGCAAAAGTGCAATGCGGGTTCCGGGAAGCATGCGCCTCTTTGCATTCTCCGGCTCATCAATCCCATATTTCGCGGCGGAAGCTTCAGAATACTTCACAGATTCTGTCTGAACAACAGGCTGCTCTTGCTTAACAGGCTCTGCCTGAATTTCGGGCTGTGCCGGCTTGACGGGTTCTGCCGGAACTACCGGCTGTTCCGGCTTAACGGGCTCTGCCTGAATAATGGGGCTTACCTGCCTCGCCGGTCCTTTAAGCTTGGCACCGCATTCACCGCAGAGAATCTCACCATCTTCATTTTTTGCACCGCAATTCGGACAAATGACCATAGCTTTTTCCTTTCGTTTACGGTCCGGATCAGAATTCGATCGCGGCTACTTTCCATTCGCCATCCTGTCTTACGAAATAGAACTTTCCATCCGTCATGATGACCTCGGGCTCCCTGGATCCCCACGCCATCGTAAGATACTGTTCGACCAGTACTTCACAATAGAATGCATCTTCATTGTATGCTATAAAATTCTGCACCTCCGCAGAATGGATCTCGGACTTCAGATGGCGTGTGAACCATTTGAGTTCGGCGTGCTGCATATAATACAGATAGATATTATCCTTCGTAAAATACCGTCTGAGTGCCGCTTCCGAAAGATCCCCGGAGATGAATTCGGCATATGCGGATACCGCTTCGCATGCAATGCTTTCCATCTCTTCCCTGCCTTCGCAATCTTCCGGATATCCAACGCTGTACGTTCCGTTTTCCGGATCGGCAATGACGGGAACCGGAGTTCCGTCTTCGTTTTCAGCGGTGATCTCCGGTATCAGATAAAATCCTCCGATCTTCATATCGGTCATTACCGGAAGTGTTGTGAATCCTTCATAGAATCTCTGTGCGGAAGGAGGATCCTGCTGCGATCGTACCGTGTTCCCGTTCAGTTCTTTACCGTTAGCGAACAGCCTGACATTCTCGGGAGCGGTTATGCTCACCGATATCGAAGGCTCCGCATACACTTCAAGCGAAACGAGATCCCATACGGGAATATCCCTCCTCCCACGTTCCGGTCTCTTTGTGTATTCGGCCCTGGCAATTCTCAGATCGCCCGATTCGATGTAATAAACCTGATGTTCGTCACTTGTTTCTTCGTCAACGGAAACCATGCTTATACGTCCGTTCGAAATAAGGGTCCTCAGATATTCTCTGAGATCTTCTTCAGTCTCATATGAATTCAGTGAGCACTTTTTGGTCATCAGTGCACATACGGAATCAACATCGCATTTACGGAATATATCGGAAAGCTCTTCAGTGACCGATTCGGGAAGGGACGCCCTGTACTTTGCTTCGGTATTTTCCAGGAAAGAAAAAAACTGCCTGTTGAAATCCCATATCGCAAGAAGGAGAACAAGGATCCAGAGCAGCATAAAGATCCGGAAATAGTTGAATTCTATTCCCGTGGTTCTTTCCTTCATTTTATTATTGCCGTTTTCATTCTCAGTCATTCGTCATGATCCGCGGGAAGTACGATAAATGCGGTAGGGATGCTTCTCGTATCGCGTACGGTGCAGTTGTCCACTATCTTTTCGCCGTTATAGAACATCGATGATGACATTCCTCCGTCGAGATTGGCGGCATTGACCGCTCCGTATTCAAGCATTACATCTATAAGATCGGCCATCGATGCGCCGAGTGATGAAGTCTTTCTTCCTTCAATGACAAGCAAAAGAACCGCACCGTCGGGGCGCTGTCCTATTGCGGTACGCGGATTAAGTCCTCCGCCAACTCCCGAGCACTGTGCCGATTTTCCGTTCACAATAAGTGCGGGACCGAATGTAACGGCATCGCGGATGCCGATGGACTGTGCGTACGCCGCACTCATCTTTCCGCAGATCAGGATGTTATCTTCGTTAAATCCGTAAACACCGTATGTAGCACCGGGACTTCCGCACCTGAGCTCGCCTCTCGAGATGACTATTCCCTCGGGCCACGCTCCGCTTCCGAGTCCGCTCTCATCCTCGTATTTACCGCCGTTGATCCCGGCAACGGCTCCGTTATTTTCCACGTGCTGCTGAAGAGTCCAGCCTCTGTAGCCATGGCTGAACTGCGGTATGGCTGATACGACCACCCTCGAAGGATCGTATACTATCATGATCATTCCGGAATAAGTCTCACCGTGGACCTCGTGGATCTCAATCCCGTCACCGTCCGGATCGTCATATACAAATCCCCATTCATTCCCGGCTTCTTCCAAGGCCGTTTCGCTTCCGCCCTGCACAGCCGTTTCGCCGCCGGGTGCCGCAGCTACGGTCACCATTGATGCATCGGTTATCTCATCACTTTCAACCGTACGGTTTCTTTCCCTGATCCTTGCGATCTCTTCATCGCTGAGATACATCCGGGCAAGTATTCCGCCCGCGCTCGATTCCATCACCGATGAAACAAACAGATCCCTGACATGGGCCGAGGGACCTTTGTTCACGAAATACAGCATCTCATACAGTCCGCCGATAAGGATCAGGACTGTGACAAAAATCCACACAAAAAAGCGCCCGACATATGTCAGGAGCCTTCTTAATATCGTTCTTTCCTTTTTCCCCTCATTTGCGCGCATTACTCAATAATATATAACATAAAGCCCGGTTCTTATCAATTAAAGCAAGAACCGGGCCGGTCTCAGATCCCGTAATCTTTATCCTGCCCGAGTTTAAAGGAATAAAGCCTTCTTTCGGACACGGGAAGGTGTGTGAGGCTTTCGAGCGCTTCCCTGTAATAATCCATCTGGGTTTCGTATCTCTTCCATAGCTCATCCATCGATGAAACCGAATCGGTCTTGTAATCCAGCAGAACGATCCTGCCGTCTTCCTCAAAGTACGCATCGATGATACCCTGGATCATAAGCAGCTCACCGTCAAGTGCTTCCGAGCCTGCGTTTTTATGTTCCGGATCGAGAAGTCTAGCGGCATCGATACCGTACACGAAAGGCTGCTCTCTTTTCAGAAGGCCGGAGCCTTCGGCTCTCCACATTCTGTATGAAAGCTCAGACCTCAGGAAAGTAAGTATCTTAAAAGCGGCAACCGCGGCATGGGTCTTTTCGGAGATATGCCCCGCGGAAAGTTCTTCCGCCCAGAACTTTTCAAATGATTCCTTCGCCCGTGCTTCATTACCGTTTATCGCATTAATGTATTCATCAAACGATGAAGGAACGGTGCCGATAACGGGTCCGAGTATCCTGTCCCAGGAAAGAAGCTGCATGCATCTGTGGTATGCATTACCGCGTTCGGTTCCCGAAATTACCGGTTTGTTTCCGGAAGATGATCTCCTGTCCGCAGTATCCTCTTCCGGATCGTCATATAAGGAATTGCTGCCGCCTCCCGCGAAAACGGGGACCGCAGTCTCATCCTCACCGTGCTCCATGAGATCGTAAGCACCTTCATCCTTTTCCGCCATAGCGGCCATCTTGAGTTCGGATACCGTTGTCTTGGTATAGAGATTCTCAAGATATTTATAAGGATATTCATATGAGAATTTCTCAGCGAGCGCATCAAGGACATCCTTATCCGCATTTGAAAGGTCTCCGCCCGAAGCAAGCGCAAATTCCGATACGCCTGCTGCCTGGCTTTCTTCCTCCTTCCTTCCCGCAGCCATTATGTTTTCGACGCTCACCGTTTTGATATCGATGACATTCTTTACTTCCTCACAGCCGATGACAGGAAGTATCAGATCAAGATACTTTTCCGAGCTCTGGAAATTACCGAAGGGAAGTCTCTGCATGGGGAAATCGAAGCACTCCTCAAGCGTGTCTTCCGCATCCTTGATGCCGCCGACCATGATCAGCTTTTCCTTGGGTCTGGTCATGGCAACATAGAGAAGCCTCATCTCTTCCGCAATGAGATCTCTTCTCTTCTTGTCCGATACGGCACTGTAACGGAGCGTTCTCATTCTCAAACGCTTTTCGGTGTCCGCATATCTGCAGGCAAGTCCGAGCATGTTATCGGCAAGCAGCGGTTTATACACATCCTTAAAGTTAAAGCTTCTTCCCATTCCCGCAAGGAAAACCACGGGAAATTCCAAGCCCTTCGATTTATGGATGGTCATGAGTCTTACGACATCGGCACTTTCCGATGCGGAACCGACCTCACCCGAGTCGACCTCGAACTTTTCCATGTTGTCTATATATCTGATGAAGTCATTAAGACCGAGATAACTGGATCTTTCATAATTCGATGCCATTACAAGAAGCATCCGCACATTTCCGGTCCTTGACTGTCCGCCGGGGAGTGCACTGCAGATCTCGATATAATGGTGGTCCGCAGTGACCCGGTCAAGGAGCTGTCTTACGGTAAGGTAAGTGCTCATATCCCGGTACATATCCAGACGGTCAAGGAATTCCGAAAGCTTTTCCTTAAGCAGCGAAGAGATCTCATTTCCCGTATCCGCTTCCCCGCTTCTTCCGGCTGCTTTCTTCAGCGCCTCATATAAAGAGCAGTCCTTTCGTCCGGCTCTTATCAGCGCTATCTCGTTTTCGTCAAAGCCTCCGAATACCGAATGCATCACCGCGTAGAGAGGAACATCATCCAAAGGATTGCTGAGCACTCGGAGATACTGAAGGAGAAGACTTACTTCCGCAGTCTTGAAATATCCGTTCTTTCCTTCCGCATAAAGAGGAATTCCCATATCGGCAAAAACCCTGCGGTATGTTTCCGTGACCGAACTTACGCTTCTGCAGAGGATCACGATATCCCTGTATGAGATATCCCTGAGTCCGGGATCTTCTCTGTTTCCGTCGGACAGCTTCATGCCGTTCATCAGTTCCCTGATCCTGGTTCCGATGATCCTTGCTTCAAGCTCACTTTTATCGGACGCATCATCCATAAGATCATCTGCCGATGCGGCATATTCGCTTCCTTCGCCGTCAGCATCGTTAAAGCTGTCCGCCATGACATCCGCGGACTTTTCGATCATCTTATTGTCGTAAATGATCAGTTCGGTCTTGCAGCCTTCGGATTCCGGAAATACGGCCTTTGCCTGAAGCTGTGCATTTTCGTCATATTCGATCCTTCCGTTCTCCGGATGCATGATCCTTTCGAAAATGCGATTGACCGAATCGAGCACCTCCTTACGGCTTCTGAAATTTCCCGTAAGATCGATCTCCATCTTCGGAGGAATTAGATCGTATTCGTACTGCTTCTGTAAGAAGAGTTCGGGCATGGCCTGTCTGAAGCTGTATATGCTCTGCTTTACATCGCCTACGGTAAATCTGTCATACCTTCCGATATTTTCAGCTGACACTGCTGTCAGAATAAATTCCTGGACAACATTGGAATCCTGATACTCATCGACCATCACCTGTGCGAACCTGTTCCTGTATTCGGTTGCTGCATCGGTGGGTTCGATATCCGTGACACCGTTTTTCACGGTGTGCCTGGTCAGGATATCCAGTGCAAAATGGGACAGATCCGAAAAGTCTACGGAATGTCTCTTTTTCTTTTCGGCCGCATACTGTCTTCTGAACTCTATGACAAGATCGATAAGAGCACCGACCGGTTCGCTGCATCCCTTTATGATGCGTACCTGTTCCTCGATAGGGAACGAATAATAAGATTTATAAAGCTTTTCTATCTGCTTCCAAGCTTCGTCGCGATATGTCTTGGCCGCTTCGGAAAGTTCATCCTTTACACGTGTCTCTTCATCGTTTACGGGTTTTCTGAGCCTTTTGAGAGTGGTCTTCCTGCTCTTAAGATCACTCATAAGATTGTACATGTCGGTCAGTGTTCCGAGTGAAACGCAGGTTTCGAGCGCTTCGAAGAAATCCCTGTCCAGTGCAAATGTCTCGGCATAATTATCCATTATGGGACTGATGTCACATAATCTGAGTGCCGATTCGATGTACCAGAGAGCATACATTATGAAGCCATATGAAGACTCCATGACTGCAGCTTCAATCGGTGTTGCGTTAAGATCCTCGGGAACACTTATATCGTGATCGTACTTTCTTGCAAGAATATATTCCTCCGGCCAGGGGAAGCTTTCCGAAGTTCTGTAAAGTCCCATTATGATCTCTTCAAGGGCTTTGTCATCATTGCCCGGACAGAATGCCTCGACACATTTAATGAATGCGGGATCCTTTTCTTCATATGCTCTTTCAAGAACCCTGCCGAGCACGTCGGCACGGATCAGCTGCGCCTCTCCGTCGTCAATGACCCTGAAGTCAGGCTCGATGCCTATGTCCTGGAAATGATTCCTTATGACATCGAGGCAGAATGAATCTATGGTTGTGATGAGTGCCCTGTGCACCAGAGTCTGCTGCTTAAGAAGATGCTCGTTTTCGGGATCGTCTTCCAGTATCTCTCCGATCCTCTTCAGCACCCTTTCCTTCATTTCGGCAGCGGCGGCCTGGGTAAAGGTAACGACGAGGATGCGGTCGATGTCCACGGGATCGTCCTTATCGCAGACAAGAGAAACTATCCTCTCGACAAGCACGGCGGTTTTTCCGCTTCCGGCTGCGGCACTTACAAGAAGGCTGGTATTTCTGGCGCCTATGATGCGGGCCTGTTCTTCGGTAGGTTTAAACGCCATTATCCTCGCCTCCTTCCTCTGTTTTTCTGTCATCTTTTACGGAATCGGCTTTTTCCGGATCGGCTTTTGCGCACAGTGCAGCCACCGCATCGGCCCTCTTGATCCTGGAGTCGCTCCGGTACTTATATCCGGGTACTTTCCTGTCCATTCCGCATGCCCCGCTGTACGGACAGTACTTGCATGCTCCGTTATAAGGCGCTACGGAGATCCTTCCGTTTAATATCTCTTCACCTTCGGATTCAGCTACGCTCACCGCTTCATTCAGCATCATATCCATTGCAGTCTTGCTGAGCACCCTGCTCGAAGCGGTGAAACCGCCGTCCTTCTTGACACTTACGAAAAAATAATCCGATGCGGACTGCGGTGCAAGTCCCTTAAGAGATCCGTCGAGAAGCGAAAGAGCTTCCTCATCCTCCAGCATCTCTCCCTTGGGACGCATTTTCTTCCTGAGTTCATCGGATACCTTGTCGATATTTCCGATATCTTCAAGATCATACATCGGATCCTGTATCTGGAAATATAAAAGCGAAGCAGGGATACCCTTCATCCGCTCCTTCTCACTGTACATGTAGAGAGGAAGCTGTATCTGCCTTCCGTCCATGAGCTTTGCGATGTCGATATCGCGTCCGCCCGATTTGAAATCCATTATCTGGATATACTTTCCCGCTTCACCTTCGGCCAGATCGATCCTGTCCACGACTCCGGTCATATGGAGCGTCCTGCCTCCCTTAAGAGGAAGATCCATGGCAAAGGGCTTCTCACTTCCCGCAAGCTCGAATCCGCCGGCGGAAAGCTGGTCTCTCAAGAAGCATGCGGAATTGATCACAAGCCTTGAGAGCCTGAGAATGTTATATTCATTCCTTTTATTG
>JAEEQL010000086.1 GCA_016285265.1 Lachnospiraceae bacterium
TTCAGACCTATCTCACCGAGAAAGAGAATTCCCTCGGTCGAGCTTCCCGGAAGGTATTCCATGGCTGTCAGCATACCGATGCAGATGGGCAGGTCAAAAGCCGTTGTATCCTTCCTCAGTCCGCCGGGAGACAGGTTGACCGTGATCCTTGAAGGCGGTATGTTTATCCCGTTATTCTTGAGCGCCGATCTTACCCTGTCCTTGGCTTCCTTTACCTCGGTGCCCGCAGACCCCACGATATTGAACATAGGGAGGCCGTTTGCTATATCAGTTTCCACGTGTACTATGAGAGCGTTTATTCCCTGTATCGTAGCCGATAATGTATCTGTGAACATGTTTTTTCCTCTTAATCTGTTTTTCTGCAAAACTGTCCCGGACTCACCTGCACGGCGTGCCCTTCGAGACACAGTTCCATAAGCATCAGGCATATTCCCGTAACTCCGGGTGAATCCATATTTTTCCTTTGCATTTTCTCTTCGATATCTTCCGCACTCTGTGGGAAAAGAGAGAGCAGCCGGTATATTTCGAGATGCTCTTCATTAAGCTCCGGTTCCTTCGGAGCATTCCCCGTGTAACTTCTGTGTCTTTTGTCGGAAGGCGCATCAAAAGTGGGTTTCAGGAAGGAGAGTGATGCGTCTGCCTCGGTAAAACCTTCCGTCATTATCGATGCATGGTCTTCGAAAAGATCACCCATAAATACCTCCGGAGAAAGATATATTCTTGCCCCGTGACCGATCAGTCCGTTCGTTCCGGAGGAGAGCTCCTCACCGAGCCTTCCGGGTGCGGCATAGATGTCCCGCCCCTGTTCGAGTGCCATATCCACTGTGATAAGCGTGCCGCTCCTTGTCCTTGCTTCGAGTACTACAACTGCATCGGAAAGCCCGCTCACAATGCGGTTTCTGGGCGGGAAGAACCTTGCCATTGCCTGTGTTCCGGGAGGGTATGCGGATATGATCCCGCCCGATGTTTTCAGTTTTTCATACAGTCCGTAATTTGAATCCGGATAGCATATATCGGCTCCGCATCCCAGGACCCCGAAGGATGATCCTCCCGCGGAAATTGCGGCATTCTGCGATATTCCGTCTATCCCGAATGCCATTCCGCTTATCACGTTTATGTCGTTTTTTCCAAGTGCTTCACCGAGCTCATCCGCAAGCATTTCCCCGTAATCCGAGCATTGTCTTGCACCTATCACGGCCACTGAGAGCTTGTTGTTTTCGGGTAATCTTCCGATGTAAAAGAGTGCGAGCGGAGGGTCCGGAATGTACTTGAGCCTTTCGGGATAATCCTTTTCCCAGGCAAAGGAAACCTTCATTCCGGAGCGCATGAATTCATCGTATTTTTCGAAGATATCGTTCTCTTTTCTGTAGGAAAGAAGAGCCTTCGGATCGGACCTTTTTCCAAGTACTTCTGCTATCTTTTCATCGGATGCGAGGAAGGCCTGTCTGGGTGATCCGAATGCTTTCAGGATGGCTGGAACGGGTCCCTGACCGATCCATGGAACCGACTGAAGCCAGAATGCATAAACCCTTTCATCGTCACTGATGCCAAGGCTCATAATCTCATCAATATTCAATTATTTCCTTTCCGTCTTTTACATGGAAAAAGCGGGCGAATGCCCTTAGAATGCGTATTTCAATCTTATGTTAACAGGGAAACAAAGTCAAGGATCCTTTCATTGTATACACTCCCAAACCGTCGAATGATGATATAATGAAATACGTTAATGCAGTTCGAAAAAAGAGGTAAAAATGTCTTACAGAGATGAAACAAAAGAGATAAATATCGGCGGCGTCAAGATCGGTCATGGCAATCCCGTTGCGATCCAGTCGATGACAAATACACCCACCGCGGATGTGTCCGCTACGGTATCACAGATCCTTGCACTCGAAAAAGCGGGATGCGAGATCGTAAGGTGCACCGTTCCCGATGAGGACAGCGCAAAAGCAATCTCGGGGATCAAAAAGCAAATCCATATTCCTCTTGTTGCGGACATTCATTTCGATCACAAAATGGCTCTGATGGCCATGGAAAACGGCGCGGACAAGATCCGCATCAATCCCGGAAACATCGGATCCGTCGATAAAGTTAAGGAAGTCGTTAACCTTGCCAAGGAAAGAAATATACCCATAAGAGTCGGTGTGAATTCCGGTTCTCTCGAGAAAAATCTCGTCGAAAAGTACGGCGGGGTAACCGCTGAGGGCATTGTCGAAAGTGCACTCGATAAGGTTAAACTCATAGAAGATATGGGATATGACAACCTTGTCATAAGTATCAAATCATCGGATGTAATGATGTGTGTGAAGGCACATGAAGTTATTGCCGGAAAGACTCCTTACCCGCTTCATGTGGGCATTACGGAGTCCGGTACTGTGAGGAGCGGAAGCATTAAATCCTCTGTCGGACTGGGACTTATTCTCGGACAGGGAATAGGCGATACCATCAGGGTTTCTCTCACGGGTGATCCCTGTGAAGAGATCACTGCAGCAAGACTTATCCTCAAAACACTCGGTCTCAGAAAGGGCGGCATAGATGTTGTATCATGTCCCACCTGCGGAAGGACGAAGATAGATCTTATCTCTCTTGCACAGCAGGTTGAAAAGATCGCTGAAAATTATCCTTATGACATCAGGCTTGCTGTCATGGGCTGTGCGGTAAACGGTCCCGGTGAAGCCAAGGAGGCGGATCTCGGAATAGCCGGAGGTCTTCACGAAGGACTGCTCATGAAGCACGGTGAGATCATAAGAAAAGTTCCCGAAGCAGAGCTTTTGAACGCTCTTAAGGAAGAACTTGATAATTGGAAATAATACCGGAATAACCGGCTTTGAATGATATGCACCTGTCCGGGTAGGCGAGAGCGCCACGGCAGGGCGGAATGTGAAAGGAACAGAATATGAGTTTTATTTTCAAGGATGCATTTCCCTCTTTGCAGCTTAAGGGTCGTGCGGAGGTTCTTCTCGAAGATACGATCGTCACACGCGTTACCACGCCGAGAACCCACGACTTTCTGAATATCTATCTCGAAAGTGATCATGTCATCACCAAGGACATCATACGCGAAGTCGAGCGTGAGATCAAAAAGCAGGTAATCAACAATCAAACGACGATAGTCAGGATATTTGAAACTTTCAAGCTCCCGAAAGCACCGGAGCTTGATAAGCTGTACGAAGAATACTCCGATTCCGCCCTTCTTGAGATAGAAGGATTAAACATCATGTTCTTCAACATGATGAGAACGGCTACGGTCTCATTCGATTCTCCCGATGTGATGAAGGTTTCTCTTGCCGACATTCCCGTTTACCACGTCAAGGAAAAGGAATTCGCTGACCTTTTGGACGACATTTACATCAAGCGGTTCGGATGCGCCGGCCGTATCGAATTCGAGTATCACGAGATCAATATCGAGCAGAAGGAAGACGAGGAATACCGCGCCCTTATCAGGTCCGTCTCCGAGAACGAAAGAAAGTCCGCAGAGAAATTCATCGGTGCCAAGGAATCCGATATTACCAAAGAGCCTGCGGAAAAAGAAAAACCGAAGGATGATCCGAAACCTTCTCCCAAGCCACAGGGCGGCTTTTCAAACGGCGGAGGACGAAGCTGGGACAAGAACAGGACAGGATTCAGAAACGGAAACGCACAGCGTAAGAATCCCATGGCTGACGATCCCAACCATATATTCGGATTTGTTTATCCCGATGAGAAAACCATACCTTTGAGTGAACTGAACGAGGGAATGACCAATGTATCCGTAAAGGGAATGGTCTTTTCCTATAAAGCCGTTCCCATCAAGGACGAAAGAACCGTGGTTTCCTTTAACATCGCGGACTTTACCGATGCGATAAGCTGCAAGATGTATATTGATACCGCGGAAGCACCCGCGATACAGGAAAAACTCGAACCCGGAACATTCGTAAGGGTTACGGGATTTCTTGAGATAAGCAGCGGAAAGTTCGATCACGGCGATCTGTACATGAAGAATGTAAAGGGTATCGTCAGGATCGATGACTTCAGGACACCGCGTGCGGATAAAGCGGAAAGAAAGAGAGTCGAGCTCCATTGCCATACCAAGATGAGTGATATGGACGGAGTATCCGAGTGCAAGGATATCGTAAAGCGTGCGTTCAAGTGGGGACACAAAGCCGTAGCGATCACCGATAACGGAGTTGTCCAGGGATTTACCGATGCGGGTCACGTATGGGACGATCTCTGGGGCGGCAAGAAGGGTGAAAAGAATAAGAGGATAGAAGCGGGTGATCCGGATCCCGACAGACAGGATTTCTTCAAGATCCTTTACGGAGTCGAGGCTTATCTTGTTGACGATCTTCACAGGATCGTAACGGGAGATGCGAACCTTCCCCTTCTTGAAACGGATTATGTTGTCTACGATATAGAGACCACGGGACTTTCACCCGTCAAGAACAAGATCATCGAGTTCGGTGCGGTCAAGGTTTCGGGCGGTAAGATAGTGGACCGTTTCTCGACCTTCGTAAATCCGGAAGAGCCCATTCCTTACGAGATCACAAAGCTCACATCGATAACCGATGATGACGTGAGCGATGCGGATAATATAAGTCTTGTCATGCCCAGATTCCTCAGTTTCTGTGAAGGCTGTGTCTGGGTTGCCCACAATGCGGAATTCGATGTTAACTTCGTAAAGGAAAAATGCCGCGAACTCGGAACTCCCGCAGATCCGGTTTATATCGATACGCTTCCTCTTTCGAGAGTCCAGCTCCCCGGTCATTCCAAGTTCACGCTCGATGCCGTAGCCAAGGCACTCGGCGTAGATCTCGGACATCATCACCGTGCGGTCGATGATGCGGAGTGTACCGCCAATATATTCGTCAAGATGCTCGAACAGCTCCGTGACGAAGGCATGAAGACCCTTGACGATGTCAACAAAAAGGGAGCTTCAAGCACATCGGCCATATCAAAGCTCCGTCCTTCACGCTGCACGATCCTTGCCAAGAATGAACTCGGAAGGATACATCTTTATACCCTTGTTTCGGAATCGCATCTGACCTATTTCAACAGATTCCCGAAGATACCGAAATCACTTGTGGAAAAATACCGTGAAGGTCTGATCGTCGGAAGCGGTAATCAGAACGGTGAGCTGATGGATGCACTGATCGAAGGTCATACCTCCGAGCAGATATCGAATGTCGTAAGCTTCTATGATTTTCTTGAGGTCCAGCCGCCTTCGGCCTATGAATACATGGTCGAAAACGAGCACTTCCCGAACATTACTTCTATCGATGACATACGCGACATCGTAAGGGAAGTCACCGAGCTCGGAAAGCAGTTTAAAAAGCCGGTCGTTGCCACGGGAGATGTTTACTTCCTCGATCCCGACGATGCGATATACCGGGATGTCATCTACGATTCGAAGAGCGAAAACCGTGACAGGATCCTTCCTCCCACGGCACCCCTGTACTTCAGGACAACGGAGGAGATGCTCGAAGAGTTTTCTTTCCTCGGCAGCCAGAAGGCTGACGAGATAGTAATAAAGAACTCTAATATGATCGCGGATATGTGTGAGTGCATTTCTCCGGTAAGGCCCGATAAATGTCCTCCCGTCATTCCCGATTCCGACAAGATGCTCGAGCAGATCTGTTACAACAAGGCCCATGAGATCTACGGTCCCGAGCTCCCTCCGATTGTTACGGAAAGACTCGAAAGAGAACTCAAATCGATCATCTCAAACGGATTCGCCGTTATGTATATCATTGCGCAGAAGCTCGTTTGGAAATCCGTGGAGGACGGATATCTCGTAGGTTCCAGAGGATCCGTCGGAAGCTCTTTTGTTGCGACCATGGCGGGAATCACGGAGGTCAATCCGCTTGTTCCCCATTATTACTGTTCCGAATGTCATTTCTATGATTTTGATTCGGAGGAGGTGCTTAAGTTCAGGGGAAAGGCCGGAGTCGATATGCCCGACCGCAACTGCCCGAACTGCGGAAAGCCGCTCTGCAAGGAAGGCTTTGATATCCCCTTTGAAACATTCCTCGGATTCAAAGGAAACAAGGAGCCCGATATCGACCTTAACTTCTCGGGAGAGTATCAGGCCAAGGCACATAAATATACCGAAGTTATCTTCGGTACCGGCCAGACCTTCCGCGCAGGTACCGTAGGTACCGTCGCCGATAAGACCGCGTTCGGCTTTATCAAGAAATTCTTTGAAAAGCGCGGAGTGCATAAGAGAAATGCGGAGGTCGAATTCCTTCAGAACGGATGCATGGGAGTTAAGCGCAGTACGGGCCAGCATCCCGGCGGAATAGTCGTTCTTCCCAACGGTGAGGATATCAACACCTTTACCCCCGTCCAGCATCCCGCCAATGATATGACCACGGATACGATAACGACTCATTTCGATTATCACTCCATAGATCATAACCTGCTCAAACTCGATATACTCGGACACGATGATCCTACCATGATAAGAATGCTGCAGGATCTGATCGGCTTCGATCCCATCAGGGATATTCCGCTTGATGACAAGAAGGTCATGACTCTTTTCCAGAATACCGAAGCACTCGGCATCACTCCCGATGACATCGGAGGGTGTAAGCTCGGGTGTCTGGGAATCCCGGAATTCGGTACCGACTTTGCGATAAATCTCGTGCTTCAGGCCAAGCCCAAGATGTTCTCGGATCTGGTCAGGATATCGGGACTTTCCCACGGAACCAACGTATGGCAGAACAATGCGGAGGTGCTGATCAATAACGGAACGGCAGACATTTCGACAGCCATCTGTACACGTGACGATATCATGACCTACCTGATCGGTAAGGGAGTTGATTCCGCCGAAGCCTTCAACATAATGGAGGCCGTAAGAAAGGGTAAGGTAGCGGGAAGCCGTAACGCACAGGGCGAGATCACCTTTAAGGACTGGCCCGAGTGGAAAGAAGATATGATCAAGTGCAATATCCCCGACTGGTATATCTGGTCGTGCGAACGCATAGAGTATATGTTCCCCAGGGCTCACGCTGCGGCATATGTAATGATGGCCTGGAGAATTGCGTACTGTAAGATCAATTATCCGCTCGAGTATTATGCGGCATATTACAGTATCAGGGCCAAGGCATTTTCGTATGAGGTCATGTGTCTCGGAAAGGCTCATGTCGAAGCCAAACTGGATGAACTCAAGAAGATAAAGGAAACCTCGGATAAGGATAAGAATGCACCCAAGCTGTCCAACACCCAGGTCGACCAGATGTCTGACCTCAGGATAGTGCAGGAGATGCATGCGAGAGGCTACGAATTCATGCCCATAGACCTGTCCCTCGTAAAGGCAAAGCAGTTCCAGGTAATAAACGGCAAGATCATGCCCGCACTTACGAGCATCGACGGTCTCGGTGCATCGGTAGCCGATGCGATCGCCTTTGAAGGAAAGAAGGGCAAGTTCATGAGCTGCGAGGATTTCAGGATCAGGACCAAAGCCTCCGGAACCGTAACCGATAAGCTTAAGAGTCTGGGTATTTTGGGAGATATTCCCGAATCGAACCAGATGAGCATATTCGATATGTTCGGCGAATAAAAACCGGAAAAAATTTTTTCTTGCATTTTGTTTTGTCTTATTGTAATATAAGCAAGTCGCACAAATGAAAGCGGCTTGCATATGGCTGGTTGGTCAAGCGGTTAAGACGCCGCCCTCTCACGGCGGAAACAGGGGTTCGATTCCCCTACCAGCTGCTTAAGGATCTGCATACTATCGTATGCAGATTTTTTTTGTGAAACAGTCCCCCTATTTCTATTTCTTCCAAATAAATAGATTTGCATTTTTATTTTTTTTGTTGTATATATCTTTACGTTTGGTTTATAAAACGCCCGGAGGATTTTTCATGGCAAAGAATCTTGTAATAGTAGAGTCGCCTGCAAAGGTTAAGACGATCAAAAAGTTCCTTGGCTCGGGATATGAGGTCACCGCATCCCAGGGTCATGTTCGCGATCTTCCCAAGAGCTCCATGGGAATCGATATAGATAATGATTTTGAGCCCAAGTATATAACCATCAGGGGTAAGGGAGACATTCTCGCTTCCCTCAGAAAGGAAGTAAAAAAGGCTGACAATATATATCTTGCAACGGACCCTGACCGTGAGGGAGAGGCTATCAGCTGGCACCTTTATGCCGCTCTTAACCTCGGAAGCAAGAAGTGCTACAGGATCACCTTCAACGAGATCACCAAGAATGCGGTAAAGGAATCCTTAAAGCACCCCAGAGAGGTTGATATGAATCTTGTCGACGCACAGCAGGCAAGACGTGTCATCGACCGTATCGTGGGCTACAGCATTTCCCCCGTTATGTGGGTCAAGGTAAAAAGAGGGCTTTCCGCCGGACGTGTACAGTCTGCGGCGCTTCACATGGTATGTGACAGGGAGAATGAGATAGATGCATTCATTCCCGAGGAGTACTGGAGCCTTGATGCGATCCTTGATGTAAAGGGTGAAAAGAAACCCCTTACGGCAAAATACTACGGCGAGGACCAGTGCAAGAAGACGCTGTCTTCAAAAGCCGATGTAGAGAAGATCATGTCCGAGGTAAAGGGCGAGAAGTTTGTTGTCACCGATGTCACCACCGGAACAAGACAGAAGAAGGCTCCCCTTCCTTTCACCACATCAACTCTTCAGCAGGAAGCAGGCAAGACCCTTAATTTCTCAACCTCCAAGACCATGAGCGTTGCACAGCAGCTCTATGAAGGAATCGAGATAAAGGGAGAGGGTACCGTAGGTCTTATTTCCTACCTGAGGACCGATTCGACCAGAGTTTCCGATGAGGCCCAGGCACAGGCATCCAAGTACCTTGCCGATAATTTCGCACCCGAGTATATCGCGGAGACTTCTTCCGACGCCGATACCGGAAAGAGGATCCAGGATGCGCACGAAGCAATAAGGCCCACCCTTCTTACAAGGGAGCCCGAATCACTCAAGGGTCAGCTTTCCAGGGACCAGTACAGACTTTACAAGCTCATCTGGCAGAGATTCCTTGCAAGCCGCATGAATCCCGCAGTATATGAGACTCTTTCGATCAGGATAAACGCAGGTAAGCATGTATTTACCGTTTCATCGAGCAGGCTTACCTTTGACGGATACAGAAAGGTATATATCCAGGCTGACGATACCGAGGATGAAAAGAGCCTTGATTCTGCCGTAAGCGAAAAGTCCGTTCTTTCGCTTAAGGACCTCGATCCCAGGCAGCATTTCACCCAGCCTCCCGCTCATTACACCGAAAGCTCACTCGTAAGGGCTCTCGAGGAGCAGGGCATCGGACGACCCAGCACATATGCTCCCACGATCACCACACTGATCAAGAGACGCTATGTGACCAAGGAACAGAAGAACCTTTACGTAACGGATATCGGACATGCCGTTGACGATCTTATGAGCCAGGCATTTCCTTCGATCGTTGATGCGAAGTTCACCGCAAATATTGAGGGACTTCTCGACGGCGTCGAAGAAGGCGAAGTAAAGTGGAAGACCGTCATCAGGAATTTCTATCCCGACCTTAAGGAGTCCGTCGACAAGGCGAACGAAGAGCTCGACAAGATCGAGATCAAGGAAGAAGAGTCGGATGAAGTATGCGAGAAGTGCGGAAGAAAGCTTGTGATCAAGTACGGTCCTTCCGGTAAGTTCCTCGCATGCCCCGGATATCCCGAGTGCAAGAATACCAAGCCTTACTATGAGAAGACCGGTATTGCCTGCCCTTCATGCGGAAACGAGATCGTTATCAAGATCACCAGGAAGGGAAGAAAGTACTACGGATGCCTCGGCTATCCCGATTGTGAATTCATGAGCTGGGACAGACCGGCGAAAAAGCCCTGCCCGAAGTGCGGCAAGTTCATGGTGATCAAGGGAAAGAAGGCTGTCTGCTCCGACAAGGAATGCGGACATTCCGAAAATCTCGAAAACGAAGAGTGATATAATTCGTAAAATATTTGAAAAGTTTGTAAAATTGTACAAAAGTTTCTGAAAATTTGCATTGATAAGAGCATATTTATTGTGATACAATCACTCCGTAGCGTAATTTGTGCGTTTATTTCGCGGAGGCAGGTATGAGTAGTGTACAGCTTCTTGATAAGACAAGAAAAATTGGAAGTCTGCTCCACAATAACAATTCCAGCAAGGTTGTATTTAATGATATCTGCTCCGTAATGCGCGATATCCTGTCTTCAAGTGTCATTGTCATCAGCAGGAAGGGTAAGCTTCTCGGTCAGGGACTTCTTCCCGGGGAAGAGCCCATTGCGGAACTTATCGGCGGTAATGTCGGTGAGTTCATTGACAAGATGCTCAACGAAAGACTTCTTTCCGTTCTTTCCACCAAGGAAAATGTAAATCTCGATACACTCGGTTTCGAAAAGACCGATACCAAGATGTACAAAGCCATCATCACCCCGATAGAGATCGCGGGTGAGAGGCTCGGTACTCTTTTTGTGTACCGTACCGATAAAGAGTATGATATCGACGATATCATCCTTCTCGAATACGGAACAACTGTCGTGGGACTTGAGATGCTCCGCTCAGTAAGCGAGGAAAGCGCCGAGGAGAGCAGGAAGATCGCGGTCGTTAAATCCGCCATCAGCACTCTTTCTTTTTCCGAGATGGAAGCAATTGTTCACATATTTGATGAACTTCAAGGCGACGAGGGTATATTGGTAGCGAGCAAAATAGCCGATAGAGTAGGTATAACAAGAAGTGTTATCGTTAACGCGCTCAGAAAGTTCGAAAGTGCCGGTATCATCGAATCGAGATCTTCCGGCATGAAGGGCACATATATCAAGATCCTCAACGAGTATGTGTTCGACGAGATCGGATCCATGAAGGTATCCCAGGGCATCAAGTAGCTTGAAAGCATGCTGCAGGGCGCGGTATAATGATCTCACAACATAAAACGGATTGACGTATGTTAAAAGGATTTACTTTCGGGTAGGTCCTTTTTTGTATATATGAAACCGCCTTTTACCGATCGGTTTCTTTTTACACAAGATTTTGTGGTGAAGGCCTGCAGTTCTAAAAAGATATTGTGTTTTTTGGTATTTTCAGTATAATTAATATTTGGTAAGGTATAAAAGAAGGACTTTTATGCCTAAAAAGGAGTGTTTATGGTCAATACAAGTGCATTTGATTATATTAACGTGCTTGAAAAAGCCGCTGATGCTTCCTGGTTAAGGGATCAGTGCATTTCCAACAACATCGCCAACGTAGATACTCCGGGCTACAAGAGACAGGATGTTGATTTTGAGTCCGTCCTTGAAAAGGAACTCGGATATCGCAGAACCGAATCAATGGATGAAAAGGTTGCCGGCGTTAATCTCTCCAGACTCAAAGTCGGGGCTTATACTGACGCTGCAAACTTTTCATACCGTACCGACAAAAACAATGTCGATATAGAGAATGAAAACGTACTGCTTGCAAGAAACCAGCTTCAGTACCAGGGACTTATGAGAAGCATCAACGCGGAGTTTGAAAATCTCCAGCGTGTAATGAAGTAATGAAAGGAGTATCCTATGGGAATGTTTACGGCATTTGACATCAGCGCATCCGGCCTTACAGCCCAGCGTTACAGGATGGATATCATATCCGAGAACGTTGCGAATGCGAAC
>JAEEQL010000189.1 GCA_016285265.1 Lachnospiraceae bacterium
GAAGATCTGCATCTGCATACCGACTTCATTCGGGTCACCGGGTTTTCCGATGCGCTCAAGCAGCCGGTCGGCCTTAAGTCTCTTATAAGAGAGCGTGAACTCAAAGTAATCGTTTCCTTTGATATTCCTGTATACCGAAGGATCTGTCCTTACGACATTCGAACCCGTTACATAGACGATGTTGTCGAGTTTGGTAAGAAGCCCGTTTCTCGTAGACTGACTGAGCCAGTCTGCATTTGAGATAAGAACCCTGTAGCCTTCCCTGATGTCATCGCACATAGAAATGAGTGCATCGTCCATCTCCTGTGAATAATACCTTTCCACATAAAGGGGATCTGTCTGCTCCATGAACGAAGACATGACCTCATCGAGAACAAGCTCATCCTTGGGCTTGTAATCAATATTTCTGTACTGCTCGAGCCGGTCGTATCCGTATACGATGAATCTCTTGTACTCATTAGCGAGCGCTTCCATCTTCCAGCACTTGAGGGCTTCGAGGTTTTCCTCCGTAACCACTGCATTAATCGCAGCGAGCTGTCCTTTATCATAAACACCGAATCTGTCGATGATCGCCGGATTGATTCCCATATCCTTCAGATACTTATCAAGATCCACGTTGGTAAGGATCTCTTTTGCCTCTGCGGGAGTCATGTGATCGAAATAAACATAGGGCATTGAGGCCTTGACGACATCCATATCGGTATCATTGTAGATGTCCATTGCGATGTATCCGAAGCTTGTTCCGATCTCATCGGCCTCTTCCTCATCGTGACCCATCTGCTGAAGAATGAGCGATCCCATATTCTTAAGAGAGTTCAGGGGACCGTATGTCTCATCGAGAGATTCGAAATCGGCATCCATGATACCCTTGTACGGTTCGAAAACAAGGATCGTGTCTCCGCCGGACAGATAATCGGCATCAGCCGCAATGTTGAAGATATTGGGAATGAAATAATCCTTGTCCAGTCTTGCATCCATTTCAAGGAATTCTTCTATTGTTGATATCTCATCGATCTCATGGAAAAGCGCATCGAGCTCTGCGGGAACACCCGAGTTTTCGAAATCATATGCGTAAAAAAGATCATATGCCTTCTTGATGATGTACTCCTCGCTTCCGACCTCATATCCGCTGCCGCCGGCAACTTCCGTGATGATCGATTTGACCTGTTCCTCCGTGAGTTTGGAATCAAATGCTCCTCCGGCTGCCATTTCGCCGTATCTGAATTCCGCATTTGCAAGGTCTTCTTCATTGATGAATCTGAAGAAATCATCCTGAGCTCTCGCGGGGGGAAGCTCGGCGACTTCAGTTTCTTCCGCGTCTTCGGGAAGTTCAACCCCGGCGCAGCCTGACAGAACGACGGACACAGCTATGAGCAGTGCTGCCATTCTCTTGAATCTTTTCATAGTTACCCTCCTATCCAAAATCTGATGATAGGACTATACAACGTAAAAAATGCCCTGTGTAAAATCTGTGGTGAATTGCAGAAAATGCGTGGTGAATTGAAAAAAATGCATCTTGAACATCCCAAAATGCAACTTGTACGGATTTCCCCACACGCTCATTTTCGCGGTGATATAGTCACATCATCAAACAGTTCACAGGAGGAACACACATTATGAAAAAGAAAATCGTAAAGGCACTCATCATCACACTCGCAGTGATCATCGTACTCGCAGCAGGCGGATCGTTATTCCTCGGAAGTTACATTGCCGAACAGATCCTCTTACAGAATGCGGATAAAGATACACACGATAACAGCATAAAGCAGCTTGAACTCTGGGGATATGATACCGAAGCTTTCCTTGCTTCTTACGAAGGAACAGACATAACCGCTACAGCGGAAGACGGAAACGAAGTTCCCGGAACATATTACGGATTCGGAAACGATAAATGCGTCATCCTCGTACACGGCGCAGGCGGAGACAGATATTGCGTAGCACCCGTAGCAGAGAAGTATTTCGCAAACGGATATGACGTGATTGCGATCGACCAGAGGGGAAGCGGAGTAAATCCTGACGAGAACGTCACCTTCGGAATCAAAGAGCAGCTGGACGTTAAGGCAATGGTAGTAAAGGCAAG
>JAEEQL010000087.1 GCA_016285265.1 Lachnospiraceae bacterium
AATACCGATGTCATCTTTGTTCTTGATACAACGCTTAGCATGTGGGCGGATGACGGTCCGAAGTCCACAAGGATGAAGGCTGCGCAGGAAGATATCTCGGAGATCATGGAAGGGCTTCCCGGTGCGAATTTTGCACTGATCACTTTCCAGAATGATGCTACGGTAGCAGCTCCCTTTACTCAGGACATTGAGACGATAAACAGGTATATCAGGAATATCAAAGCTCCGAACAAGAATTACATCACCGGAAGCCGCATGGATGTTCCCTACTATGATATCGAGAACATGATGATATCATCGGACAGGAAGGAAAACCGGCAGATAATAATCTTCTTCTTATCGGACGGTGAGGATACAAGTCTCGATGATACGCCGTACAGCTATGAAGCTCTGGAGACCTTCGTAGACGGAGGTGCGGTCATAGGATACGGCACGGAAAAGGGCGGTTCGATGCAGGACAATTACGGTTTTACGGTCTATTCATCGACTTCCTGGGAGATCGGTGTATCGCGCATGGATGAGGATAACCTCGAAAGGATCGCCGACGAACTCAGTGTCGAATACATTCACCGCGAAAGATCAACGCACTTTACTCCGATCCTTGAAGAAATCATGGAAGAGAGCGGAACCGTCACCGAGAAAAACAGCGAATATACCTATTTCGGAGATACATATTATAAATACGTGCCCTACCTTCTTGTACTGCTCGCACTCGAGCTGCTTGTGGGAATAAGGGATAACGCCAAGGCAAGAAAGAAACATGGCAGAAAGAAACGGAAAGAAAAAGAATAAGACGAAGAAGAGACATTACGTATCTGTCTTTACATGGGTTGCAATGCTGCTTGCCGGTCTTGCGACGCTCCTTTTTGCACTCTTTTTCATCCTCGGATGGACGATGAATGCATATTATGTTTCGGAGGCGAAGAAGGGAATCTATCATCCGGAGATGGAGAGGTTCTTTACACGTATTCCTTTTCCGGATGAGTATGTGATCTGGTACAACATCGGCAATTACTACTTCGACAAGGGAGATTACGGCAAGGCTGAGAATGCGTATTTACAGGCGATAGAATGCGGTATCCCATACGAGAAGGAGTGTCCCGTCAAGGTCAATCTGGCGCTTTCGATGATGTGGCAGATCGATGAGGACGACTGGGATGAATTCTACGAATGTGACGGTCCCGATAACGTTACTGCCGGTGCGAGAAGGGTTGAGAAGATTCTTAAGGATGCGAGGGAAGTTCTCATTGAGGACGGATGTGCACATGAAGCCGATGAGAAGGGACATGACAAGAACGCGCAGACTCTTAAGGACGAGATAGACGAGCTCCTCGAAAGGAGCAATCTCGAGGACGAGGAAGAGAAGCCGGAAGAAGACGATGAACCCGGCGAAGATGAAGAACAGCCCGAAGACGGTGACGAAGAGGAAGAAGATGAAGGCGACGAAGGCGCCGATGAAGAAGAGATAATGGAGCATATCCAGGAAATGCTCGAAGAGAACCAGGAAGAAAGAGTCGATGACCAGGAGCTTTACCAGGATCTGTACGGCTACGGGATCGACGAAGGTTCCCTCGAAGGCGAGCACGGAGAAGTGTGGTAAACATCAACTTTATTGAGATTACAGATATAAATGCACCGGAGCTGGATGTGTTTTCGAGGGTATCGGAGACACAGCTTTACAGGTACTTTGAGCCGGAGATAGGAATATTTCTGGCTGAGAGTGCTAATGTGATTCTGCGTGCGCTTGAAGCGGGATATGAACCTCTTTCTATGCTGGTTGAGAAGAACCGGATTGAGATCGAGGCGCGTCCCGTTTTTGATGCGATTGAAAAAATCTGCGGACGCGAAAAGCTTGAATCGATGCCGATATATACCGCAGAGAGCGATATAGTTACGAATCTTACCGGATATACTCTTGTGCGCGGCCTGTGGATGGTACTCAGGAGAAAGCCTGAAGAATCTGTCGAAAGCTTCTGCAGGGATAAAAAGCGCATCACTCTTTTATTCGATGTAGTAAATCCCACTAATGTCGGTGCACTTATAAGGTCTGCCGCTGCTCTCGGAATGGACGGGGCACTTCTTTCATATGCTTCCGTTGATCCGCTTACAAGACGCTCAGCAAGAGTGAGCATGGGAACCGTCTTTCAGATCCCCTGGACTAAAGCTGCCAGGGAGGAGTCAGAAGGGACAGGCCTTATCAGGCAGCTGCAGTCGTATGGCTTTAAGACTGTTGCGATGGCGCTTACCGAGGATTCGACAAGTGTCGACAGCGATGAGATAAGAGCTAACGAAAAGCTGGCGGTCGTGATGGGAAGCGAAGGATACGGTCTTCCGGGTGAGGTGATAGATGCCTGCGATTACCGTGTCATGATCCCGATGTTCCACGGTGTTGATTCTCTCAATGTCGCAGCTGCAGGTGCGATCAGTTACTGGGAACTTATGAAGAGGTAGATGATGACAAAAAAGCGCATCTTCTTTTTAATATCAACACTTATCCTGCTTGGGATAGAGATTCTTATCGGATTATTTACACATGGTTTTGTAAGGAATAATGTCGGAGATATCCTGGTGGTCATATTGATATATTGTCTGGTCAGGACAATTACTCCTTACGTTCCGGGTAATCCTTATATTCTTCCTGTTGCAATCCTTATCTTTGCATTCGGAGTGGAATTCTTACAGCTCTGGGGTTTTTGTGATAAGTTCGGAATTGAAAACAGACTTCTCAGGATCATTATCGGAACAGGCTTTTCCGTGACTGATCTGATCAGTTACTTTATCGGAGTGGTAGCGTGCTACTTTGTGGATGCGTATACGCTGAAGATCAATTTTTGAATTAAACAGGAGATTTGTATGCTGTTGATCGCATTTTTGCTCATTATCCTGATCATTGTTGCACCGGTGCCTGTGATGATCAGCATGCGTAAAAGAAATTCCGGCAGACCTCATTCCCTCGAAGACACCTTTTTACGGATCCCCCCTCCTTAAAAAGGTGTCTTTCTTTTTATAAATCGGTTGCGGGATAAGCCTTCCTTTGTGATAGAATGTTCATATGTTTTCAAACGGAGGCAGTCTCATGCTTAGGAATAAATCTTACAAGGTGTTAGGAATACTGATGGCACTTATGCTTTTCGCAGGGTGCGGTGCGGCAGCGGAGGATACCGCGGAGCCCGAGCTCCTTCTTGGCTTCAGCCAGATAGGATCGGAGAGTGCGTGGCGTATCGGAAATACCCGTGACATAGAAAGCGCCGCCGAAGAGCACGGTGTGAGCCTTATGTTTGAAAACGCGAACCAGAGCCAGGCAAACCAGATCGATGCGATCAGAAGATTTATCGCATACAAGGTTGATGTAATAGCATTTTCTCCGATCGTTGAGGACGGCTGGGATAATGTTCTGATGGAGGCCAGGGAAGCCGGGATTCCGGTCATCCTCGTAGACAGGGATATAAAGACCGAGATCGACGGACTTACCACCTGCCTCATCGGTGCGGACTTCTACAACGAGGGAGTGATGGCAGCGGAGTACCTGATCAGAAAGGCTGACGAACTCGGACTTGAAAGTGTCAATATCGTTGAGATAACCGGAACCGAGAATTCGACTCCGATGAGACAGCGCCAGGCGGGCTTTGCGGATACGATCGCAGGTGATGAGCGCATGCATATCCTGGAGAGCATTGACGGTGACTTTCTTAAAAGCCGCGGTGCCGAGTGCATGAGATATCTCCTTGATACATACGGAGATGAGATAGACGTGGTCTACAGTCACAACGATGAGATGACACTGGGTGCGCTTCCCGAGATAGAAAACTCCGATCTTGTTCCGGGTCAGGATATAATAATCATTTCCATCGATGCCGGACAGGAAGCGATAGATGTTCTCAAAGAGGGCAGGATCAATTGTGTGGTCGAGTGCACTCCCAATCTCGGAGACGAACTGATGGAGACCGCACTCAGACTTAAAAACGGTGAGCAGGTCGAAGCCGTGATACATCCCGTCGAACAGGTCTTCAGTGACGAGATGGATGTGGATTCAATAGGACCCAGAGGATATTAAGACAAAGCGTGAGTAAGATAAAGAGAGAAAACAGCATTCTCGGACGAATCGACAACATGAGCTACAAGCTCGTGTTCATTCTCGTGCTTCCTATTATCCTGAGTATCGTATTCATGCTCGTGTATGCGGCAAAGTACCACAGCTCGATCGTGCGAATGGAAACGATCAACAGCCTTAAGACGGTTGTTACCGAGGATATTCCCGGATGCGCATGGGATATCGTAAGCGGACGTGAGAATATAAATCAGAGTGAGATATATATAAAGATCGGTGAAGTCAACGAGACCATAGACGGGATAACGGAGCGCACCGGAGCGGAGAACAGACTCTCACTGATTGTCGCTTCGCGTACGATGACGACATTGCAGAACTATGTCGATAAGCTTCGTGACAACATCCGTAATGAAGTTCCGGTAGTTGAGAATGAGAAGGTGCTCGAAGAGATCCGTAAGGTTTCCGCACTTGTCGATTCAATGCTGAACGATTACGTCGCGCAGGAGATAACCTCCACGGCGAAGATGAGTGAAAGCCTTATGATCGGTGTCATCATCACCGCGGTACTTGAGACGATCATCGTCATCATGGCTCTGTATATCCGTAAGAGAACCGTTAAGGCAACGGAAAGCTCTGTAAGACAGCCCATCGAAAGACTTGAGGAAGCTGCGGCGCAGATCGCGGAGGGAGCATTCGATGCAAGAATCGCAGATACCGATGTAACGGAGCTCAGGAATCTGACGGGCCGGGTAAATATGATGGCGGATAAGCTCAAGTCCATGATGGATAAGAGTAACCTCGATGCGAAGAACCTGCGCAAGGCAGAGCTCAGGACATTGCAGGCGCAGATCAATCCGCACTTCCTTTACAACACGCTCGATGCGATCGTATGGAAAGCGGAAGCGGGTGAAAAGGATGAGGTCATTCATCTTACGAGTGCGCTCAGCGATTTCTTCAGGATATCCCTTTCATCCGGTGCGGACTGGATACCCATCAGCCAGGAGAAGAAGCACATCGAAGGATATCTTAAGATCCAGCAGACAAGATACCGTGACATCATGCATTATGAGATCGACATACCGGATGAGATAGGAGATTATTACATCCTTAAGCTCCTGCTCCAGCCCCTTGTCGAAAATGCTCTCTATCACGGAATTAAGATAAAGCGCGGCGGCGGTACGATAAAGGTTACGGGCAAGCTTGAAGACGGCTATCTGAAATTCAGCGTTCGTGATACGGGTCTCGGAATGACCGCAGAGCAGCTGCAGGATCTGAGTGAGAGAATGAAGCAGGGCAGACCTGCCGTAAGCGAGGGCGGAGGAGGCTTCGGACTCGTAAATGTGAACTTGCGTATCCGTCTGTACTACAATCTGGAAGACGGACTTAAGATCGAAAGTAATACCGAAGGCACGGAGGTTTCATTCGTAGTACCGTGCAAGAGCAGGGAGGAGATATTCGAAGATGAAAGTATTTCTGGCTGATGATGAGATCGTTGTCAGAGAGGGCATAAGGGAGTCCTTCCCGTGGGATGAGACGCCCTACACACTTGTAGGTGAAGCACCCGACGGTGAGATGGCCCTTCCGATCATCCGCGATACCAATCCCGATATTGTCATAACCGATATCAAGATGCCGTTCATGGACGGTATTGAGCTCTGCCGTACCCTTCGTGCGCAGATGCCCTGGATCGGAATCATTGTCTTAAGCGGCTACGATGAGTTCGAATATGCCCGCCAGTGCTTACAGCTGGGAGTGCGCGAATATCTCGTCAAGCCTATCAACTCCGAGAATTTAAGGGAGGCGCTCGATAAAGTAAGCAGACAGCTCGAGGATGAAAGAAAAGCGATAGAGCATGCGGCAAGCCTCCGGAACCGTCTCGGAAATGACGAGCACCTCGTAAGGGAAAAGCTCATCGCATCGCTTTACTCCGAGGATGCGGCGGCAGAGGATGCGGTAAATGTTCTTAAGCATCTCGAGTCAATGGGTTGCAACGTGATCGCACCTTACTATGCGGTTGTAGATGCGGCGTTTGATCCCGCAAGCGAAGGACAGGCCGTTGCCTATACTCTTTCCGAAAGCAGCGGCGGTGTGATGCATTCTACTCCGACAAGAACCGGTTCCGCACTTCTTGTTCTCGGTGATACCGCGGAGGATGCGGAGGAGAGGGCATATGCATTTGCTTCGTCCCTTGTTCAGGAAGCTGAGCGTACGGGATGCAAGGGTATACGTGTGGGAATAGGAGAGATAGTCGGTGCTCCCGAAGATATCCTAAAAAGCTTCAAGGCTGCGCGTCATATAAGACATATACTTGTAGACCGTGCTGAGGAAAAATCCGTGATCCTCGGAACAAGGGAGATGGGAGATGTATCGGGCGATGCGAATACTCCCGCGATGATAAGCGAAGCAAAGCTCTACATGTCACAGCACTTTACGGATCCGAACCTCATGCTCCAGGATGTTGCGAAGGCTGTGGGCATGAGCAACAGCAGATTCTCCACCGTCTTTTCACAGACGGGAGGTCAGACATTTACGGAATATCTTATTTACCTCAGGCTTAACAAAGCCAAGGAAATGCTGCGCACAACAGCAGTAAAGAGCTCACAGATAGCGAGGGAATCCGGATACAACGACTCCCACTATTTCAGTTACATCTTCAAGAAAAATGTCGGAATGACACCTTCCGAGTACCGCTCCCAGTACAGGAATGTACCCGAGTAAAATAATTTTCAACCGTTGTAAAACTAAAATCCACCGATATCTAAAAATATAATAAAGTCCGAGAAAAATTTGAACCAAGACGAAATGAACCTCCATTTACCCGCCTGCGTGCGTGTCTTATCGTATAGACATACCGCACAGTGCGGAGAAATGGAGGAATTTTTATGAAGAGGTTTAAAGCATTGGCTCTCGCAGCAGTACTTGCTCTTTCACTCGTACTTACTGCTTGTGGCAAAACCGGCGGAGCCGGATCGGACGGTCCCATCAAGGTAGGCGTTATCAATAACCCTCCTTCAGAGTCAGGTTACCGTGAGGCAAACGTTAAAGACATGGAAGCTGTTTTCTCGGCAGCTAACGGCTACGAGCTCAAGACATTCTACAGCGACAAGAATGACGAGCAGCTCCAGGCAGCACAGGGCTTCATCACCGAAGGCGTTGACTATCTTCTTATCTCGGCAGCAGAGACTACCGGATGGGACGAAGTTCTCACCAAGGCTAAGCAGGCAGGCGTTAAGGTTTATCTCTTCGACCGTATGATCGATGTTGATGAGAGCCTTTACGAGGCAGCAGTTGTTTCCGACATGGCAGCAGAAGGCGACACCGCAGTTAAGTGGCTCCTTGACCAGAACCTTTCACAGTACAACGTAATCCATATCCAGGGTGCTATGGGTTCAGACGCTCAGCTCGGACGTACCGGCGCTCTTCAGGCTCAGTTCGACAACGGCACCATGAACTGTGTAGTTCAGCAGACCGCTACCTGGGACGAAGCAGAAGCTAAGAACATCGTTGAATCCGTTATCAACAGCGGCGAATCCTTCAACGTAATCTATGCAGAGAACGACGGAATGGCTAAGGGCGCTGTAGCAGCACTTGACGAGCACGGAATCACTCACGGAACAAACGGCGACGTTATCGTAATGGGCTTCGACTGCAACAAGTGGGCTCTTCGCGAACTTAAGGACGGCGCTTGGAACTACGACGGACAGTGCTCACCTTTCCAGGCTCAGATCATCAGCGATCTCATCAAGGGTGTTAAGACCTCCAACGACAAGGTCATCATCAATGAAGAGAAGGGCTTTGATGCTAAGACCATCACCGATAGCGATATCGACACTTACGGACTCGGCGAATAATATTTGATCAGTCCGGCATTTCACACAGCTGAGCTGAAACCTTTACCGGCTCAGCTGTGTTTTTTAAAGGGTATTAGGAGGTACATATTATGCAGACGGATCCCTTATTGCAGATGCGTCACATAGTGAAGATATTCCCCGGCGTCCTTGCCTTGAACGGCGTGGATTTTACCTTGAGAAAGGGTGAGATACATGCGCTCATGGGTGAAAACGGCGCAGGAAAATCAACCCTGATCAAGGTGCTCACCGGAGTATATTCCAGTGACAGCGGCGAGATCTCGGTTGAAGGTCGTCCCATTGTTATCAAGTCCCCTCAGGATGCACAGAATAACGGAATTTCCACAGTTTACCAGGAGATCACTCTCTGTCCCAACTTGACCGTTGCCGAGAATATGTTCATCGGCCGTGAGGACAGTGTTTGGATAAATCGTAAGGATTATGAAAAGAGAGCGGACGAGATTCTTTCAAATCTCGGCATTCCCGCAAGAAGCACTCAGGAGCTCGGAAACTGCTCCCTCGCCGTTCAGCAGATGGTAGCCATCGCTCGTGCGGTAGATATGAAGTGCAAGGTTCTGATACTTGATGAGCCCACTTCATCACTCGATGACAAAGAAGTTAACATGCTCTTCGACCTTATGAGAGACCTTAAGTCCAAAGGGGTCGGGATCATTTTTGTTACACATTTCCTTGAACAGGTTTATGAAGTAAGCGACCGCATCACCGTTCTTCGAAACGGAGAGCTGGTCGGAGAATATACGGTAGAAGAGCTTCCCCAGGTTGAACTCGTTTCCAAGATGATCGGTAAGGAACTCGGCGAGCTTTCAACGATCGGTGAGCATGAAGAGACCGAAGAAAATACCAAGGAAGTCTTCTACGAAGCAGAAGGTCTTACAAGCAGCGATGCTCTTCCCTTTGATTTCCGGATCCGTAAGGGCGAAGTCAACGGCTTTACCGGACTTCTCGGTTCCGGAAGAAGTGAGAGCGTAAGAGCAATCTTCGGCGCCGACAAGGTAAACGGCGGAAAGGTGAAGATAAACGGAAAGCCGGTGATAATTACCAAGCCCATCGAAGCAATGCGAAACGGCATAGGGTACCTCGCTGAAGACAGAAAGAGAGACGGAATCATTGCAGACCTAAGTGTAAGGGAAAACATCATCCTCGCACTTCAGGTAATGAACGGAATCTTAAGACCAATCAGCAGAAGCGAAGCGGAAAGCTATGCGGACGAATATATCAAGATGCTGAACATCAAGACCGCAAGCCGCGAAACTCCCGTTGGTTCCTTAAGCGGTGGTAACCAGCAGAAGGTTATCCTTGCAAGATGGCTCCTTACTCATCCCGAGTATCTGATCCTCGATGAGCCCACGAGAGGAATCGATGTAGGAACAAAGCTCGAGATCCAGAAGCTGGTTTTAAAGCTTGCGGAGGACGGAGTGAGCGTAACATTCATTTCCTCCGAGATAGAGGAAATGCTCAGAACCTGCTCAAGACTTGTTGTCATGAGAGACAGACACATAGTCGGAGAGCTGAAGGGTAAGGACCTGAACCAGACACAGGTAATGAAGACTATTGCGGGAGGTGAGTCTGAAGATGAAGACAAATAAGAAAAAGCTCTTCGCCGGCGGACTCGGTCAGCTGACCATTCCCCTTATAGCGATAGCCCTGCTCGTAATATTTAATCTGATAAGGGATCCTTCCTTTTTCAGTCTGGGTTTTTCACAGAATAATGACGGCAATATCGTTCTTGCCGGTAACCTGATCAGTATCATCAACGGCGCAAGTGAGCTTGCAATTCTTGCAATGGGTATGACCCTTGTTACCGCAGCCTGCGGCGGACAGGATATTTCCGTAGGTGCTGCTGCAGCAATCGCGGGCGGTGTGTTCATCAAGGTTATCAAGGCATTCCCCGTCATCAATGCCGTAACCGTTATCCTCGCATTTATCTGTGCATGCCTGGTAGCTATGATATTCGGAGCATTTAACGGAGTGCTCGTTGCGGTGTTCAGGATACAGCCGATGATAGCGACGCTGATCCTTTATACCTGCGGACGTTCCATCGCATACTGGATAAACGGCGGTGCGACTCCCAATGTAAAGAGTGCGATCCTTTCCGGTATCGGAAGCTTCATTCCCGGAATACCGATCCCCACACCGGTTCTCATTGTTGCACTGATGGCGATAATCTTTATGCTCCTTTTCAAACTGACTTCACTGGAGCTTCTTACCCAGTCGGTCGGTATCAATGAGAGTGCCGCAAAGCTCAACGGTATCAACACCACATTCATCAAGATTCTTTCTTTTGTCATCCTCGGTGTATGCGTATGCGTAGCCGGAGTTATAGGAACTTCCAGACTCGGACTGATCAACCATGAGACACTCCTTGTGGACGTTGAAATGGACGCCATCCTTGCGGTTGCGATCGGCGGAAACAATCTCGGCGGAGGAAAGTTCAGGATAAGCGGAAGCATCATCGGTGCATATGTCATCCAGATGCTCACCACCACCCTTTATGCGATGAAGGTTTCATCCACCGACGTTAAGGCTTACAAGGCCATCGTTATCATTCTTCTCGTCGTCATCGGTTCGCCCGTCGTCAAGAAGTACTTCGACAAGGTCGTAAGGCAGAAGGCCTCCTTGAAGAAAAAAGATTCGAAAGGAGCGGCACAGGCATGAAAACAAAGAAATTCAGAGAGCCCCTTACGAATACACAGCTCTTGATGACCATAACAATATGTATCTTCATCGGCATGTATGTACTTTCGATGATCTTCCTCGGCGGCGGTTTCCTTCACCCCCAGCAGATCTTCGATATGCTCAATGACAATGCCAGCCTTATCATCGTATCCCTTGGTCTTACGATCGTCATGATAGGCGGCGGTATCGACATCAGTGTCGGTGCTGTAACTTCCCTTACCGTAATGAGCTGCGTTCTGTACCTGAACAAGGGCGGAAGCGTGGTAGGATCTGCCTTGCTTGCACTCGGCATCGGACTTGCATTCGGTATCGTACAGGGCCTTCTCATCAGCTATCTTGAGATTCAGCCCTTCATCGTAACACTGGCCGGAATGTTCTTCGCAAGAGGCTTTACCACGATCCTTTCGGTCGATCCCCAGAAGGTCGATCATAAAGGCTTCCAGGTTCTGATGGACGCTGAGATTGAGATTCCCTGGCTCGGATATTACGCAGGAAACGGTGCCCTGATACCCGGCACGATCGAACTCGGTGTATTCATAGCCCTGGCATGCTTTGCCCTGGTATTCATAATACTCAGGTTCTTAAAGCTCGGACGTGCATTCTACGCCATCGGCGGAAACCAGACAAGT